>NZ_JAKEDU010000003.1 GCF_021462405.1 Thermus tengchongensis | reverse complement strand
CCTGGAGGAGGGCTTTGAGGGGTTTGGGGATCTCCTCCTTGAACCCCAAGGCCCTCCGGCCAATCACGTAAGCCGCGGCCACGTCCTTGGACAAGGACAGGAGGGGGGCGTACTTCAGCATCCCGATGGTGGAGGTGTCCTGGGGGTTCACCTCCAGGCTTTGGATGCCCTTCTTCCGGGCCAAGGCGTGCACCTTCCCCAGGAGGGAGCGGTAGGCGAAGCGGTGGGCTTGGCGGCGGAAAGCAGGCCCAAGACCATCTCCCCGTCTGCCCTTGGGAAGGTGCTTCAGCCGCTCCGTGGCGATGGCCACCCCCTCCTCCTGGGCCAGGGAGACGATCTGGTGGGCCATCCGCCAGAGGGCGATCTCCTTGGCCCCCCGGTTCTTGGCCCGGTCCACCTCCTCCAGGGAGAGGGTGAGGTGCCTTCTGAGGCTCCCGTCCGGGTTCACCACCGCCAGGGCCAGCCCGTAGGGGTCGGCGTTGACGTCCAGGGCCAGGACGCCCCCCTCCTGGGTGAGGGAAACTGGAGGAAGCTCCTCCTCCCAGGAGAAGAGGGCGTAGACCCTCCCCTCCCGCAAGGCGAGTTCCACGTTGTAGGGCTCATGGGCATACACCCGGGACAGAAGCGCTTGGAGCCTGGGGTGGGAGGTCTTCACCAGGGCCCAGGCGTAGCGCTTTTCCCCCAGGTTGATCTGAAGCCAGAGGTTCATTTGGGGTGTAGGGGCCCCGAAGAGGCTTCCGTCCTGCACCACCAAGCGCAGGTGAGGGTTGCCCTTTTTGCTCTTATCCCCACGGGCGTAGAGGGTGCCCTTGCGCCTTTCCCGCCACTCCGCCTTCTTCCGCTCATAGAGCGGGAGGTTGCTCCGTTTGAGCCGGGCCAGGTCTGTAAAGAGCTTCCTCCCCCCGAAGACCACCTTGCGGGGGTTCTCCCCGAGCTCCACCTGGGAGGTGAGGAGGGCCTGGGCCTTCAGGAGGGCGTCATCTGCGTAGCGGGTGTTGAGGCGGAAGAGGGTGCAGAGGGGGCCGTCTTCCTTTTTCAGATCCTCCCGCTTTTCCCCCTCCAGAAGCCTGTTGTAGGCGAAGCGGAAGGCGGCGGAGAAGCGACGCATCAGGTCCAGGGTGGCTACGTAGTCCCCGTGGTCGGGGAAGACGAGAAGGGCTTCCAGGCCGACGAAGGACTGGGGCCTTTTGCCCTTGCCTTTGCGTTTCTTCCCCTTCACGTCTAGACCCCTAGGGAACATTCTAGAGGGCTAAGCCTTTTGCCCTGTACGAAGGGAGGTTGTGGGGGATGACGGGATTTGGGAGCAGGACTTGGTGTGGGGTAGGGAAAGGGTGGCTGGGGGGCAACTGTTCGCAACCTCCCCTACGGGTTTCATGTTAGCAAGTCGTGTGAAAGCCGTGTGAAGGTTCAGCCCTTTGGACCAAACTTGACCGGTATACCCCTTTTGGGGTAGATAGCCCTCCATGACCCTGCGCGAAGCCCTATCCCAGGTTCCCGACCCCCGCGCCCACCCCCACCTCCTCCCCCACCTGGGCCTGCGCAAGCCCCCGGGCCACACCGCCCTCACCGGGCTCCTCCACCGCCTGGACCCCCAAGCCTCGGCCCAGGCCCTGGCCGCCGTCTTCCCGGAAACGGAGCGGGAAGGGGAAAAGGTCCTGGTGGCCGACGGGAAGGCCCTCCGGGGAAGCGGCAAGGGCAAGAGCCCCCAGGTGCGCCTGGTCGAGGCCAAGGTACGGGCTTCGCCCGTGACATGGGCCCTTTCCCTGGGGCGGACCCTGGCCCAGGCCAGGGCGGAGGGAAGCGAACAGGGGGCTCTCCTGGAGCTTTTGGAGCGCCTGGGGGCCGGGGGTCTGGCGGGGAGGTGGTGGTAGGGGATGCGGGCTTCCTGTACCCCGAGGTGGCCCCCGGGGTGCGGGCAAAAGGGGGGAGTACTTCCTGGTCTTGAAGGGGAACCAGGGGGAGTTGCTGGGGTGGGTGCGGGAGGTGTTGGCGGGGATGGCGGAGGGGGCTTTGCCTGGGGAGACCCGGGCGGTGTGGGAGCGGGAGGGGGACGGGGAGGTGGGGCGGACGGAGGGGTAGGCCCTGACCAGCCTGGGGCCGGATGCTTTGCCCTCTGGGCAAACACATTGATGAGGCGGATGCTGGGGTGCTGGGGGAGGTTTGGGTGGGGCGGTGGGGTGTGGAGAACGGGTCTTTTTGGGTGCGGGACGTGCTTTTGCGGGAGGATGCTTCTCAGGTGTGGGGGCGAGGGGGTGAGGTGCTGGCGATGTTGCGGGCGCATTTGGTGTCGTGGCTGAACTGGAAGGGGATACGCCGGAAGAAGGCGGCCTTGGAGGCCTTCTCCTTCAACCCCCTGGCCGCGCTGCGGTTCCTGGGGCTATATGCCGTATAGCGGTCAAGTCTGGCATGGTCTATACTGCCTTTGTGGAGCGAAGCCGGGATTTTTTCCTTCAGGCGAAAAGGGACCTGGAGCACGCGCGCTTCGCTCTGGAGAACGGGTTTTACGAATGGGCTGCCTTTTCCGCTCAGCAGGCAGCGGAAAAAGCGGTCAAAGCCGTCTTTCAGCATCTGGGGGCCGTGGCCTGGGGACATTCGGTGCAGGGCCTCCTGGAGGAGCTGGCCCGACAATACCCCGTGAGCGAAGCCCTTCTGGACGGGGCCAGCGAGTTGGACAAGGCCTACATCCCCACCCGTTACCCCGACGCCCTCCCCGAAGGGGCTCCCTTTGAGCGGTACCGGCGTCCGGAGGCCGAAAGGCTCTTACGCTATGCCGAGGAGGTCTATGCCTTCTGTAAGGGTCTTCTTCCCCCCATGGACTAAGGAGGAAATCCTAAAGCGCCTGCGGGAGGGGCTAGCGGTGCTCCAGGAAGAAGTTCCCCTGCGGCGGGCCTACCTCTTCGGTTCCTGGGCCGCGGGTCGGGCGCTACCGGGAAGCGACGTGGACGTGCTCCTCATCTACGAAGGCCCTTCCCGCCAAGACCTCCACCGCCTGGCGCGAAAGGCCTTTGGGGGCCTTCCGGTGGAGCTTCACGCCTACACGGAGGAGGAAGCCAAGGCCCTAGAACCCCTTCTTAGGCGGATGCTGGCCCAGGCCATACCCCTTTTGGCCCCTTAGCGGAGCCAGGCCAGAACAAACCGCTCCACCAGGGCCTCCATGGCCGGGGTCACGGCGTGGTGCAGATCGGGGAAGAGGATCAGGTGGTCCTCCGCCAGGGAGCCAAACCCTGTGGGCCTGAGGCAAGCCCGCCCTTTGGTGAGGGGGAGGGTCCAGGCCTCTCCTTCCCGGGTGAGGGCCACCTGGTGCACCCGCCGCCCCGCCTCCTCCCGCACATCCCGCAAGCGGCAAGCCTGGGCGGGTGGGATCAAGGGGTCGTTGCCCGCCTGGACCACCAGGAGGGGGGCCTGGAGCCGGGCGGCCAAAGGCAAGGGGCTTTGCCTCCGGTAGCACTCCAGGCACTCCTCTGGGAGCCCTCCGAAGATCTCCCGCCAGCGGGCGAGGGCCTCAGGCCGGGTGCGCCTGAGGATCTCCACCTGTTCGGCAAAGTCCACGGGCCCGATGACGAAGGCCACTCCCCGGGCCTTTCCTTCCAGGGCGGCGGCCTTCAGGGCCACGCAGGCCCCCAGGGAGTAGCCGGCGTAGGCGTGGGCCCTCACCCCAAGTTGGGGCAGGATCCGGCCCAGGAGGGCCAGGTCCTCCGCCTCCTCGAGGCAGCCGGTGATGCGCCCCCCACTCCTCCCCCGTCCGCGGAGGTGGGGAACCACGGCCAGGAAACCCCTTGCCGCCCACCGGCGGCACCGCTCTCCCATGGCCTCCGTGGGAGGGCCGAAGCCCCCCGGCACCAGGACCAGGACCCGGCTTGCCCGCCCTTGGGGCAGGCACAGCTCGGCGAAGAGCCTAACCCCTTCCCTTTGGTAGAGGATGCCCCCTGGAACCCGCTCCCAGCTAGGGGATCCTCCCCCTAGGAGGAAGAGCAAGGCCAGGAAAAGACCAACCCATGCCCTCATACCCTTTTCCCCAGAAGCCTGCCCTCCTTTCCCGGAACCCAAGGCCCTGCCTCAACCGTTGGCCGGGGCCACCACGCGGATGGGGTCCAGGTGGGATATCAGCGGCCGAAGACCGCCACCGAGACCCGGGCCCGGGCCAAAAGCCGGGCCAGGAGGAGGGGCAGGAGGAGGGCCAGGCCCAGGTAGATGGCGAAGGCAGGCTTAAGCCCCAAGGGCTCCGGGAAGCCGGGGTACTTCTCCAAAAGGCGGAGCACCATGGGGTGGAGCAGGTAGATCTGCAGGGAGTAGCGGCCCAGGAAGGCCAAGGGGCCCCGCAAGGGGGTGCGGGCCAGGGCGAAGGCCAAGGCCAGGAGGAGGAAGGCCATGGCGGTGGTGAAGAGCCAGTGGAAGGCCTGGTAGTGGAAGGTGTTCACCGGAAGGCGCCGCAGGACGTCTAGGGCCAGGGGCAGGTATCCCCAGAGGCCCAGGACAGCCAGGAGCAGGGCCAAAGGCCAAAGGCGCAGGAGGCGGGGGAGGTGTTCCAGGCGGCTCGCCAGGTAAAGGCCCAGCACGATGGCCGGGGTGTACCAAAGGACAAAGCTCCCTGGATAGGGCAGGAAACGGTAGTGGCGGTTCAGGAAGTAGACCAAGAGGGTAAGCCCCACCCCCAGGAGGAGAAACCAGGCCCCGTGAGGCCGCCTCCGGAGGAAGGGGAGGAAGAGGGGGAGGAGCAGGGTAAGCTGCAGGGCCACCGCCAGGAAGTAGAGGTGGAAGTAGGCCTTGCCCCAAAGGAGCTGGTGAACAAGGCGCTCGGGCTGGAAAACCCCGTGATCCCAGTAGCGGAAGGCCAGGTAGACGCCGCTCCAGAGGAGGTAGGGCCAGAGGAGGCGCAGGGCGCGGTTTTTGAGGTAGCGGCCCAAGCGGAACTCCCTCAGAAGCCCTGCTCCTAGGACCAGGGCGGTCATGAAGAGGAAGGCGGGCACCGCGAAGTGCAGGGTGCGGTTGACCGCCGCCAGGAGAAACCAGGCCGGGCTTTCCGGGGCAAGCTCCCGGAGGAAGCGGCCCGTCACGTGGTGCAGGACCACCTCGAGGATGGCTAAACCCCGGAAGACCTCCACCCAGGGAAAGCGCTCCACAGGACTATTTTGGGGCAGGCTCATGAGGGTTCTCCGAGAGCAGGGGCCCTAGCTCCTCCCAAAGGGCCTTCCTCCGGGGAAAGGCCCGGGCCAAAACCCAAGCCGCCTCCCGCGCCCCCTTGGGGTCCAAACGGGCCAGGCGCAGGAGAAGACCCGCCGCCTCCCGGTAGGCCTTACGGGTGCCTTTCTCCGTTTCCCGCCTTGCCCCTTCCAGGTAGAGCTTTTTGGCTTCCTCGGGAAGCCTCGCCTCCAGGGCCTCCGCCAAGCGGGGGTAGGCCTCGGGCGGGGCGCCCTTGAGGAGGCGGTCCAGGGCCTTCCAATCCTCCTCCAGAAGGTAGATGCGGGCGAGGAGGGCGGGGTCTTTGACTTGGCGCAGGAGGGCCTTGCGCTCCTCGGGAAAGGCCCGGCCCAGCTTGGCCTTGAGGGCCAGGTAGTCCTCCAGGTTGGGCTTTAGGGCGAAGCGGGCCCGGTGGTCCTCCGGGCTTCCCCGGTGGGCCACCAGGAGGTCCAAAAGGGGAAGGAGCCTGGGGTCCTTGCCGAACCATTCCCGGGCCTCCTCCGCGTACTTGAGGGCCTCCTCCGTCCGGCCCAGGGCGAGAAGCCGCTCCACCAGGAGGAGGTAGTCCTCCACCCCCTCGAGGCCCTCCCGCAACGCCCCCAAGGCCTCCTCCACCCGCCCCAGGCGGAAGAGGAGCTCCGCCCGAAGCCCCCGCTTGAGCCCTGAGGGATCCGCCCCCTGGAGGAGGCCCAAAGCCCCATTTGGCTCCTCCAAAGCCGCCTCCAAGAAGGCCTCCCGCACCCCCTCCGAGGGGTGGCGCAGGTAAAGGGCGAGGAGGAAGGAAAGCCTAGGGGAAAGTTGCAAATAGCGCGCCAAAGCCGCCCGCAGGTAGGGCTCGGGGTCGAAGGGCGCCAGGGGCAGGGCCTCCAAAAAGGCCTCCACCTCCTTCCTTCCCGCCCGGTCCAGGCGTAAAAGAAGCCTCCTGGCCTCCTCCTCCCCTTCCCCCAGGCGGAAGGCCTGGCGCAGGGCCCGCACCCCCTCCAAGAAGGCCTCCTCCGGCACCAGGGCCTCGGCCAGGAGGAGGGCCACCTCGGGGAGGTGAGCCAGGCGCAGGAGGAGGCCCTTGGCCTCCTCCGGGGGCAGGGCCGCCAAAAGGGCCCCCAGGTCCTGGGCCTTCCGCTCCAGGTGAGCGTAGAGAAGGGCCACCGCGTGCTTGCAGGGAAAGGAGGGGTAGGGGCAGGTACACCGCCCCACAAGCCCCGGCCCCACCTCCACCCGGTAGGGGGTGGGCTCGGAGCCTTGCACCTCCCCCAGAAGCCTCTCCCCCACCCGGAAAAGGCGGCGCACCCGGCCCTCCTTGAAGTAGGCCAGGCCCCGGCGGAGGACCTCTTCCGGCACATGGGGGGCGAAGTCCTCCTCCCTTTCGGGGGGGAAGGCGGCCACGCCTAAAGTCTACGCAAGAGCCCCTCCGCCGGTGCTATCCTGAGGGTAGGCCCTATGAAATGACCCTCACCGCTACCCTAAGGGAAGCTGACCTGGCCCGGCCCTTGCCCAAGGGGTACGTGCAGTGCCGGGCCTGCGCCCACTATTGCGCCGTGCCCGAAGGCAGTGCGGGCAAGTGCGGGGTGCGGCGCAACCTCGGGGGGAGGCTCTACCTGGTCACCTACGGCAAGGCCGCCGCGGTCCACCTGGACCCCGTGGAGAAGAAGCCCCTCTACCACTTCCACCCTGGGGAGGGCATCCTCTCGGTGGGCACCGTGGGGTGCAACCTCTTCTGCGCCTTCTGTCAAAACTGGCAGATTTCCCAGTTCCGCGAGTTCAAGGTCACGCCGGAAGGCCACCTGGACCGGCCCATCGGGGAGGACTGGCCCCCGGAGGCCATCGTGGCGGAGGCCGAAGCCCTGGGGGTGCGGCTTCTGGCCTACACCTACAATGAGCCTGCCGTCTGGATCGAATACGCCCACGACACGGCCAAGCTGGCCAAGGAACGGGGCATGAAAAACGTCTTCGTCACCAGCGGCTTTGAAACGGAGGAGGCCTGGGAGTACATAACGCCCTACCTGGATGCGGCCAACGTGGACCTCAAGGGCTTCACCGAGAAGTTCTACCGGGAGGTCTGCGGGGCCCGGCTAAAACCCGTGCTGCAAAGCCTGGAGCACCTGGTGGCGAAGGGCGTGTGGGTGGAGGTGACCACCCTCCTCCTGGAGGGCTACAACGATGCCCCGGAGGAGGTGCGGGCCATGGCCCGCTTCCTCAAGGGGCTTTCCCCGGAAGTGCCCTGGCACCTCACCGCCGCCCACCCCGACTACCGCATGCTGGACCTTAGGCCCACCCGGCACACCACCCTGGTGCGGGCCTACGAGATCGCCAAGGAGGAGGGCCTGAAGTTTGTCTACGTGGGCAACGTCCTGGACCCGGAGCGAAGTTCCACCCGCTGCCCAGACTGCGGCAGGCTCCTCGTCCAGAGGCGGGGCTACCGGGTGGAAACCCTCTGGGACACCCCAGGCGTCTGCCCAGGGTGCGGGAGGAGGATCCCTGGGGTATGGACCTGGTGAGGCCCCCGGCGGTGGCCGGGTACTTTTACCCCTCGGAACCCGCAAGGCTCCGGCAGGAGGTGGAACGCCTCCTGCAAGAAGCCCAGGCCGCCCCTGACCCAGGGGTGCGGGGCCTTCTTGCCCCCCACGCGGGCTACTTCTACTGCGGCAAGGTGATGGCGGAGGGCTTCCGGGCCCTTTCCGCTTGGAGGGGAAAGGCGAAGCGGATTTTCCTTCTAGGGCCCAGCCACTTTGTGCCCTTCCTGGGCGTAGCCTTTTACCCCTACCGGGCCTGGGCCACCCCCTTGGGGGAGGTGGCGGTGGACCTGGAAGGGGGGAGGAGGCTTGGGGAAAAGGGCCCTCCCTTTCTGACCTATGAGGAGCCTTTCCGGGAGGAGCACAGCCTCGAGGTCCTCCTCCCCTTCTTCCAGGTAGCCTTGCCGGGCACGCCCATCCTCCCCCTCCTCTTCGGGGAGGTGGCCCCCCAAGAGGTGGCCGAGGCCCTCTTGCCGGAACTGGGGGAGGAGGACCTGGTGGTGGCCTCCAGCGACCTCTCCCACTACCACCCTGACCCCGTGGCCCGGAAGCGGGACGCCTCCACCCTGGAAAAGGCCCTGGCCCTGGACGCGGAGGGGGTGGCCGAGGCTGAGGCCTGCGGCCGCCTTCCCTGGGCCACCCTCACCGCCCTGGCCCAAGGGCTAGGATGGCGGCCTAGGCTCCTCGCCTACGCCACCAGCGCCGAGGCTTCCCATGACGCAAGCCGCGTGGTGGGGTACGCCGCGGTGGCCTATCTCCTGGAGGAAGACCCACCCGCTTTAAGATGAGACCATGACCCCGGTGCGCAAGCGGTTTACCGTGGAGGAGTTCCACAGGATGGCCCAGGCGGGCCTCCTGGGAGAGGACAACCGGGTGGAGCTTCTGGAGGGAGAGGTTTGGGAAATGAGCCCCATCGGTAGCCGCCATGCCGCCGCCGTGCGGCGCCTTCGCCGCCTGTTCACCCCCTTGGAGATGGAAGGGGCCTGCCTTATCGCCGTACAGGACCCCGTGCGCCTTAGCCCTTTCAGCGAGCCCCAGCCGGACCTGGCCCTTTTGCGCCCCCAGCCTGACCTTTACCAGGAGGAGCACCCCGGCCCCCAGGATATCCTCCTCCTGGTGGAGGTGGCGGAGGCCTCCTTGGCCTACGACCTTGCGGTTAAGGCACCCCTATACGCGCGCCATGGGGTCCTTGAGCTCTGGGTGCTGGACCTGGAGGGCAAGCGGCTCCACGTCTTTCGCTCCCCCTCCCCCGAGGGTTACCGGGAAGTCCAAACCCTGGCCCCAGGAAACCACCTGGCTCCCGCGGCCTTCCCCTCCTTTTCTCTCCCGGTGGCCGAGCTCCTCGGCTAAAACCTAAGAAGGGGCCGGAACCAGGGGATGGAAAGGAGGACGAGGAGAAGGGCCAGGGCGAAGAGGGGCCGGGCCCAGCGCCCTCCCTTGCGGGCCTGGGCCAGCCCGGCGTGGGCCAGGCCGAGGGCGATGAGCCCCCCCACCCAGTGTTCCGCCACGAAGTAGCGGGGCTCCCCGCCGGCCCGCATCACCTCGTCCAGGGCCAGGAGGGCCCCCTGGACCAGGGGGCTGGCGAAGGCCAAGACCACCCCTAGGACCACCTGCAGGGTGAGGGTGTGGGCGAAGAAGGCCCCGGGCCGGGCCTCCGGGCGCAGGAGGGCCCAGAGGCCGAAGGCCAGGACGAACCAGCGGAGCAGGTTGTGGAGGACCAGGAGAACCTCGTGCATCGCCCCAAGCCTACCCCAACGGGCGAGGCGGATAGGAAACAGGCTCACCAAAGGGGGCCTACCCCCCCAGGAGGGCCAGGGCCTCCCGCAGGTCCCGCACCTCCAAGTGGGCGGGGTAGCGGGGGTCCTTGGGGCGGTGGCCCCGGTCCACCCATACCGCCTTCACCCCCGCCAAAAGGGCCCCCTGGATATCCCGCTCCGGGTTATCCCCCACCATCACCGCCTCCTCCGGGCCCACGCCGAAGGCGCAGAGGGCCATGCGGAAGAGCCGGGGGTCCGGCTTGCCCAGGCCCACCTCCCCGGAGATGAGGGTGAGGGGGAAAGCCCCTCCCAGGCCGGCCCCAAAGAGCTTTTCCCGTTGCAGGTCAGGAACCCCGTTGGTGAGGAGGACCAGGATACCTCCCCTGACCCGAAGGTTCTCCAGAAATTCTGGCACCTCGGGGAAAAGGGGGTAGCGGCGCCTCTCCCGGAAAAAGGCCTCCGCCAGCTCTCTTGCCCGCTCCACAGGACCGCCCAGCTCCCCAAGGGCTTCCCGAAAAACCCTTTCCCGAAAGGGCCAGGCCCACTCCGCCAGGGTTTCCAGCCCCGGGGTGGAGTAGCGGGCCCAAAGGGCCTCCAGGGCCGAGTGGCCAATGCGCTCGGCCCAGGGGTAGAAGGGAGCCTGTCGGAAGAACTCCTCTGCTTTTTGCCTCACCACCTGGAATAGACCCTCCACCCCTGCTTCCTGCCCCAGGCGGCCTAAGACCTCTTCGCCCACCCGGTGGTCCACAAGAAGGGTATCGTCCAGGTCCAAAAGCCAAAGCTTCATGTATCCCCTCGATCAGGAAGGTTTCTCTGGGGGAAGCTCCCGCACCAAGACCGGGTTCTCCCCTGGGTCAAAGAGGAGGAGGTGCTCCCCCGTCTCGCGGAAGGGAAGGCCGTACTTGGCAAGGCGAAGCTTTTCGTGACCCAGGTTCTCCACGAAGAAGACCAGGCGGCCTTCCTCCACCCCGAGCCGGGCAAAGCCCCGCCCCTCGGGCCGAGGGCGGTTGGGCCCCTGCTCCACTCCCCCGCTTCCAGGGCGCAAGAGGAGAAGGGGCCCCTCGAGGGGAGCCAGAAGGGCCTCCCTTTCCGGGATGAGCTCCTCCAGGGCCAGCCCCAAGGCCTGGTAGAAGCTCACCCCCTGGCCCAGATCCGGCACGTACACCACAAGGGTTTCGCTCATAGGCTCCGCAAAAAGCGCCGCAGGTCTTCCTCGTCCGCCACCACCTGCAAAAGGGCCAGGTCCTCCGGGGCGATCTCCCCGTGGGCCTTGAGGAGGGCAAGCCAGTAAGGGTCCACCGCCAAGGGCCGCCCCAGGCCCCGCCGCAGATAGAGGAGGTTCCAGGCCAGGGTGAGCTCGGCCAAGGTGCCCACCCCACCCGGCAAGGCCAGGTACCCCGCCCCCAGGTCCAAAAGGCGGCCGATGCGCTCAGGGAGGCTGGCGGCAGGGAGCTCCACGTCCACGTAGGGGCTCGGGCCCTTCCGCTCAGGGAAGAGGGCAGGGGCCGTCACCCCCACCACCACCCCTCCCCTGGCCTTCACGCCCTTGGCCAAAGCCTCCATCCCCCCCTGGTAGCCCCCACAGGCCAGGCCAAAGCCTTCCTCGGCCATCACCTCCCCGTAGCGGACCAAGCGGGCGTACCAGGGGTCGCTGGGGGCCACCCTCGAGGAAACGAAGGCGCTAATCAGCCGCATCGCTACAGCCAGGGCTCCCCCTTACTGGCGGGGAAATGGGGTTAACGGCACCGCACCACCAAAACGGGTATCCCCACTCGGTGCAAAACCCCCTCGGTCACCGAGCCCAGGAGGAGCTTGTCCAGCCCGGTGCGCCCGTGGGTGCCCATGACCAGGAGGTCGAATCCCTTGGCCGCCTCCACGATGGTGGGCACGGGCACCCCCTCCTTCACCTCCCCCGTGGCCTCCACCCCCTTTTCCTGGGCCAGGCTCAAGGCCTTGGCGATGGCCTCCTCCCCCGCCTTCTTCAGATCCTCCAGGAGCTCAAGGCCATAAGGGACGCTCTCCGGGGCGATCCAGATGGCCTGGGCGGGGTTCTCCAGCACGTAGAGGAAGTGGACCTTGGCCCCCAAGGCTTTGGCCAGGGAAAGGCCGTGCTCCAGGGCCTGCAGGCTACAGGGGCTACCGTCCGTGGGCATCAGGATGGTTTTGTACATGGTTCGCCTCCTTCGCCTTCATGATACCCCGTCGTAAACTCAGGCCATGTGGATCTACGGAAGGAACCCGGTCCTCGAGGCCCTGAAGGAGGGCCGGGTGCGGCGCGTCCTGGTGGCCCGGGGGGTGGAAGCCTGGCTTTTAAGGGAGCTGGAGAGGCTCGGGGCAGAGTACACCCTGGTGCCCCGGATCGAGCTGGACACCCTCCTCCGCACCACCCACCACCAGGGCCTGGCGGCGGAGGTGGAGGAGCCCTGCTACGCTCCCTTGGAGGAAGCCTTCTTTCTGGCGGAAGCCCGCAAGGAGCTCCCCCTTCTGGTCTTCCTGGACGGCATTACCGACCCCAGGAACTACGGGGCCATGATCCGAAGCGCCCTGGCCCTGGGGGCCCACGGGGTGGTTTCGGAGGAACGCAGGAGCGCTCCCCTCTCCCCTCTGGCCCTGAAGGCCAGCGCTGGGGCCGCCTTAAAGCTTCCCGTGGTGAAGGTGAAAAACCTTCCCCGGACCCTGGAGGAGGTCAAGAAAAGGGGGCTTTGGGTATACGGGCTGGATGTAAGGGGGGGGAAAACCCCCAAGGAGCTGGACTTCCAAAGGCCCTTGGCCCTGGTGGTGGGCTCGGAGGGAGAAGGTATGCGCCGGCTGGTGCGGGAGGCCTGCGACGAGCTCTTCCGCATCCCCATCCGGGAAGAGGCCGAGTCCCTGAACGCCTCCGTGGCCTTAGGGATAGCCCTGTATGCGGTGGCCCTGGGCCGGGGTGTAGGATAGGGTCGTGGACTGGATCCGGCTTCTTTCCCGCCTCCTCCAGGCGGAAAGCCTCCCCGGGCAGGAAGGGGAAGCGGCAACCCTCCTCCTGGAGGCCCTTAAGGGTATAGGCCTGACGGCCACCCTGGACGAGGCGGGAAACGTGGAGGCCCTCTTGGGGGAGAAGGAACCCGAGGTGGTGCTAACCGGGCACCTGGACGTGGTGCCCGTGGGGGATCCCACCCACTGGCCCTACCCCCAGGGCACCGTGGCCCAGGAGGCCGTCTGGGGCCGGGGGGCGGTGGATATGAAAGGTCCTTTGGTGGCCATGCTCCTGGCCCTCGAGGCCCTTGCCCAAAGACCCCTCAAGGGACGTGTGCGCCTCCTGGCCACGGTGCAGGAGGAGGTGGGGGGCCTGGGGAGCCGTCATGCCGCAGAAAGACTTTCCCCCCTGGCCTTCATCCTGGGGGAGCCCTCAGGGAGAAGGCTCATGCGGGGCCACCGGGGCCGGGCGGAGGTCTGGGCGGACTTTGAAGGAGAGGAGACCCACGCCGCCCTCTCGGGCCCGGAAAACCCCCTCTACGCCCTGGGGGAGTACCTCCTGGCCCTACGGGAACTTCCCCTTCCCCCTGGTCTCAAGCTCACCCCCACCCGGGTGGACACCTACCCCGGGGCCCGGAACCAGACCCCCGGGGTGGTCCGCCTGTACCTGGACGTGCGCTACGAGCCCGAGGCCAACCTGGAAACCCTTTTGGATAACCTCAAGGCCCTGGGGGATGCCTCGGTCTACATCCCCGAGGAGGAGCGGGCCTCGGGGGAGGTGCGCCTCGTCATCCCCGCCCTCTGGCCTCCTTACCGCTTGCCGGAGGACCACCCCTTGCTCCTTGCGGCCCTTAAGGCCCTGGGCCAGGAAGGGGCGGGCCTTTGGCCCTTCACCACCGACGCCCCCTATCTGGGCACCAAGGCTCCCGTCTTGGGCTACGGCCCGGGGGACCCCTCTTTGGCCCACACTTCCAGGGAGCATATCCTCCTGGCCGAGGTGGAAGGGGCCGCCCAGGACTACGTACGCCTGGTGGAGGCGTTATGGAACGCCGCTTGATCGCCGGCACCCCCTACCGCAGGCTCCTCACCGCCCCCCGGCCCGTGGCCGAGGGAGTGAGGGCGAGGCTCGAGGCCAGGGGCATCCCCGTGATCCTGGAAACCCCCTTTTCCGGCCTTCCCGAGGCCGCCTTGGGCACCTACATGGGGGACGTGAACCTTTGGGTACCCGAGGGCTTTTGGGGAGAAGCGGAGGCGGTTTTGGAGGAGGAGATCCCATGACCGTGGTGGGCTTGGACCTGGGGGGGACCAAGATCGCCGCCGGGGTCTTTGACGGGGAAAGGCTTCTTTCCCGGGTGGTCCTCCCCACCCCTGAGGAAGGGGGCCTGGCGGTGGTCCAGGCCCTGGCGGAGGCCACGGCCAAAGCAGAGGCGGAGGCTGGGGTGAAGGGCGTGGCCATCGGCCTGGGCACCCCGGGTCCCTTGGACTTCAAGGAGGGGGTGATCCGCTTCACCCCCAACATCCGGGGTCTCGTGAACTTTCCCATCCGCCGCCTTCTGGAGGAGGCCACCAAAAGGCCCGTGTACCTGGAAAACGACGCCAACGCCGCCGCCTTGGCCGAACACCACCTGGGAGCGGCCAAGGGGGAGACAAGCTCCCTCTTCCTCACGGTTTCCACCGGGATCGGGGGCGGGGTGGTCCTGGGGGGGAGGGTCCTAAGGGGAGAGAGGGGGCAGGGAGGGGAGCTAGGCCACATCACCCTGCTCCCCGGGGGGCCGGTGTGCGGCTGCGGGCTGGAGGGGTGCCTCGAGGCCCTGGCCGCGGGCCGGGCCCTGGAGCGGGAGGCCTCCTACGCCTACCACCGCAAGGTGGATACCAAGGAGCTCTTCCAGCTTTTCCAAGAAGGCGAGGCCAAGGCGGAGCGCATCCTCCTCCAAGCGGCCCGCTACGTGGGCATGGGCCTGGCCAGCTTGGTCAAGGCCTTCGATCCCGGGGCGGTGGTGGTGGGCGGGGGCCTGGCCCTGAACGCCCCTCAGGCGTACTGGGAGGCCTTGGAGGAAGCCTATCGCCATTACCTCTCGGGCTGGGAGATACCCCCCTTGCGCCGGGCCCTTCTGGGAGGGGAGGCTGGGCTCTTGGGTGCCGCCCTCACCGCCTATCTGGAGGTTCGGGATGGAGGTGGGTAAGGCTCTGCTTTTTCTCGGAGTTTTACTGGTCCTTCTGGGTCTCGTGCTCCTCTATTTCCCCAAGGTCTTTTCCTGGTTCGGCCACCTGCCGGGGGACATCCGAATCGAGCGGGAAGGCCTACGGGTGTACATTCCCATCACTTCGGCCCTGGTTCTTTCCCTTCTTCTCACCCTGCTCTGGAATCTCCTGGGCCTTCTTCGCCGCTAAGACCCACACGTCCACCGGAGCCTTGCCTGAACGGGAGGTGCCCTCGTCCGACCGCGGACGGTAGGCCCGCAGGGAAAACTCCGCCACCCCCAAACCGGAAAAACGCAGGCGGAAAGGGCCAGGGGGAAGGAGCATGCGGTGGGCGAAAGCCCCTTCCAGCTGGATATACCCTTCCCCCCAGGCTCCCCGTAAGGCCAAAAGCAGGCCCCAGGAGTCCTGGGGAGCATAAGCTTCCCCTACCAGCTCCAACACCGCCTCCTCCTCCAAGGAGGCGAAGTCCAGGTGGGCCTTATCCGTGGGTTCCAAAAGAGCCAGGCCAAACCCCTGCCCCAAGGGGAAAACCCCTTGGCCGCCCTGCACAAGCAAGGCCAGTTCCCGCCCCAGCCCCCTTCGTTCCCAAACCCTCCCCTCTCCAAACAGGGCCTGGCGCAGACGAGGATCGAGGAGGCCTGGGTACCCCTCCCCCAAGGCCTTCCGGTGCAGGGCCTCCTCCTGGTTGCGGCCCGCAAGAGCTAAGGCGGTAGCCGCCCGCTCGTGAAGCTCGCGCCTTCGGCCCGGGGGCAGGGTATAAGAAAAAAGGCGGCGCTCCGCCTCCTTGGCAAAGCGGTAGCCTTCCCCGTAAACCAGCCATCCCTTGCGCTCCAGCTCCTCCAGGTAGGGCAGAGCCCCCAGGGCGTCCAGGGCCTGCTCAGGAATGGGCCCCAAGGCCACGGAAAGCCGCTCCAAGGCCACGCGGGCGGGTTCGCTAAGCCAACGGGCTTGTAGGCGAAGCTGGGCCAGGAGGCGCTGAGGGCAACCAGCCGAAGCCAGCCACTCGGGGATCCATTCAGGCTGGCCTCCCGCCAGGAAGTAGGCCCTGGCAGCTTGCTGGAAACCATACCCAGCCAAAAGCCCCTGCCTGGCCTCGTACCATGGTAACGGGGATAGCTCCAGCACCCGCATGCGCTCTGGAGGATAGTTGGCGCGTAGCTCCAGGAAGAAGCGAGGCTCCTCCCCTGGGTCCAGGCTCAGGACCAAAAAGGCTTTGGAGCGCAGAAGCTCCCGCAAGGGCACCTGGGGATAGGGGAACTCCAGGTAGACCAAACCCTCTGGGCGCAGGCTCTGGTGGAAGGCCAGGCCCAGAACCCGGGCCAGCTCCTGGGCCAGCTGGCGCTGGCCCGCTCCAAGCCGCACCCTTAACACCAAAAGAAATGGGGGGTGCAAAGAGGAAAGCTCCCGCAAGAGTTCCTGGCGGCAGGGAAGGCCAGGAAAGGCCTCAGAGCGGGTGCGCACCTCCTGCACCCACTCCCACAAGCCCTCCACCTCCTCCAAGCCCTCCAGAACCTCCCCGTGCCCCAAGGTCTCCAGCTTCAGCCAGGAAGGCAAGCTCAAGGGATCCTGCCCCTTGGGGAACACCTCTCGCCCCAAAGCCCGGCTCAGGCGGTGAAGTTCCACCCGCAGGTTTTGCAGGGCCGAGCCATGGCCGTAGAGGAGGTCGGCCAGGCGGGCCCTCGAGGTGGGCCCCTCGAGGGCCAGGTAGTAAAGCAGGGCCAGCCCCTTGCGGGAAACCCGCAGCTCCTCACCCTGGAAAACCACCCGGGCCCGGCCGAAAAGGGGCAGGGCATAAACCGGATCGTTAAGGGGACGTTTCAAAGCGTTACCTTCCTTGCCCTTCATCCTACCACGAACCCAGAGGTTCCTTGGGCCACGGGCCTCCTCCTCGTAACGCCCCCGTAACGCCCTTCCCTTAGGGTGAGGGCGTCCTGAGAGGCCACCACCTCGAGGGGCAGATTCGGAGGGAAATATGCGCAAAGGCATTTTGGCAGCAGTACTGGTTTTAGCTCCCCTGGCCCTGGCCCAGGCCCCCACGGTGGCCCCCACCAAGGGCAACGGCCCCGACACCTACGCCAAAGGCGCTGACTCGGCTGCCGTGAACCAGACCATCGAGCTCATCCTCCCCAAGGCTACGGCGTTGCACCTGGACGTCACCACCCTGACCTTCGACCTCACGGGGCTGGACGGGGCCAGCTGGCCCAACTCCACCCCCGACTTCGGGGGGCAGATGGTCTGCGTCTACGGCCTCACGGACCAGGACGTGAAGACCCAGCTGGGGAACAACTTCTACAACCAGGTGCAGACCCTGCCCTTGGGCACCAGCTACGGCGTGGCCCAGTGGCCCAACATCACCATCAACGGTGGCGGGGCGGTGACCGCCTACCCGCCCATCAAGCTGGATAAGGACGGGGAACTGGTGCCCGGAAGCAAGAACCACTTCGTCTGCTACCGCAGCTTCATCCTGCAGAAGTTTTCCAACGGCAAACAGTGGCACCTAACCGTAAACCGCAACGACCCTCAGGGCGCTCAAGGGATCCAACACCTCTACATCCAGGACAACCCCTGCGACACCTTCGGCGCGGCCACGGGCCTCTACGAGCTCCCCAACGGGGCCACCTTGGAGCTGGTCCCCCGCAACCTGCAGGCCGGCCCCACGGGAACCCGCTCCGGCAACAACCCCGAGCGGTGCGGCTACAAGAGCTGGCTGGATGACCTGGTGGTGGTGGCCGTCAAGGTCAACAGCGACCTCTGGGGCAAGAGCACCGCGAACCTCACCTACACCCTGGCCACGACTGCTTGGTAAGCGGCAAGGAGGCCCGGCCCTAGGGCCGGGCCTTTTCTCCCTCGGTGAACCATGAAACGAATCTTTCCTTTCCTCCTCACCCTGGCCCTCGGCGCCCTAGCTCAAAGCACCCTGGGCGTGGAACCGCCCGTCCTCCTCAAGGAGGCCAAGCCGGGGGAGGTGCTCACGCAAACCCTCACCGTCTACAACGTGGGCACCCGTCCCGTGCGGGTGCGGGTCAGCCTGGGGGACTGGACCTACGACCCCATGGGAAAGATCCAGTTCCTGCCCACGGGTACCTTGAAGGAAAGCGCAAGCCCCTGGGCCACCTTTTCTCCGGCGGAATTTTTACTGGAACCCAAGCAAAGCCGCCCCCTCACCTACACCCTCACCGTGCCCAAGGACGCTGTCTCCGGCACCCACTGGGGCATCCTCTTCCTGGAATCCGAGGATCCCAATCCACCCCCCGGGGTACCCCTGGCCACCTTCCGGGTGCGCATGGCCCATGTCTTCTACGTGAACATAGGACCTTTAACCTCTGGGGGGCGGATCACCGGGATCGTGCCCAGCCCCCCTAAGGACCCGCAGGAGCCCTACCGCTTCGCCATCCAGTACCAGAATACGGGCAACACCGCCCAGAAGCTTTCCGGCCGCTTTGAGGTACGGGACAGTATGGGGCGGAAGGTGGCGGAAGCCGAGGTGGAGGAGGTGGTGGTGCTGCCGGACCAGGTGCGCATCCTCCCGGTAACCCTGGTGGGGCCATTGCCCGCAGGGAACTACACCGCTTTGGCCATCCTCAACTACGGCGACCCCACCAAGGACGTGGCCGCAGACCTGCCCTTCACCCTGCGCACCCCCCTGAGCGCCCCACCTGGGCCTCCGGCGAACGAGGGGGGAAAAGGAGGTACCCCATGAAAAGTTGGTTAGCCGGTTTCATCCTCCTCTTGGCCCCGGCCCTGGCCCAGGCCACCTGGATCGTGCAGACCCTGATCCCCGAGACCATCGCCCTCCGCACCCCCACCACCCAGATCGCCTTTGACCTTCAGGACTACCCCCCCAAGGCGTTTCCCGCCACCTACCCCGCCAGCAACCTGGAGGGGGGTGTCTTACCGGTTCAGGTCTTCTCCAATGCCACCGGGGTGTGGAGCCTTCTCCTGCAAATCCCCGACCTGAAGGATCAAAACGGGGTTTTGGTGCTGCCTGCCAGACAGGTCCTCTACCGGGTGAACGGCGGGCTTTGGCTTAGGGCCGATGGCACCCCGCAGATCATCTACACCCAGGCGGGCCCCACGGGGGACTGGCTGGAGATCCGCCTAGAGTTCGCCCTCGAGCTTCTCGGCAACGAGCGCGCCGGTAGCTACGTGGTCCAGGCCCTGGTCACCGCCTTGAGGCAGCCGTGAGATGAGGCGTTTTCTGGCTCTTTTCCCCCTCCTTCTTGGCCTGGTCTGGGCCCAGGTGCGCTTGATTCCTTCCCCGGACCTAGCCGGGGTTCCAGGGGATTACCTTACCTTGAGCCTGAGGGTGGAGGGAACAGGGCCGGTGCGCTTCCGCCTCTTCCCCCCGGAGGGGTGGCAGGCCCTTTCCCAAGAGAGGCAGGCGGTGCTGGAGGGCAAGGAGGAAACCCTAAGCTTCACCCTACGGGTACCCCCTCTGCCTGCGGGCACCCGGGGGAAGGCCTTGGTGGTGGCCTACGAGGGGGAAAAGGAAGTGGCCAGGACCGAGGTGGGGCTAAGGGTGTTGCCCCTGATCCAGATAGCCCTTTCCGCTCCCGCCACCCTCGAGGCCAGCCTAGGGGGGCCCTTTGAGTTCCCGGTCTACGTCAGCAACCGCTCCAATCAGAAAGAAGAAATCCTTTTGCAAGCGGAAGCCGCCATGTTCCAGGTGTTTTTAAACCCGGCGGGCCTGAGCCTGGCCCCCGGGGAAACCGGGGTGGTGCGGGTCTTGGTGAACCCTGAGGGGCAGGTCTCCGCCGGCTACCGGTTCTACCTGAAGCTCAGGGCCACCCCCAAGACCCAGCCCGAGGCCCGTAAAGAGGCCGGGATCATCGTGCTCTTCAAGGATCCCTTGCTGGCAAGCGGCCAAAAGGGCCGAGACCCTGAGATCACCCTGGGCCTAGGCGTGGCCTTGAGCCTGGGGGCCACCTGGGAACAAGGCCAGCTCCAAGGGCAGGTGGGCTACCTCCTCGCCCCCAGCCTGAGCGGCGCCCTCTCGGACTACGTGACCGCCACCGCCGCCCCAAGCCCCTTCACGGGGGATTTGCAGAATCCCTTGCGCCTGCCCCAAACCCTTGCCTTAAGCCTCAAGGGCGAAGGCTGGGAGGCCCGGGCCCAAGGGGGGCAGGGGAGCTTTGGCCTGGCGGGCACCTTCCGCCTGGACCCGGCGCGGGTGAGCCTCGAGGGCACCTACCGCCTAGGGGCCCTGGGCCTTAGGGCCAGCGCGGTGAGCCTGGACAAGAGCCTGGACCTCCAGGGGGCCCTCTCCACCCAGACCACCCCCACGGGCCGGCAGGACAACCTCAGCCTGCGCTACCGGCTCCCCCTGGAGGGAGGCTTCAACCTGAGCCTCGGCACCGACCTCAGCGGCCAGACCGGGGAGGGCTACCGCCTTTCCCTGGGCTTGAGCCAAAGCCTCACCTGGCAGACCCAGGATTTGGAGCTGGTGCAAAGCTACGGCGGCATACCCCTGGCGGGCCTTCACACCCTGGGCCTGGCGGGAGGCACCCGGAACCTCTACCCCTTGGGCCTTCGGGGAAGCACCAGCTGGCAGCTTGGCCCCAGCCAGGGCCTTTGGCAAAACCAGCTCACCCTCTACGCCCAGCCCGTAGCCGGGGCCCTCCTAAGCCTCACGGGTAGCTACCGGCAGCAAGGGGAAAACCGGGGTTATGGCCTGGCCCCAAGCCTCAGCACCGCCTTCGGCGAACCTGGGGTGTACACTGGAAGCCTCAGCCTGGTCTACGGCTTGAACCGAAGGCTTTCCGGGGAAGCCCCCGAGAACCAGAGCTACCAAGCCGGCCTCACCCTGGGAACCCGCGACCTGAACCTCTCCGGCTACCTCCGGTACCTTCTGCAGGAAAATCCCCTTCTGGAAGGGAGCCTCTTGCTCCGGCTGGCCTTGAGCGGGGGAAGCCTCGAGGGGCAGTACCTGGCAAAGCGGGGCACGGAAAAGGACCTCACCCTCTACGGGGCTGCCTGGAACCAGCTCTGGCCGGGAAGTCTGCAAACCCGCCTCTCTTACGAGTACCGCCTGGAAGAAAGCGCGAGCCAGCGCTTTGGCCTTTCCCTATTCCAGCGCAACTTCCTGGAACCCAGTCTTTCCCTAGGAGCCTCCTACACCCTCATCCTGGAAGAAGCCGGGATCCGCCATGACTTTGGCCTGAGCCTGGCCTACACGCAAACCTTCACCTTCACCACCCCCAAAGAGGTGGTGGACCTCTTCGGCGGCCGCAAGGGAGGCGAGGTGGCGGGCCAGGCCTTCCGCGACGAGAACCTGAACGGGCGCCTGGATCCAGGCGAGGCACCTCTAGCGGGCCTGAGGGTCTGCCTGGGAAAGACCTGCGAAACCACCGACGCCCAGGGCCGCTACCGCCTTTTCACCGCTGCTGGCGAGGGCGTCCTCTTTTTCGGTAACCTTCCCGCCACCCTGGCCCTCTTGGGGGAGGAGCGGGTACAGGTCACCTTGAACGCCAGCCTGGAGAAGAACCTGCCCTTTGCTCCCGCCACCACCCTGGCGGTCCAGGTGTTGGACGGCGGAAACGAGCAGGGCCTGGCCTTCGCCGGCGTCTGCGCCGAGGGGGTGGTGAAGCGGTGCACCCGGGCGGACGCCAATGGCCGAGCCCTCATCGGCGGGCTTTTCCGCGGGGAATATCGGATCTATCCTGATGCCCGCTACCTGCCCGAGGGCTACCGCGGCGAAGAGGCCATCCAGGTTCAGGTAGACCCCAGCCTACCCCCTAAGGCGATCCAGGTGGTGGCCATTCCCCCCAGGCGGGAGGTGGAGGTGACCTATACCGCAGGCCGTCTGAGCCTGGTGGCCACCGCCGACCCTTCCACCCCCATCGCCGGAGCCGAGGTGGAGGTCAAGGCCCTGGTCCAAGGAGAAGCGGAGCGGGTCTGGCTGGATCTCCCCTCGGGCCCAGTAACCCTAGTCCGCCAGGAGGGAAACTACTACACCGCCCGGATACGTCTGCCCTTGGCCCCTGGGTTCCATACCCTGACCGTGAAAGCCGCCAAGGGGCAGGAGGAGACCGAGGCTCCCCTTTTCCTCCGGCTGGTCGCCGGCTCCCTCTACAGCCCCAGCTCCCTAGAAGGTCCTAAGGTAAAGATCACCCTGCGCTTCCGGGCTACCCAGGTAGCCCTTACGGAAAAGGGCCAAAGCTTCGCCCTAAAAAGCGAGGACGGCTACACCTGGACCGGGGAAGTGCCCTTAAGCCCCGGTCACTACACCCTTTTGGTGCTGGCCGATGGGGAAACGCTGGGAGAACTGGACCTGGCCATCCCCTCGGAGAGCGCGAACCATTGAGGTAAAGGATTCAGGAAAGGAGAGGATTGGTATGCGGTATTGGCACGCGGTTCTTTTAGCAGCAGGGCTCCTTGGAGCCTGCTCCCAGGTCCCCCAAGGCGTCAAGCCCCAGGTGGCGGTGGGGGCCTCGGTGACGGTGGAAAAAACGGCGGTGCCCGAGTTCAAGCGCACCTACCGCTGGACCATGGAGAAGAAGGTCACGGATCCCGCAGGCGGGACCCTTACCTTGGCTTCAGGGCAGAGCTACCTGGTGAAGTACGCGGTTTCCCTGGTGGGCACCCCCATGGACTCGGACTTCAAGGTGAAGGGAACGGTTGCCATCAAGAACACGGGCGCCGTGGATGTGGTCCTTCAAACCCCTAGCGATACCCTTTCCACAGGGGAGAGCCTAACCCTAAACTGCGGGGTCACCTTCCCCTACACCCTACCTGCGGGACAAACCCTTAGCTGCACCTACAGCCAAGCCTTGCCCAACGGGCAAAGCCGGACCAACACCGCCACGGTGGCTTGGAGTGCGGGCGGGGAAAGCGGCACGGCCTCCGCCCAGGCCAGCTTTGCCTTCACCGCCCCCGCCGAGGTGGTGGACGGGAGCGTGACGGTGCAAGACCCCTCCGCCACCTTGGTGAGCGCCATCAGCGGCATCACCCCCGAAGGGGTCATCTCCCAGACCTACTTCTTTGAGCGCTGGGTTAAGTTTGACCAATGCGGGGAGTACCAGGTGGACAACACCGCCACCTTCACCACCTCCACCACCCAGACCCAGGGTTCCGCCTCGGCCACGGTAAAGGTTTCCGTGCCCTGTGCCGGAGGTTGCACCCTCACCCAGGGCTACTGGAAGACCCACTCCCGGTACGGCCCCGCCCCCTACGACAGTATCTGGGCCAAGCTCGGCGAGGACACAATCTTCTACCTCTCCGGCCAAAGCTACTACCAGGTCCTCTGGACCTCCTCCTCCGGGGGCAACGCCTACTACATCCTGGCCCACCAGTTCATCGCTGCCAAGCTGAACCTCCTGAAGGGGGCCGCCACCACCCCAGCGGTGGACGCCGCCATGGCCTGGGCGGAAAGCTTCTTCGGCACCTATAGGCCCAGCGACTCCCTGAGCAAGACCCTGGCCAACCAGGCCAAGGGGTACGCCGCCACCCTGGACAGCTACAACAATGGCCTGATCGGCCCCGGCCACTGTAGCGAGTGAGCCCTTTGTCCCGGGCGGCCTCTGGCCGCCCGGGGGTTTTAGGAGGCCAACATGAAAAAGGCTTTTTGGCTTGTCTTTCTGGCCCTCGCGGCCTGCACTGCCCCCCAAGGCATCAAGACCACGGGGAACCTGCGCATCCAAAGCGTTCAACCCGATGTGGTCTCCGGGTGCACCGTACAAGCCGGCGACTGGATGGCCCTTAAGGGCAACACCTTCGGTACCCAGGCGGAGTGGGACAGCGGCGCCAACCACGCCCTCTTCCCCCCCGAACCCGGCCTCCCCGCCGAGTCCCCTGAGATCACCCAGGCAGAGAACCCGGCCACCCTCATGTTCCGCGTTCCCCAAGGGGCGCAAAGCGGCATCCTGCGCCTCCACGTGGAAGGCGTGGGGAACGCGGAAATCCCGGTAAACGTGCAGACCTTGGCCCCGCAGATGGCTGTGCCGGGATGCGAGGTGCCCGCACCGCCGCAACCCCCCGAGTAACGGTCCAAACCCCCTGCGCCTGCAGGGGGTTTTCCGCTACCCTCACAAACCCCGGCCCATCCCCAGCGGAAGAGGACTTAGGACGGGAGGAGGTCACTTGAGGTGGCTTAGAAACTCCTCCCGGGTTTTCTGGCTTTCCCGGAAAACCCCCAGCATGGCGCTGGTGACGGTGCGGGAGTGCTGCTTCTCCACACCCCGCATCATCATGCACAGGTGGACCCCCTCCACCACCACCCCCACCCCTAGGGGCTGGAGGACCTCCTGGATGGCCTCGGCGATCTGCACCGCCAGCCGCTCCTGCACCTGGAGCCTCCTGGCGAACATGTCCACGATGCGGGCGAACTTGGAAAGCCCCAGGATTTTCCCGTCGGGAATGTAGCCGATGTGCACCTGGCCGAAGAAGGGCAACATGTGGTGTTCGCACATGGAGTAGAACTCGATGCCCTTCACCACCACCATCTCGCTGCCTTCGGCCTGGAAGACCGCCCCGTTCACGATTTCCTGGAGGCTCTGGCGGTAGCCCCGGGTGAGGAAGGCCCAGGCCTTGGCCACCCGCTCGGGGGTCTTCAAGAGCCCCTCCCGGGAGGGCTCCTCCCCGATCACCTCCAGCCACTCCGCCGCCAGGCGCTGAAGGCGATCCAAGTCCACTTCGGTTTCAAAGGTCAGCCCGGTTTCCTCGATCTCCACCATTCTGCCTTCCATGGTCCCCCCTATGCGCCATCCCCTGTGTGGCCCCGGGCTCACTCGGGAACGATGAGGCCCTCTTCCAGGAGGGGCGAAGCCGCCTCCGGAGCCAGGGGAAAGCCCTGGGCCACCCGCTGCAGGGCCTCGAGGGCCTCCTTCCGGCTCCGCTTGAGGCGCAGGTGCAGCTCGCTAAAGGGGTTCAGGGCGTCCTGGCCCCGCAGGGTGAGGCGGTAGCGCCGGGGCGGGTCCACGGGGAAGAGACCCACCCGGTAGCGCTCCGCCAGGGCCCGGTAGCGGGGGGCGTTCCCCGGAGGCTCTGCCGGGCGCACCACCCGGGCCGGAACCCCCAAGGCCAGCATCCCCGCGGGCACCTCCATCCCCGGGGGCACCACCGCCCCCGCCCCCACCACGGCGTCCTTGCCGATGCGGGCCCCATTGAGCACCACCGCCCCCATGCCGATCAGGGCCCCTTCCTCCACCACCGCCCCATGGACCACCGCCCGGTGGCCCACGGTCACGCGGGCCCCCAAAAGGCAGGGAAAGCCTGGGTCGGCGTGAAGGACGGCCCCGTCCTGCACGTTAGTGCCCGGGCCGATGGCCACCCGCTCCAGATCCCCCCGCACCACGGCAGCGAACCAGATGGAGGCCCCCTCCTCCACCTCCACCGCCCCCACCACGTAGGCCCCGGGGGCGATGAAGGCCGTGGGGTGGACCTTGGGGGTCTTGTCCTCAAAGCGGTAGACGCTCAAGGGCCACCTCCAAAAGCCTGAGGTCCTCGGGGAAGGAGAGAAGGCCCCGGGCCTCCTCGGGGCTGAACCAGCCCGCCCCGGTCATCCCCGGCTCCAGCCTGGGCTCCCCCTCCCCCCGCATGAGGAACCAGTGCACCTCCCGCTCCACCCCCTTGGGGTTCACGTAGCGGGTGGGGAAGAGGAGCAGGAGGATCTCCGCCCGGATCCCGGCTTCCTCCCAGACCTCCCGCACCGCTGCCGCCTCGAGGCTCTCCCCCGGCTCGGGGTGTCCCTTGGGGAAGACCCAGAAGCCCATGCGGTCGCGCAGGAGGAGCACCTCTTTCCTCCCGTTGAAGACCACGCCCCCCGCCCCTAGCTCCATGGGTACCTCTCCTTCAGGTAGGCCAAGGTGGCCTCGTCCACCTCCGGGCCTCCCCCGTAGCGCTCTTCCAGGTTCTCCATGCCCACGAGGGCCAAAAGGGCCTCCTCCGTGGCCCGGTCAAAGACCCCGTGGGCCTCCCCCGCATAAAGCCCCTGGGCCCGGAGGACCCTCTGCAGCCAGCGCACCTCCTCCTCGGTGAGGGGGCGCTTTTCCCGGGGCCTTTCAAAGAGGAGGCGGTGAAGGGAGAGGAGGCGGAAGAGCTCGTCCACGGGCTCGGGGTGGTCGTCGGCCCGGAGGTCGATGTAGCGGTCCCAAAGCCCCCCGTACCCTTTTCCTTCCCCCACCACAAGAAGCGCCGCGGACTGCTTGCCCCGCTTATCCCCTCCCGCCACCTCCCCCGCCTTGAGCGCCAAGAGAAGCCTCTCGGGAAAGGGAGTGCCCTCTTCCCGCAAAAAAGTCTCCACCATGGCCTCCACCACCTCGGGACCCGAGAGGAGGTTTCCCTGGGCAGCGTACCCCTCTCCGGAAAGCCCCCCGGCCCAGGGGTGGCACTCCGCCCCGGTGAAGGTGAGGGCCTCGCCCTTGGCGCTCACCAGGCCGAACTGGCGCCGCTCCAGCCCGGGGTCGGTGCGGCGGAAGGCTTCCAGGACCCCTTCCGGGCTCGCCCCCTGCTCCAGAAGGGCAAGGCCCTGCGGCCCAAAGCGGGGGTTGGCGTAGGACTGGGTGGCGATGGCCCCCACCCCTGCCCGGGCGAAGGGCACCACCGCCCCCACCGCCAGGAACTTGCTGGCCACGGCCACGCCCAGGTCCCCCGTTTCCGGGTCCCGGGCCACCAGGGAGAAGGTGGCCACCACCATGCCCTTATCCTACGTGCCCGCCCGTGGTAAAGTGGGGGGATTGGGTGCACCCATGGAGATCCGAAACATCGCCATCATTGCCCACGTGGACCACGGCAAGACCACGCTGGTGGACGCCATGCTCCGCCAGGCCAAGGCCCTTTCCAAAGAGGAAGGGGAGCGCATCCTGGACTCCGGCGACCTGGAGAGGGAGCGCGGCATCACCATCCTGGCCAAGAACACCGCGGTGGTCTGGGACGGGGTGAAGGTGAACATCGTGGACACCCCCGGCCATGCGGACTTCGGCGGGGAGGTGGAGCGGGCCCTCTCCCTGGTGGACGGGGTGCTCCTCCTGGTGGACGCCGCCGAGGGCCCCATGCCCCAGACCCGGTTCGTTCTGCGGAAGGGCCTAGAGGCTGGGCTCAAGCCCATCGTGGTCCTCAACAAGGTGGACAAGAAGGAGGCCCGCCCCGACGAGGTGCTGAACCTCACCTTTGACCTGATGGTGGAGCTGGGGGCCACGGAGGAGCAGCTGGACTTCCCCTACCTCTACGCCATCGGCCGGGAGGGCCGGGCCTGGCGGGAAGCGCCCAAAGAAGATCTCTCGGAGCTTTTCCAAACCATCCTCGAGCACATCCCCTCACCCAGGTGGGAGGAAGGGCCCTTCCAGCTTCTGGTGGCCAACCTGGACCACTCCCCCTACCTGGGGCGGATCGCCATCGGCAAGGTGGCCCGGGGGAAGGTGCGCAAGGGGGAAAGCGTGGCCATCTTGAAGGAGGACGGGGTCCTTTCCGCCAGGGTGGTAGCGGTCTATACCCACCAGGGCCTGGAGCGGGTGGAGGTGGAGGAAAGCCTTCCCGGGGATATCGTGGCCGTGGCCGGGGTGGAGGGCGTGGGAATCGGGGACACCCTGGCCGCCAAAGAAGCCCCTGAGGCCCTTCCCCGCCTTAAGGTGGACGAGCCCACCGTGGCCCTCACCCTTACGGCCAACACCTCCCCTTTCGCCGGGCGGGAGGGAGCGCACGTGACGGGCCAGAAGCTGAAGGAGCGCCTCATGAAGGAGCTTCGCACCAACGTGGCCCTCCAGGTGGAGGAGGTGGGCCCCGAGGTCTTTGAGCTTAGGGGCCGGGGGGAGCTTCACCTGGCCATCCTCCTGGAAACCATGCGCCGGGAGGGCTACGAGTTCAGCGTGGGCCAGCCCCGGGTGCTCACCAAAGACGGCCTCGAGCCCTACGAGCTCCTGGTGGTGGAGGTGCCCCAGGACCGCTTTGGCAGCGTGATGGAGGCCTTAGGGGCCCGGCGGGCGGAGATGGTCCACATGGAGGTGGGCGAAAGGGTGCGGGCGGAGTTCGTCATCCCAGCCCGGGCCCTTTTCGGCTTCCGTAGCCTCTTCCTCTCCCTTACCGGGGGAGAAGGCCTCCTGAGCCACACCTTCCACGGCTACGGCCCCGAGGCCGGCCCCATTCCCACCCGCACCACGGGAAGCGCCGTGGCCATGGAGGCGGGGGTGGCCACCGCCTACAGCCTGAACCGCCTGCAGGAGCGGGTGCAGTTTTTCATTGAGCCGGGCACCGAGGTCTACGTGGGCATGATCGTGGGGGAGCACGTGCGGGAAAACGACCTGGACGTGAACGTCACCCTCGCCAAGAAGCTCACCAACGTGCGTGCCGCCGGCTCCGACGAGAACATCCGCCTCACCCCCCCGAGACGGCTCTCCCTGGAGGAGGCCCTGGCGTTTTTGGCGGAGGACGAGCTCCTGGAGGTGACCCCCAAGAGCCTGCGCCTGCGCAAGAAGGTGCTGGATCCCTCAACACGGAAGCGCCTGGTGGGCCGCTAACCCCAACCCGAGGGGAGAGCCCGCAAAAAGGAAAGGTATGGCCGGACCTCTGGGGTCCGGCCTGGGCTTCCCCGCTTTTTTACTCCTCTTCCCGCTCCCCGTAGGTTTCCAGGGCCTCCTGCCACGCCTGGCTGATCTCCTTGGCCTGTTCCATGGCGAACCTCCTTAAGGCTAAGGGTAAGAAGAAGGAGGTGCCACCGGAGCAAGGTAAAGGGAAAACCGGTACACCCAGGCGATGGTGTATGCGGTGGCAGCTACACCAAAACCGGCCCCCCTCAGGTCTGCAACAGAGCCTCGGCCTCGAGACGGGCCAGCACCCGCTCCAAGCTCCCCCCCCGCCAGCGCTCCACCGCATAGGCCGAGAGGGGAAAGCGCTCCTTAAGGCGCCGCAGAAGCCCGGCGGCGTCCTCGGGGCGGCTTCCCTGAAGCACCAAGAGGTATCCCCCATTGAGACGGAAGGCCAGGTCCCCCCGCCTCAGTTCGCCCTGAAGCCGCTCCGGCGGGGCAGAGGTGGAGAGGTACACCAAGACCAGGGGCCGCCTTAGGGCCAGGCCCTCCAGGGCCCCCGCCAGGCGCAGAAGGTCCTCCCGCCCCCCTACCCCCTCCAAAGCGGGCAAAAGGGGGGCCTCCTTTCCCGTGCCCAGGACGAAGGCTCCCCCCAAGGCCAAGGCCCCCAGGAACCCCCCTAAGACCGTGAACCCCGAAGCCTCTGCCCCCGTGAGCAGGAGAGCGCTCTCCAAAGCTGCCTGAAAGGCCAAAAACCCTAAACCCGCCACCAAAAACGCCTGCACCCCATAGGCCACGGGGAAGCGGGAGTACAGGCTGGCCACCGCCGCCAAGGCCAGAGCCAAGGCGAGAAGCCAAAGGCCCCGTTCCACCTGGCCCGAAGGCTCCAAAAAGGCCAGGGGCGATAGGCCCAAGAGGAAGAGGGCCCAGGGCAAGAGGAACAGCCAGCGCATGCTCGCCCCCAGCCTACCACGTCCCCCCTGCCCTGGGCTTAAGTACCCCCTCACGAGGGGGGCCCAGAAAGGCCTTGGGCATGGCCCTTTCCCTTACCTGCTGAGGCAAGCCCCATGCGCCAACACTTTAGGATGGGGAGGATGGAGCCCTTGGCCGAGCGCCTTAGGCCCCGCTCCCTGGATGAGGTCCTGGGCCAGCCCCACCTCACGGGGCCAAGGGGACTCCTGCGGCGGATGCTGGAGAGCAGGAGGCTCGCCTCCATGGTCCTCTTCGGCCCCCCGGGGACGGGCAAGACCACCCTGGCCCGCCTCCTGGCCGAGGGGGTAGGCAAGCCCTTCTTGCACATCTCCGCGGTGGAGGCGGGGCTCAAGGAGGTGCGGCAAGCGGTGGAGAGGGCCCGGCGGGAAGGCGGACTGGTCCTTTTCCTGGACGAGGTCCACCGCTTCAACAAGGCCCAGCAGGACGCCCTCCTGCCCCACCTGGAATCGGGCCTCCTCACCCTCATCGGGGCCACCGCGGAAAACCCTGCCTTTGAGCTCACCCCTGCCCTCCGCTCCCGCCTCCGCTTCTTCCCCTTAAGACCCCTTTCCGAAACGGACCTCCTCACCCTCCTCAAGAAGGCCCTCACGGACCCCCGGGGCCTCCCCGGCACCCCCTACGAGGAGGGGGCCTTGAGGTTGCTGGCCCAGGCCGCTGGGGGCGATGCCCGCTTCGCCCTCAACACCTTGGAGCTCGCCGCCAGCTTCGGACGGGTGGACGAGGAGAGCGTCCGGGAGGCCCTGGGTTCGGAGCGCTTCGCCATGGACCGGGGTGGGGACCACTTCTACGACCTGGTCTCCGCCCTCCATAAAAGCCTTCGGGGAAGCCATGTGGACGCAAGCCTTTACTACCTGGCCAGGCTCCTTAAGGCCGGAGCCGATCCCCGCTACCTGGCCCGCCGCCTCATCCGGGTGGCGGCGGAGGACGTGGGCCTGGCCGACCCCCTGGCCTTAAGGCTCGCTGTGGCCGCCAAGGAGGCCTACGAGGCCTTGGGGAGCCCGGAAGGGGAGCTTGCCCTGGTGGAGGCCGCCATCTACCTGGCCCTGGCCCCCAAGTCCAACAGCGTCTACGCCGCCTGGCAAAGGGCGGAAGCAGCGGCCAAGGCCCACCCCGAGGCCCCCGTGCCCCTCCACCTTAGAAACGCCCCCACCCCTCTGGCCAAGGCCCTGGGCCACGGCCGAGGCTACGCCTACTACCACGAGGACAAGGAGGGGAGCTTCGCCCAGGCCTACCTGCCGGAGGGCCTCGAGGGCCTCCGCCTCTATGAAGCCACCGGGGAAGGCTGGGAAGAGCGGGTGCGGGAAAGGCTCAAGGCCCTACGGGAGCGGTTCAGGGCTACCCCTTGAGCCCCTCCTCAAAGGTGGCCACCCCCCGCCGTTCGAAGGCCAGGTAGAGGAGGATAATGGGGAGCACGGAAAAGAGGGCCGCCGCCGAGAGCAGGCCCCAGTCCGTGGGGTACTTGCGCTGCAGGTCCGTGAGCCAGGTCTGCAGGGTCCAAAACCTTGGGTCCGAGACCACCACCCGGGGGTAAAGCACCAGGTTCCAGTGGGCGGCAAAGGCCAGGACGCCTGCCGCCACCAGGGTGGGCCGCACCAAGGGGAAAAGGATCTGGAAAAGAAGCACCCGGTGCCCCGCCCCGTCCAGCCGGGCCGCTTCCAGAAGTTCCTCGGGCACGGCGCGCATGGCCTGGTAGACCAGGTAGACGACAAAGGGGCTGGCGGCAAAGGGCAGGACCAAGGCCCAGACGGTGTCCAGAAGGGAAAGCCCCTTCAGGATGCCGTAAAGGGGCACCAAGAGGAGCTCCGCCGGGATGGCCATGAGCACCAGGTAGAAGGGGAGAAGCCCCAGCCCCGCCCGCAGGGCGTAGGCCGCCAGGAGGGCGGTGAGGAGCTGGAGGATCACCACCCCCGAGGAGAGCCCCAGGGAGAAGAGGAGCCGCTCCCAGAAGCCTTCCCGGGACAGGCCCCGCACGTTCTCCAGGCTGAAGCCCACCTGGGAGAAAAGCTCCCCGGAATACACCGCCTCCTTGGGCATGAAGGCGGCGTAGGCCATCCAGAGGAAGGGGAGGAGGACGAAGAGGAGGACCAGGAAGACGAAGAGGTGCCGCAAGCCCCGGACCACGACCCCACTATACGCCGTAAGATGCCCCCATGAGGCCCCTTTCCGGCATCAAGGTCCTGGACCTCTCCCGGGTGCTGGCCGGGCCCCTTTGCACCATGATCCTGGCCGACCTGGGAGCGGAGGTGATCAAGGTGGAACCCCCCTGGGGGGACGAGACCCGGGGCTGGGGCCCCCCCTTTGCCAAGGGGGAAAGCGCCTACTTCCTCTCCGTCAACCGGGGTAAAAAGAGCCTGGCCCTGGACCTCAAGGCCCTCGAGGGCCAGGAGGCGGTGCGGAAGCTGGCCCAAAGGGCCGACGTGCTGGTGGAGAACTTCAAAACCGGGGACCTCAAGCGGTACCGCCTGGACTACGAAAGCCTGCGGGAGCTTAACCCCCGCCTGGTCTACCTCTCCATCACCGGCTTCGGCCACACGGGCCCGAGGGCCCAGGAACCGGGGTATGACGCCGCCTTACAGGGCTACACCGGCATCATGTCCGTGACCGGGGAACCGGAAGGCCCCCCCATGAAGGTGGGGGTGGCCTGGATCGACGTGATGACGGGGATGATGGGGGCGGTGGCAGTCCTGGCCGCCCTGTACGAGCGGGAGCGAAGCGGCTTGGGGCAGCACATCGACCTCTCCCTCTTCGACGTGGGCCTCTTTGCCCTGGCGAACCTGGGGGAGAGCTACCTCCTCACGGGTAGGCCCCCGGGACGCTTGGGCAACGCCCACGCCCAGATCGTGCCCTACGGGGCCTTCCCCGCGGCGGACGGCTGGCTGGTGCTGGCGGTGGGCAACGACGAGCAGTTCCGGCGGCTCTGCCAGGTGCTGGAGCTGCCCGGGCTTTGGGAGCGCTTCCCGCAAAACGCCCAGAGGGTGGAACACCGCAGGGAGGTGGTGGAGGCGGTTTCCGCCGCCCTCAAGACCCGCCCCCGCGGATACTGGCTGGAAAGGTTCAAGGAGGCGGGCATTCCCGCCGCCCCCGTGAACAACCTGGCCGAGGCCTTCCAGGACCCCCAGGCCCAGGCCCGGGAAGCGGTCTGGACCCTTAGCCACCCCCTCTTGGGCGCCCTTCCCACCCTGGCGAGCCCCTTGCGCTTCCTGTCCCGAACGCCCGCAGGCCCCTCCCTTCCCCCACCCCTTTTGGGGGAGCACACGGAGGCGGTGCTGAGGGAAGCAGGCTATACGCCGGAGGAGGTGGCCCGGCTTGTGGAAAAGGGTGTGGTCCGCATCCAAGCCAAGGAAAGGCAGTGAGAAAAAACCTCGTCCCCAAGGCCCTTTTTGCTTCTGGATCCACTATCCATGGGTTCTTTTGCCTGTGGATAACCTTGTGGATAACTGCCCCCGGCGCCCCAGCGGCACCCGACCCATGGCGCTTAGGGCTGCTTCCTTCCGGACCTGACCCGGTTCGCGCCCGGACCGTCGCGCTGGACCGGGGGCTTGGGTAGTATAGCACCCATGGAAGCCCTGAGGCTAGAGGGCCTGGGCAAGCGCTACGGGCGCAAGCCCATCCTGGAGAAGATAAACCTCTCTGTGCGCCCCGGGGAGGTCTACGCCCTGGCAGGACCCAACGGCTCGGGCAAGACTACCCTTATACGCCTGGTCACCGGCCTGGCCTTTCCCAGCGAGGGAAGGGCCCTCCTCCTGGGGGAGGACGTGCACCAAACCCCCCAGGCCCGGCGCCACCTGGGGGCGGTGGTGGAGGCTCCGGCCGCCTTCTATCCCTACCTCACGGGCCGGGAGAACCTCAGGATGCGGGCCTATCTGGCCGGGGTGAAGGAGGAAGGCCGAATCACGGAGGTACTGGCTCGCTTAAGGCTCCTCGCCGTGGCCGACCAGAAGGTGGGAAGCTATTCCCTGGGCCAGCGCCAGCGCCTGGGCCTGGCGGCGGCCATCCTCCACCGGCCCAGGGTCCTGGTCCTGGACGAGCCCACCAGCGGCCTCGACCCCGAAGGGGTGGAGCTGGTCCACGGCCTCCTGCAGGAGCTGGCCCGGGAGGGGGTGGCGGTCCTCCTTTCCACCCACCACCTGCAGGAGGTGAGCGCCTACGCCCACAAGGTGGGCATCCTGGGAGGGGGCAGGCTTCTGGACGAGGTGGTCCTGGAGGGACGGGAGGTCTTCCGCCTCGAGGCCCACCCCCTGGAAGGCGCCTTGGCCCTCCTGAAGACCCTTCCCCAGGTGGCCTCGGCCCGGATGCAGGGCGGGGCCATCCTCTTTGAGGGGAGCCCCGAAGTGGTCCTGCAAGCCCTCCTCAAGGAGGGCTACCGGGTGCAGGCCCTGGGACCCCAGCGCTTTGACCTCATGGCCTACTACCAGGAGAGGGTGAAGCATGCTTAGGCTCTTCGTCTTTGAGCTCTACAAGCTCTTCCGCCTCCGTTCCGTGGGCCTTGGCCTTCTGGCCGCCTTCCTCCTCCCCTTCCTCTGGGCCCTGGCCCCGGGGCTTAAGGAGGTGTACGGCCTGGTCCTGGTCTCGGGCTGGCAGGTGGTTTCCCTAAGCCTGATGGCGGGGATGGAGTTCCTCTTTCCCTTTCTGGTGGTGATGGCGGCCAGCGAATCCCTGGGCAGTGAGGTGAGCCAAGGCACCTTGAAAAGCCTCCTCCTCCACCCCCTCCCCCGGACCCGGCTGATCCTGGCCAAGCTCTTCTCTGCCCTCCTATATCCCTTCGTCCTCCTGGGGGTAAGCTTCCTGGGAAGCCTTCTGGCGGGCCTGCCCCACGGGCTAGGAGGGTTCTACGGGGGCACGGGGCTTGGGGCAGGAGGGTTCGCCGGGGTAGGCTTTCTGAGCGCCCAAGAGGCCCTTGGCCAGCTCCTTTCCGCCCACCTCCTGGCGGGGATCGTCCTCTTGCCCCTCGCCGCCTTGGCCCTCCTCTACGCCACGGTCTTCCTCTCCACCACGGCCAGCGCCCTGGCGGCGGTGGCCACCCTGCTTCTCATGCGCCTTCTGGTGGCCTTCCCCCCCCTTACCCCCTTCCTCCTCACCACCTACTTGGACCTTCACTTAAGGCCCAGCGTGGCGGGGCTCGGCCTGCCCCTCCTCCTCATCTACACCTTGGGCTTTGCCTTCCTGGCGGCTTTGGTCTTCGAGCGCAAGGACCTCTAGGCAGGGTAAGGCTCGGGAAGCCCCACGAACCGCCCTTCCTCCACCAAGGGCTTTCCGTCCAGGAGGAGGGCCCCTTCCGCCAAGGAGAGGACCAGGTCCCAGTGGAGGGCGCTCTCGTTTTTGCCCCCGGTCTCCGGGTAGCTCCGGCCCAGGGCCAGGTGCACCGTGCCCCCCATCTTCTCGTCCAGGAGGATGAGGCCGGTGGGCCGGGTGAGGCCGAAGTTGGTGCCGATCCCTATCTCGCCGAGCCGCCTGGCCCCCTCATCCGTGGCCAGGGCCGCCAGCAGGTATTCCTCCCCCACCTCCGCCCGGGCCTCCACCACCTCGCCCCCCTGGAAGCGCAGGTAAACCCCCTCCACCCGCCTGCCCCCCACGAAGGCGGGGAGGTTGAAGCGCACCTCCCCCTCGGCGGAATCCTCGAGGGGCCCGGTGAACACCTCCCCCGAGGGCATGTTGCGCCGGCCATCGGAGTTGATCCACCGTCTCCCCGCCACGGAAAGCCTCAGGTCCGTGCCCGGGGCCAGGAGGCGGAGCTCCCGCCCCTGGGAAAGCCTCCCGATCAAGGCCTCCTGGAAGCGGGAAAGGGCCCGCCAAGCGCCCACCGGGTCCTCCCGGTCCAGGAATAACGCCCCCTTAAGGTACTCCCGGAACTCCTCCGTCCCCATACCCGCCCCCACCGCGTAGCCCACCGTGGGGTAAAGGGTGAGGGTCCAGCGCTTTTTCAAGCGGAGTTCGGCCAGGGGCCGCCAGGCCCGCTGGTGCCTTAGCGAAAGCCCGGGGTCCAGGGAGGCTCCCTCCAGGGGGTTTTCCGCGGAAAGGATGCGCAGGAACTTGTCCGCTTTCTCATAAAGAGCGCGCTCCACCTCCGGTATCCTCTCCAGCCAAGCCCCCCCATAGAGGAGGAAATCCCGCCCCTCTCCGGGGTAGCCTATGCGGAAAACAGGGTAGGCCCCCCGTTTCAGGAAGGCCCGTTTCAAATGGGGCAGGAGGGGCAAAGCCGGGACCTCTGTCTCCACCAAAATGGTCTCCCCTTCCTGGGCCTCGAGGCAGTACTCCACCAGGAGTTGAGCGAAAGCGGCTTCCACTTTGTTATCATAGGGCCAAGATGGCCGAACCCAAGATCACGCCCTTGGCCCGGCGTCTTGCCGAGGAAAACGGCATAGACTGGCGCAGGCTCCAGGGGACCGGCCCCGATGGCACCATCGTGGAGCGGGACATCCTGGCCTTCCTGGCCAAGGTGATGGCCGGGGAGGTGGACCTGCCCCCCATGCCCGAGGAAGCCCCGCCCCTTCCCCCGGAAGAGGAACTGAAACGGGTACAGGAGGTCCTGAGCCGGGAGGGCGTGGATCTGGAAGACGTCCTCCCCGAAACCCCCAAGGCCCCCACCTTGGCGGTGGAGGAGGTGGCGGAGGAGGAGCTGGACCTCGAGCCCGCCCTCCTGGAGGACCTGGACCTAGACCTGGAGGAGGACCTCCTCCTGGCCGAGGAGCCCGCCCGGGAAGACCAAGCCCCTTCCCCCTCCGGGCCGGAGGAAGAGGAAACCCTTCCTCCCGAGCCCGCGGAGGAGGAACTTGAGGAGCTCCTCCTTCCCGCCGAGGAGGCAATGCTTCCCCCTGAACCGGAGGAACTGGAACTGGAGGAAGATCTCCTCCTCAGCGAAACCCAGGAAGCCCCTTCCCCGGAACCCCTCGAGGCCCTGGAGGAAGCACCCCCTCCCCCAGAACCCCCGCCCCCGGTTGCCCCCGTCCCCCCACCCAGCCCGGCCCCGGGCCTCACCGCCACCCCGGGCCCTGCTCCCTTCCCCTTGCGGGTGCAGCGCCTGCGGTTTGACCCCGGGAGGCTGGAGGCAGCCTTGGAAGCCTTCCACCAAGCCCACGGGGTGCCCCATAACCCCCTTCCCTTCTTGCTGAAGGCGGCGGAGAAGGCCCTGGCGGAGCTGGAGCTTCCCTTAAGGCCCCTCCTGGGACAGGCGGCAGGGAAGGAGGTGCGGGGCGTAAGGCCCATGGGTGGCTTCCTCGCCCTCTTCCACCAGCAGGAGGGGGAGGAAGGGGAGGGGCTTCTTTGCTTCGCGGGGGAGGAGGAGGTGCACTCCGGCCGTCCGAGCCTTTTCCTCTACCAGGAGGGGGTGCTCGCCGCCTCCGGGCTGGAAGGCCCCGTGGCCAAAAAGCTCCTGGAGCGGGTGGCCCTGTACCTGGAAAACCCGGTGCTCCTTTTGGCCTAAGCCCCCGCGCACAAAGGTTTTCCCATCGGCCAAAGCGGCTTGCTTATCGCCTCTTTGGGGCCCCGTCTTGGCGCAAGCCACGACGGGGTACTTAGCGGCGGCGCCGCTTCCGGCGGCTTCCCGGCACGGGTTCGGGGGCTTCGAGCCCCTGCAGGCGGGCCTCGAGGGCCCTGAGCTCGTCCCTTAGCCTCGCCGCCCGTTCAAAGTCCAGTTCTTCCGCCGCCTGCCACATGGCCAGCTCCAGCTCGGCGATCCGCTCCTTGAGGTCCTCGCTGGCAGGCTCGGGCAGGGGGGCTTCCTCGTACCCCTCGGGGCGGATGATGGCCCGCACCTCCTTCCGCACCGTCTCCGGGACGATGCCGTGCTCCCGGTTGTAGGCCTCCTGCAGCGCCCTTCTCCGGTTCGTCTCCCGGATGGCCCGCTCCATGGCCTCGGAAACCTGGTCAGCGTAAAGCCAAACCTCCCCCCTAGCGTTCCTCGCCGCCCGGCCGATGGTCTGGATGAGGCTCCTTTCGCTCCTTAGGAAGCCCGTCTTGTCCGCGTCCAGGATGGCCACCAGGGAAACCTCGGGGAGGTCGAGCCCTTCCCGCAGGAGGTTGATGCCCACCAGGGCGTCAAAATGCCCCAGGCGCAGGTCGCGGATCAGAGCCTGGCGCTCAAAGGCGTCCAGCTCGTGGTGCAGGTAGCGGGCGCGGATGCCGTGCTCCACCAAGAAGGCGGTGAGCTCCTCCGCCATGCGCACCGTGAGCACCGTGACCAAGGTGCGCTCCCCCCGCTTCGCCCTTTCCCGGATGCCCTCCATGAGGTCCAGGATCTGGTTCTCCGTGGGCTTCACCACCACCAAAGGGTCCAGAAGCCCCGTGGGGCGGATGATCTGCTCCACGATGCGCCCCGAATGCGCAAGCTCAAAGGGCCCCGGGGTGGCGGAGACGAAGACCACCTGGGAAACCCGCTCCAAAAACTCCTCGAAGCGCAAGGGGCGGTTGTCCAAAGCGCTGGGCAGGCGGAAGCCATAGTCCACCAGGGTCTTTTTGCGGGCGTAGTCCCCCCGGTACATGCCCTGGAGCTGGGGCACGGTCACGTGGGACTCGTCCAGGAAGACCAGGAAGTCCTCGGGGAAGTAGTCGAGAAGGGTATAAGGGGGCTCCCCCGGGGCCTTGCCCGTGAAGTAGCGGGCGTAGTTCTCCACCCCCGGGCAGGTGCCCATGACCCTTAGCATCTCCAAGTCGTAGAGGGTGCGCTCCTTGAGGCGCTGGGCGTAGAGCACCTCCCCCCTTTCCTCAAAGTAGCGGACCCGTTCCCATAGCTCTTTCTCGATCTCCTTCAGGATCTCCTCCAGCCCCTCCGGGGAAAGGTAGTGGGTGGCGGGAAAGAGGACGAAGCCGGGAAGCTCCCTAAGCCTCTCCCCCGTGATGGGGTGCACCTGCAGGATGCGCTCCACCTCGTCCCCCCATAGCTCCACCCGGATGGGCTCGGTGTCGTAGGCGGGGAAGATTTCCAGCACCTCCCCCTTGGCCCGGAAGCGGCCTGGGGCCAGGTCAATCTCGTTCCGCTCGTAGCCCAGCTCCAAAAGGCGCTCCAGGAGGGCCTCCCGGGGGTAGACCTGTCCCTTTTCCACCACCAGGTTCCTCTGCCGGTACTCCCGGGGGTCCCCCAGGCCGTAGATGGCGGAAACCGAGGCCACCACGATCACGTCCCGCCGGGTGAGGAGGCTACGGGTGGTGGAGTGGCGGAGGCGCTCGATCTCCGGGTTAATGCTGGCGTCCTTCTCGATGTAGAGGTCCTTCCCCGGCACGTAAGCCTCGGGCTGGTAGTAGTCGTAGTAGCTGATGAAGTACTCCACGGCGTTTTCCGGGAAGAGCTCCCGGAACTCCGCGGCCAGCTGCGCCGCCAGGATCTTGTTGGGGGCTAGGACCAGGGCAGGCCGCCCCAGGGCCTCGATCACCTTGGCCATGGTCACCGTCTTCCCCGTGCCCGTGGCCCCCAGGAGGGTAACGTAGCGCTCCCCATCCCTTAAGGCCTCCACCAGCTCGCGAATGGCCTTGGGCTGGTCCCCCTTGGGCTCGGGGCCAAGGTAGCGGAAAGTCATCCTTCCTAGTGTAGGGCGCCCGGAGAGAGGAAAAAAGAGCCCCCGCCTCGGGACGGGGGCCCTCGTTGCCTTCCAGCCTAGAAGCGCACGGTGTAGGTCACGCGGAAGGTGCGGGCGCGGTCGGTAGCCGCAGGAGCGGGAGCGGTGCGCTCCAGCAGGTACTCCCCGTAGTCCACGCGGAAGTCGTAGTAGCGCCAGGTGACGTTGAAGCCCGAGAGGGTACCGCTGGCACCACCGGAACCGGAGTAAATCCCGTCTTTATCGGCGGCGAAAGCATGGTCGTTCACGCCCACGGCCATGCTGGCCACGTTGGCCGCCCGGTACTGGGCGTAGCGGGCCTCGAGGCTGGAGCCCGGGAAGAGGAACTCGCCCAGGGAGAGGCCTGCGCTCCACTTCAGCTCCTCAGTACCGCCGGCGCCGCCGGTCTGCCGGGCTGCCACCTCGCCCAGGACCTTAGGCTTAAGGGGCAGGAGGCCACCCAGGTCCACGGAGGCCTTGAGACCGCCCTTGAGGGTCTCGTTGCCAGAGGTGCCGGTATTGGGATCGGCGTAGCGGAAGAGAATGGTGTCCAGGCTGAGGGGCCCCAGGGCCAGCTTGTAAGTGCCGTAGGCGGCGAGGCCAAAGGTCTGGCCAATGGTGTCGTAGGTGCCCTGCAGGGTGAGGTTGAGGTCCTTGACCAGAGCCTCCTTGGCCCCGCCGTCGTGGCTCAGGGTGCCCGTGACTGTAGAGGAGGCCTGGTTGCTGAGGTCGAAGTAGCTGGCCCCGTTGTTAAAGCTGGTGTCGTAGGCCACCCGCAGGCTGAAGGCCATGGGCAGGCCCAGGGTAGCCGCGGCCCCCAGGTCGGTGGTGAAGTTGCCCGCAGGAGCGTTGTAGGTGTTGTAGCTGTCGCCCTTGACCTCCACAGTTACCGGGCCCAGGTTGGCGGAGAGATTGGCCCCTAGACCGCGCTCGTCAGCCGGGTAAGGAGCAGGGGACTGTTTGCCCGCAACACCGCCATAGTAGGCCACGTGACTACCCGACATCCCCGCCACGCCGTTCGCGTAGTCAGGGTCGATGGCCCGGTAGTTGGCCTTCAGGCCCAAGGGGCCCAGCTTGGCCTCAGCCTGCACGTAGTAGGCCCAGTCGGCCACAGCCGGGTCAAAGTAATCCTGGAAGTAGTTGCCGATGTTGGTAGTCTTGGAGGTGACGAAGAGGCCCCTCACGGAGAAGTCGCCCAGTTTCAGGCTGCCGTCCAGCCCCAGGGCAGAACGCACGGGGTTGGGCTGAGGAGCACCGCCATCGTTGGCCGCGTAGCTCAGGGCCAAGTCCAGCCCGGCAAAGGGCTTGGTGGCCACCCGGATGCCGAAGTAATTTCCCTGGAGGTTTCCACCCGTACCGCCATTATCCGTGCTATCACTCACCCCCGCCACCACGGTCACCTTGGGGGAGAGAGGAAGTTTGTTGAGGTCAACGTCAGCCACCACACCCTGGCGGGTCTCCCGCCCAGCGGGGTCACTATTATTCACGAAGAGGTAGTCGTTGAAGCGGAAGGAGCTGGCGGCCCGGCTGTAGGCCACGGTGAAGGCCTGGCCGTCCACGGTGCCCCGGACGCTAGCTGCATCAAGCCGAAGGGCAGGAGTGGCCGTAAAGGTGGACCCGTAAATGGCCACCCCCAGGGTGGCGCTGGCCTCGCTGACCGCCACCCCCGTGGCCGCGGGGGCGGTGTTCTTGACCCCGAAGGTCAGGGTGGCCGCGCCGCTGGTTAGGTTACGGGAGGCCACGTCCTCCAGCTGTACGCTGGAGTCCACCTGGCTAGCACCAAACACCCCTGTGCTGAAGGGCGTGCCAAAGAGGCGGTCGATGTCGAAGTTGCTCCCCTGCAGGGTCACCATCCCGTAGGTGGCGGTGAGGCTGCCGGAGATGCTGTACTGCACCCGGGCCAGCTCCGCCACCCGCCCCTCGAGGGCGCTCACCTTCTCGGAGAGGCCCACCAGGTCGGAGCGCAGGGCGGCGGCGAACTCCTGCACCGCGGCCACGTCCTCCTTGGAGGCGAACTCCTCGAAGTTGATCCCCTGGAGGTCGGCCAGGCCCTTCTCCAGGGCGGTCACCCGGTCCTGCAGGGCCAGCACGTCCTGGTTCAGGAGGACGGCCAGCTCGTTGAGGGCCTGGATGGCCTGGGCGTTGGCCTCCACCTGGGTCTGCAAGGCGGCCAGGTCGCCCTTCACCCCCTCCACGTCCTGGGCCAGGGCCTCCAGCTGCTCCGCCAGCTGCTGGGCCTGGGCCAAGGCGGTGTCGGCGGCGATGGAGGCAGCCTCCACCCGGTCGGCCAGGTCCTGCAGGGCGGCCTGGTCCATGCCGGGCTCGGGCATGGGCTGGGCCTTCAGCTCCTCGATCAGGGCCTCGAGGCGGGCGATGTCCTCCTTGGTGGCGGCGCTGTCCTCGAGGGCGGAGACCCGCACGCCCAAGGCGGCCAGCTCGGCGGCCAGCTCCTGAACGGCGTTCTTCAGGGCCTCAATGTCCTCGGGGGACATGGCCTCCAAGGTGGGGGACTCGCCCTTGGCCTTCAGCTCCTCCTCAATCTGCTGCAGGAGGCGGTAGATGATGAGGGCCGCCTGGTAACGGGTGAGGGTCTCGTTGCCCCGGTAGGTGCCGTCGGGGAAGCCCACGATGATCCCCTTGGCCGCCAGGGCCTCCACCGCCTCCTTGGCCCAGTGCCCGGCGGGCACATCGGAGAACTGGGCTAGACCGAAGCCCATGGAGAGCACGGTCAAAAGCCCCGCCAGTAGCATCACTAGCCTTTTCTTCATACTTCCTTACACCCCCTTTAGGGTTTCGGAAGCACCTTTTGAGCGAGTTGCCGCGTTTCCTCCCCAAAGGGTGCTTTCCGGGACGCAGGGCGTGGCCTCTCGCCGAGAAATTTCACCTTGCGCCCGCTGGTATCATAAAAGCCTCACCCGGGCCTTGTCAAGCATCCCCGGCCTTAAGGTTTGCTATACTCCCCCGGAGGGGAGGTGGGAAGGCAGGAAAAATCCTAGCCAGACTTAGGAAGGCGGGAAGCGCAGGGGGCCCCAAAGGGGCCTGACGAGGTGGCGGACCCCGATCAAGGGGATAACCGGGAAACCGGGAAAGATCGAGGAATCCGCGGATGCCGCCCGGGGTGTGCCCGCCCCGCCCGCCTGCGAAAAGCCCCAAGGGAAAGCCCTAAGGAAGACGCCTTCCGGGGACAACTGCGGGGCAGGGCGAAACAACGGGGAAAAGGGGGGTGGCCTAGCGCCTGGCCACCCACAAGGATGCGCTATGTGTGGGATTGTAGGCTACATCGGTTTCCGGAACGCCACGGATGTGCTCATAGATGGCCTTAGGAGGCTGGAGTACCGGGGGTACGACTCCGCCGGGGTGGCGGTGAGGACCCCGGCGGGGCTTAGGGTGGTGAAGCGCTCGGGGAAGCTTGCCGCTCTGGAAAGCGCCCTCAAGGAGGAGCACCTGGAGGGGCCTTTGGGCATCGGCCACACCCGCTGGGCCACCCACGGGGCCCCCACCGACCCCAACGCCCACCCCCACACCACGGAGGACGGCCGGATCGCCGTGATCCACAACGGCATCATCGAGAACTACCTGGAGCTCAAAGAAGCCTTGAAGGCCCGGGGGCACCGCTTCACCTCGGAAACCGACAGCGAGGTCCTGGCCCACCTCATAGAGGAGAAGTACCAAGGCGACCTTTTCCAAGCCCTGAAGGAGGCCCTAAAGGAGGTGCGGGGGGCCTACGCGGTGGTGGTGGCCCACGAGGACCACCAGGAGATCGTGGCCGCCCGCACGGTGAGCCCCCTGGTCATCGGCCTAGGGGAGGGGGAGAACTTCCTGGCCTCGGACGTGCCCGCCCTCTTGCCCTACACCCGCCGGATGGTCTTCCTCCACGATGGGGACCTGGCCCGGATCACCCGGGAAGGGGTGGAGGTCACCGACCTTCAGGGCAACCCCCTCGAGCGGGAAGCCGTGGAGATCGATTGGACCCTCGAGGCCGCCGAGAAGGGGGGTTTCCCCCACTACATGCTCAAGGAGATCTACGAGCAGCCCTGGGTCCTGGAAAACACCCTGGGGGGCCGCCTGCGGGAGGAAGAGGGGGACGTGGACCTGGGGCTCAGCCTGGACCCCAAGGCCATCGACCGCATCCACGTGATCGCCTGCGGCACCGCCGCCTACGCGGGCTGGTACGGCAAGTACCTCCTGGAGGCCCTGGCCCGCATCCCCACGGAGTGGGACGTGGCCAGCGAGTACCGCTACCGCGATCCCGTGGTGGACGAAAGGACCCTGGCCATCGCCATCAGCCAGTCAGGGGAGACCATCGACACCCTGGAGGGCGTGCGCGAGGCCAAGCGCAAGGGGGCGCGGACCCTCGGGGTCATCAACGCCAAGGGCAGTAGCATCACCCGGGAGGTGGAGGACGTCCTCTACATCCACGCGGGACCCGAGATCGGGGTGGCCTCCACCAAGGCCTACATGGCCATGCTGGCCGCCATGGCCATGCTGGCGGTCCACTTTGGCCGAAGGAGAGGGATCCTCAGCAAGGAGGAAGCCCAGCGCCTCCTTAAGGAGATGCGCAAGCTCCCCCGGTTGGTGGAGGAAGTCCTGGAAAAGCGCCCCCTCATCGCCCACATCGCCGAGAAGTACCACCAGGCCCAGGACTTCCTCTTCCTAGGGCGGCACGTGCAGGCCCCCACCGCCTATGAAGGGGCCTTGAAGCTCAAGGAGATCAGCTACATCCACGCGGAGGCCTACCCCGCCGGGGAGATGAAGCACGGGCCCATCGCCCTCATCGACGAGCACCTGCCCGTGGTGGTCCTGGCCACGAAGGGCCCCCTTTACGAGAAGACCCTCTCCAACATCCAGGAGGTGCGGGCCCGGGGCGGCAAGGTGATCGCCATCGCCACCGAGGGGGATATGGAAATTGGGAAGCTGGCCCAGGATGTATTCCACGTGCCGGAGGTCCACCCCCTTCTGGCCCCCATGGTGAGCGTGGTGCCCCTGCAGCTTCTGGCCTACGAGATCGCCGTCCTCCTGGGGCGGGACGTGGACCAGCCCCGCAATCTGGCCAAGAGCGTCACCGTGGAGTGAAGGCGGACCTTCCAGGAGGGCTATCCATCCTCCAGCAAACCCAAAAAGGCTTCCACCACCTCCGGGTCCAGGCTCCTGCCCGCCTGGGCCCGGAGCTCCTTTTTCGCTTCCTCTGGGGTCCAGGCCCGCTTGTAGGGGCGCTCGGAGAGAAGGGCATCGTATACGTCCACCACGGCGAAGATGCGGGCCTCGAGGGGGATCTCCTCCCCCTTAAGCCCCCGAGGGTAGCCCGAGCCGTCCCAGCGCTCGTGGTGGTAGAGGACCACGTGGAGGGCCGCCTGGGGCAGGAAGGGGAGGCTTTTCAGGATCTCCAAGCCCACCTCCGGGTGGGTCTTCACCACCCGCCACTCCCCGGTGGAAAGGGCTGCGGGCTTGCGCAGGATCTCGTCGGGCAAGGCCAGCTTGCCCAGGTCGTGGAAGTAGGCGCCCAGGCGGAGGCCCTCGAGGTCCGGAAAGCCCAAGGCCTGCCCCAGCCGCACGGAAAGCTCCGCCACCCGGTCGGTGTGCCCCTTGGTCTCGAGGTGTACTCTAGGACCCGGGAGAGGGCCTTGAGGGCAGCCTCGCGCGTAGCCCGAAGCGTGTGGAGGGCAAAAAGCCTCTCTAGAGCCTCCTCCAGCCGCTTGGCCACCAGCTTCAAGACCCCTTCGTCCTCCGGCCGGTAGGGTACCCCTTCGCCGAAGGAACCCAGGGCCAGCACCCCGTACCGCCGCCCCTCCGGCTTCAGGGGAACCAAAAGGGCCGACTTGAGGCCGCTTTCTGCAAAAGGCTTCAAGGCCCCTGGGAAGCGGGCGTAGTCCTCCACGTACACCGGCCCTTCCCAAAGCCGGGGGTGGCCCAAAAGCCCTTCCCCGAAGCGGATGGGGTGCTCCTCGTAAAGCCGGGGAAACCCTGAAGGGTAGCGCCCGGAAATCACCGCTGGGCGCACCGTCCCCTCTTGGAAGAGGTAGAGCGCCCCCGCGTGGTAGGGGGTGAGGCGGAGGAGGGTGTCCAGGGCCTCCTGGGCCATGGTAAAGGGCTCCCGGGCGCTCTCCAGGGCCAGGGAGAGGTCCAAAAGGGCCTGGGCCCGCTCCGCTTCCGCCCGGGCGCGCTCCAAGGCCTCAATGCGGGAGAGCACCACCCCCGCCGCCTCCGCCAAGGCTTGGATCCAGAAGCGTTCCTCCGGACGGATCTCACCCACACCCCCGGTGGTATCCATGGACAGGACCCCAAGGATCCTCCCCCCTGCATCCCGCAAGGGCACCCCAAGGTAGGCCCCTGGTTGGCGCTTGCCCGACAGGAAGACCACCCGCGGGTCCCGGCTGACATCGGCCAGGTATACCGGTTCCCCCTTGCGCAAGACCTCCCAGGAGATGCCCTGGTTGCGGGGTAAACGCAGCCCCACCTTGTCCCGGTTTAGCCCCGCAGCAGCCACCAGCTCCAAGGCTTCCTCCTGCGGCCGGTAAAGGAAGAGGAGGACGGAAACTGCCCGGGTAGAGGCCTTTGCCGTCTCCACCACCGTACGGTAAACCTCCTCCGGGCGCTCCAGAGGCGCCAGCAGGCGCCAGGCCTGGACCAAGGCTTCCAGGCGCCTTAGCTCCAACGCCTCAGGGGTCATGTTGGGTTCACTTTACCACCTTAGGCCCTCGGGAAAGCGGCAGGGCCTCCAGAAAACCCCAGGCCTCAAAGGAACGCCCCCAAGGAAACTCCACCCGCAAAAGATCCACCCGGTGTCCTTCCAACTCCAGATAGGGCCAAAGCGCCTTCACCGCCGAGGCCCCCTCCGGCAAGGGTTCGGAAAAGCGGGAGCGCACCCAAGGGCGGCCCACCTCCCCCCACCAGTAGGCAAAGTAGGCCTCGGCCAGGCACTTAAGCCGCCCCTCCTGGTCCGTCAGGGAAAGCCCCCCCTGGGCCAGGGCGCTCCCCAGGTTGTTGGCGGGGGTACCCCAGGCGGCATAGGCGGCAAGCCGCCCGTAAAGCCCTAAGCCTTGAAGGTAGGCCATAAGGCCGGGATCCCCCCGGTTCACCCGGGAAAGGTCCGCCAGGGCCACGGGAAAGCGGGGCATGAGGTGGAGAAGGTCTTGGATGGCCCTCCTGGGGTTCCGCCCCCCGTAGGCGTAGAGGGCCAGGTCCGGTCCCTCCCCCAAGGCCACCTCCCGCGCCCCAGCGCTCCGCAAAAGCCCCGCCACCGTTTCCCGCAAGGGGACGCCCTCGTAAGGGGTGGCCCTCTCGGCCAAGGCCGCCTCCTCGTAGGCCACCGCCACCCTTAGGCCCGGCCGCAGGGCCCTGAGGAGGAGAACCTGCCCCGCCTCGTCCGCCCCGGGGCGGCTAGGGTAGGGGAGGCCCTGGGCCTCCCGGGGGGCGGGGGAGCCCCGCACCGCGTCGTCCCACACCGCCTCCAGGTGGACCCCCGCCAGGGAGGCCCAAGGGGCGAGGCGCCCGAGAACCTCCAGGTTCCGCCCCCTTCGGGTGGCGTCCCAGCGGGGCACCACCCCGAAGAGGAGGAGTTCGCCCCCATAACGCACCTTCCAAGAGAGGAGGGGGCCAAGGCGGGCCAGGGCGTCCTCGGGGGGAAGGGGGAGGTGGCGGCTCTGGAGGAGCCCCCCGTAGGCCAGGGCGTCCAAGCTGGCCACCAGGCGCTCCCCCGGGGTGGCCAGGAGCCAGGCCCTTAGGCGGGAAAGGTCCGCCCCCTCAGGCCCCCGGTAGGCCTCCTTGGGGGGGCAGAGCACCAGGCCCCAGGCACAGGGGGCCCAGTTGGGGGGGCGGTCGTCCAGGGGCAGGTAAAGGGTCTGGGCTTGGCCCAGATTCCCCAAGAACACCCCCAGCCAGAGGAAGCCTAAGAGAAAGGACAGGCGCACTGCCCCAAACGCCTAGGGCTTTACCGCCTCATGCGCCTCCGCCAGGTAGCGCTCCGCCATCATGGCCGCCCGGGTGCCCGCTCCCACGCTGGTGGTGAGCTGGCGGTAGATGGGGTCGGCCACATCCCCGGCGGCGAAGATGCCGGGTACCGAGGTGAAGACCTCGTCCTGCACGGCCACGTAGCCGTCCGGCCTGAGCTCCACCACCCCCTTGAGGAAGGCAGTGTTGGGCTCGTGGCCGATGAAGACGAAGACTCCATCCGTGGGGTAGACGTACTCCTCCCCGGTCTTGAGGTTCTTCAGGCGCACCCCCGTGACCTGCTCCTCCCCCAGGACCTCGGTGACGATATGGGAGAAGAGGAAGTGCATCTTGGGGTTTTGGAAAGCCCGGGCCTGGGCCACCTTGTTGGCCCTGAGCTCGTCCCGGCGGTGGACCAGGGTGACCTTGCGGGCGAACTTGGTGAGGAAAAGCCCTTCCTCCACGGCCGCATCCCCGCCGCCCACCACCACCACCTCCTTGTCCCGGTAGAAGAAGCCGTCACAGGTGGCGCAGGTGGAAACCCCCCGGCCGTAGAACTTCTCCTCTCCGGGCACCCCCAGCCTCCTGGGGTTGGCCCCTGTGGCGATGATGACCGCGCGCCCGAAGTAGGAGCGCTCAAACCCCCGCACCAGGAAACCCCCATCCTGCACCTCGAGGCCCAGCACCTCGTCCATGACGATCCTGGCCCCGAACTTCTCCGCCTGCTGGACCATGCGGCTGGCCAGCTCCGGCCCGGAGATGCCCTCGGGGAAGCCCGGGTAGTTTTCCACCTCGTCGGTCTGGGCGATCTGCCCCCCGGGAAGGCCTTTTTCCAGGATGACGGTCTTAAGTTGGGCCCGTCCGGCGTAAATCCCCGCGGTGAGGCCCGCAGGCCCCCCGCCGATGATGACCACGTCGTACCGCTCCTCCTTTTCCCCGCTTCCCGCAAGCCCCGTGAGGGTGAACTCCATGGATCCCTCCTCCTCCGTCCAGGTTACACCCCCACATACCCAGTGGGGGTATAGCCCATCCAGTTTCCCCCAAGCCCGGGGCATCCGTCAAGGGAAATCCGGCCCGGGCATAAAGGCAATCCGAGCCGCATCTGGTGACCCCAGGGGGATTCGAACCCCCGTCTCGGCCTTGAGAGGGCCGTGTCCTAGGCCTCTAGACGATGGGGCCATGCGCGGCTCGGACTGCGTTTGGTGACCCCAGGGGGACTCGAACCCCCGCCGCCGCCTTGAAAGGGCGGTGACCTAACCACTAGTCGATGGGGCCAGGTTTTGGCTGGGGTGCGTGGACTCGAACCACGACCGGCGGATCCAGAGTCCGCTGTCCTGCCGTTAGACGACACCCCAGCGGCGTCTGCCCGATCCCTCGGGCAGAGGTTATGGTACACTTTGAAGGGCAGATTGGCAAGCCCCGGGGTGCTCTCTATGGCGGCGAATGAGGAAAACCTTTTGGAAGTTCTAAGCCGGTACGTTTCCCCCCGGGCTGCGGAGAACCTGGTGAGGCGGGCCTTGGCCCAGAGGATGCCCACCTCGCCTGGGGAGTGGGCCCAGCTTCTAGAGGAAACCCTCTGGCCTGAGCTTCGCCGCCTCCTTCCCTTCCGGGAGATGCCTCCGGAGCTCAGGGCCTTGGCACGGGAATGGAGGGAGCTAGCCGCTTCCCAAGTGGCGGAAGCCGAAGCAGCCGAAGCTGAGGAAGAAGAACCACCCCTGGAGGTTGTGGACCTCGAGGATCCCTTAGCCCGCCAGCACTTGGCCAGGAGGCTCGCTCGCCTGGAGGGGGTGACGGGAGTGGTGGTGGCCAGCCAAAACGGCAAGGAGGAGCTTTTTTCTGGGGAGCCTATCCCGTTGGACCTAGCCTACCCCCTCCTCAGGCGCCAGGGATATGGGGTCTTCTATGCCCTTTTGGAGAGGGAAATCGTGGCCTTAAGGCCCCTGGCCCAGGGATACATTGGCCTTCTAGCCAGAAAGGAAGCCAACATCGGCCGCCTGCTCCACGCCTTGAGGCGGCTTATATCCTTAGCGGAGGTTAGCGGATGAAACGATGGTTAGCCCTAGCCTGGTTCCTCGGCCTTTGGGCCTTGGCCGCCCCGCTGCCCCAGGTTTACGACCGCCTGGAGGAAGCCTTGAGGCAGGTGCGCTTGGAAAACCCCACCCAGGCTCTGGCTGCCCTGGATCGGGCGCAAAGCCTTCTGCGCCAGGAAAGCGAGGGGCTTCCCCCCGTGTTGCGCGACGCCACCCTCCTGCACCTGCAGGATACCCGGCAGGCGGTGCTCAAGCAAAGCCGGGTGGACCTCGAGGCCCGCCTTCTCCTGGTGCGCCACCTGGTGGGTAAAGCCCTTTACGATGGGTTCTTCCAGGCTCCAAGCGGGGAGAAGGCCGCCTACCTGGCCCGCCTTTCCCGGGCCACAGGCCTGGACCCCGCACAGGTCCAGGGGGTGCAGAACCTCTCCCCGGAAGAGGCCCGCCGCCGCCTGGAATCGTCCTACCTCCAGCTCATGGCAGAGGATCTAAGCCGGGCCCTTGCCGCTCCCTCCCGCCCGGAGGCTTACTTGTCCCTGGCCCGGGCCTACGCCCGCTTCCTGGTGATCCAGGATAGCCCGCAAAGCACCCTGAAGGCCCAAGACTTTGTCCAGGCCCTAGCCCGGGTCTCGGGAGGGGAGAGCTTCCGGCCAGAGGTACAGAAACTCATAGAAAGGGCGTCCTCTTGGCGCAAGGCTCTGGCTCCCACCCCATCCTCCCAAACCCCTGCCGCCCCATCCCCTCCGCCCCGGGAGGCCCAACCCTCCTCCCCTCCAGAAGCGCAAAAACCGGCCTCCCCTGCCCCCACGGCTCCTTCCCCGCAGGCAGGCCTGCCCATGGCCTCGCCTCAACTTGCTCCCCCACAAGCCCCAGCGGACGACGTCCAAACCTTCTACACCCCCCCCTGGATGGGGGAAACCCAAGCCCGGCTCGTGCGCCAAAAAGCCCTGGAACTGGGATACGACTACAACTTCCAGCTCCTAGAAGCCCTCGCCCAAACCCAAGCCACCGTTGGCTTGGCCATCACCGCCTTGGGCCGCGGAGACGCGCAGGCGGGCCGTTCTCATCTGGATAGGGCCTCGTGGCAGTTCCACCTTGGCCTGGAGCCGGTGTTTGCTGCAATCGACCCCGTCCTCACGGAGCAAGTCTCGCGGACCCTCATCCACCTATCCACCGCCACCGGCATCCGGGCCTCGGACGCACTGGTGGTTTACGAAGCCTTAGAAGCCCTGAGGAACAGTTTCAGCCAAGGGCCAAGCCCCAACGTTTGGCTACAGCTAAAGCTTTGGCTGGCCCAGACCGCCGGGATCCCCAGGACCGTCTTCTTCCTGCTGGCCTCGGCCCTCAGCTTCTTCCCTCTTTACCTCATCCAGCTCACCTTCGGTGGACGAAACGTCTATTGGAACCTTCTGGGGCTGGCCTTTCTCTTCCTCTTCCTGCCTATTGTGGCAGAAGGGCTCTCTTACTTTGGCTCCTTAATGGCTGACTACGGCAACCTACCTTGGCTGGCATGGTTGGCCAACCTCTCCATCGGCCAGGGGCTGATCCCGTACCTGGCCTGGGGGCTCACCATCTTCTTTGTGGTGGCCCTTGCCGGGGCGGGCTTAAGGGGCATCGCCGCCCAGTTCGGCCTCCTCAGGGAGCGAGGGCGGGAGGTAACCGCCACCCAAGACCAAAGGCCATCCGCCACCACCCTCACCAGCGAAACCATCGTGGAGTGGGACGAGGAGTTCTAGGTACCCCGTCGGGGCTTACGCCCCGACGGGGGCCCCAGCCAAGAGACCTGGGGCGCCACAGGAAAGGGAAGGACCCCGCCCAGAGCTCCTATTCCAGCCGCGTACCCGGAACAACCCCATACCCCCGGGCCCAGTCGGCGGCGGGCATGGGCCGCTTCCCTTCAGGCTGGACCTCCAGAAGCCGGATAAGCCCTTCCCCCGTGCCCACCAAGACCCCCTCCCGGTCCACCCCCAGCACCACCCCAGGCTCCCCCGAACCCGGCTCGGGGCGCATCCTGAGGGCCTTCACCCGCTTCCCCCCGTGGAAGAAGTAGCTCCCCGGCCAGGGCTGCACCCCCCGGTGGCGGTTGTAGATGGCTTGGGCGCTTTCGGCGAAGCGGATGCGCCCCTCCTCCTTGGTGAGGAGGGGGGCGTAGGAAGCCTCCCCTTCCTGGGGGGTGGGGGTGAGGTGGGGGAGGTTTTCCAGGGTCCAAAGGAGAAGCTCTATCCCCTTGTCCCGAAGGCGTTCGGCAAGGGCCACCGCGTCCTCGTCGGGGCCGATCTCCGTGCGGAAGACCGCGTAGAGGGGCCCGGTATCCAGGCCCTCCTCGGTCCGCATGATGGCCACTCCCGTTTCCTTCTCCCCCCGGATGAGGGCCCACTGCACGGGGGCGGGGCCGCGGTACTTGGGGAGGAGGGAGGGGTGGAGGTTGAGAAAACCCCAAGGGGGCACCTCGAGGACCTCCTTGGGCAGGATCTTGCCGTAAGCGGCGGTGACCGCCACCTCCGGGGCCGCGGCCTTAAAGGCCTCCAGAAACTCCCGGTTCCCCTTAAGGCGTTCGGGCTTCAAAAGGGGAAGCCCGTGGGCCAAGGCGTACTCCGCCACCGGACTGGGAGCGGGCTTCAGGCCCCGGCCCTTGGGCCTATCCGGCTGGGTGACCACCAGGACCACCTGGTGGTGGCGGCCCAGGGCATCCAATACCGGCACCGCCCAGGCGGGCGTGCCGAAAAAGGCCACCCTCATCCCCGGGAGAGCTCCTTTAAAAGGGCCCTGGCCTCCTTCTGCATCCGGGCCAGCTCCGCCCGGTTTTCCTCCAGGAAGGCCTCCCGCTTGGCCTTGGGCAGGCGCTCGAAGAAGAGGATACCGTCCAGGTGGTCCATCTCGTGCTGGAAGACCCGGGCCATATACCCCTCCAGCTCCAGGGCGCGGGGCCTCCCCTCCTCGTCCTGGTATTCCACCCGGATCCGCTCCGCCCGGGGGACGTCCTCGGCGTAGAGGCCAGGGAGGGAGAGGCACCCTTCCAGCCCCTCCACCTCCCCTTCCCGGTGGGTGATCACCGGGTTGGCCACCACGTAGACCTGGCGCACCAGGTCGCGGAGAGGCCTTTCCTCCCCCTCGGGCTCATCGGCGTACTCCACCGCCACGAAAAGGCGCTCAGAAAGCCCAATCTGGGGCGCGGCCAGGCCCACCCCCCGGGCCTCAAACATGGTCTCCAGCATGTCCTCGGCGAGCTTTTTGATCCCGGAAAAATCTTGCACCGGCCGCGCCCGCCGGCGCAGCACCGGGTCCCCGTAAAGGCGGATGGGGTAGATCATCCTTGCTATTCTAGCGCAAGCCGCACCCTCCCCAAAACCTCCCCCAGAACCCTCACCCCTGGGGGCAGGTTAAGGACAAGAGGACCCGAGACCTCCCCTGGGCGAAAGCCCCCTTGGGGCCTGGCCTCTACCTCGGCTAGCCCTTCCAAGGCCTCTTTGGGTCCCACCACCTCCAAGGTCTTGGGGGCATAGTCCAGCACCTTGAGGCCCACCGGGGGCCTGAGGACCACGGCCACCTCCTTGCGGAAGAAGGGAGCCTCCCGCTGCACCACCCGCACCTCCTGGGGAGCAAGTTCCACCCCCAGGAGGGGACCCCGGGGACCGAAGGCGGTGAGGCCCACCGCCTCCCCTCCCAGGTCCAGGCCCACCGCGGCCACCGCTTCCTCCACCTGGCTCCGCGGCCCCTTGGCCTCCACAAAGGCGGGCTGGGTTTCCACCCACGCCCCTTGGGAAAGAACCTCCACCGGAAGGGTGCGGGTGAGGATGGCCTCCACCCGGCCCTCCACCCGGGCGGGGCGGATCTCCAGGACCTCTACCCCCTGGGGCACAGCCACCCGCACCTCCCGGGCAAAGGCCCCCTCCGCCCCGGAGAGGTCCAGGTAGGCGGAAACGGGGAGCCTGGCCCCCTCCACCAGGGGGGCCGGCCCCCTTAAGCGCAACATCACCTCCTTGGGCACCCCTTCCGCCGTGCGCTCCTCCCCCAAGCCCACCACCTGCAGGGGCACGCTCACCGCCCGCTCCACCACCGGAGCCCTCTCCCTTAGGGAGTACCAGACGGCCACAGCTGCCAAAAGGGCCAGGAGAAAGCTCCCCCAGTCACGCACGGAGCACCTCCTTGAGCTTTTCCCTCAGGGCCTCGAGGCTCATGGGCGGGGAAAGCCTTCCCCCCTCCGCCAGCCTTATGGCCCCCGTTTCCTCGCTCACCACGATCACCAGGGCATCAGAAACCTCGGAAAGCCCCAAGGCCGCCCGGTGCCGGGTGCCCAGGCCCATCTGGGCCTCGGAAAGGGGAAAGACGCACCCCGCGGCGAAAAGCCGATCTCCCCGCAGGATGGCCCCGCCGTCGTGCAGGGGCGTGCCGGGGTAGAAGACCGTCTGCAGAAGCCTGGCGGAAAGCCGGGCCTCGAGGATCTCCCCCGTGGCCGCATACTCCCCCAGGGGGGTGCGCCTCTCCAGGGCCAGGATGGCCCCGTAGCGCCGTTCGGAAAGCCGGGAAAGGCCCAAAAGCAGCTCCTCCAGGGCCAGGGAAGGCGCCCTGAGCCCCTGCGCCCGACCGATGCGCTCCAAAAGCCCCCTGAGCTCCGGCTGGAAGACCACGATCAGGGCGAAGGCCCCCAGGGTAGCGGCGTTGCCCAAGAGCCAGGAAAGGGTGGAAAGCCCCAGGAGGCTCGCCAAAAACCAGACCGCCAGGTAGACCAGAACCCCCCGCACCAGGTTCAGGGCCCGGGTGCCGGAGAGGAGGCGGTGGAGGGAGTAAAAGAGGACCGCCACCAGGAGGATGTCCAAGAGGTCGCGCCAGGTGAAGGGCATGGCCTAAAGGAGGCTTTTTCCAGGGCCCTCCCAGGGAAGCCCAAAAAGCTTGGCCCAGGTGGCCCCCAGATCCGCAAAACTCTCCCGGGTACCCAAATCCCCCTCCACCCCCGGCCCCACCCAGAGGAGCATGCCGTACTCCCTTGTGTGGTCGGTGCCGAAGAAGGTGGGGTCGTTGCCGTGGTCGGAGACCAAAAAGAGGTGGTCCTCGGGGCCCAGGGCCTCGAGGAGCCGGGGGAGGAAATCGTCCACCTCCTTGAGGGCCCGGGCGTACCCCTCTGGGTCCCGGCGGTGGCCGTACTTGGCGTCAAAGTCCACCAGGTTGGTGAAGACGAGGCCGGAGAAGGGCTCTTGCATGAGGGAAAGGGTCTTCTCCAGGCCGTCGCGGTTGTCCACCGTCTTCACCTCCCGGGTGAAGCCCCGCCCTGCGTAGATGTCGGGGATCTTCCCCACCCCCACCACCTCGAGGCCCCCCTCCTTCAGAAGGTCCAGAACATTCCTGGGGGGTTCCAAGGCGAAGTCCTTCCGCAAATCCTCCCGCCGGTAAAAGTTCCCGGGCTCCCCGGCGAAGGGCCGGGCGATGACCCGGGCCACCTGGTGCTCGCCCAAAAGCATTTCCCGGGCCACCTGGCACCACCGGTAAAGCGCCTCCAGGGGCACCACCTCCAGGTGGGCCGCCACCTGGAAGACGCTGTCCGCGGAGGTGTAGACGATGGGAAACCCCGTCTTCAGGTGGGCCTCCCCGTAGTCCCGGATGGCCTCGGTGCCGGAGTAGGGCCGGTTCAGGAGCCACCCCCCCACCCCAATGGCCTCCGCCCACGCCCTAAGGAGCTCCTCGGGAAAGCCCTCGGGGTAGGTGCGGAAAGGCCTTTCCAGGTGCACCCCCACGAACTCCCAGTGCCCGGTGGTGGTATCCTTGCCGGGGTTCACCTCCCGCATGCGGCCAAAGGCCCCTTGGGGCTTGGGCCGGGGCAGGGTGTGGACCCCAGGAACCCACCCCAGGCCCAAGGCCGTCAGGTGGGGAAGCTCCACCCCCGTCTTCAAAACGGTGTGGTCCAGGGTGTCCGCCCCCTCGTCCCCGAAAAGAGGGGCATCCGGTAGATACCCAAGGCCCACCGAGTCCAGGACGATGGCCGTGAGCTTCATTAAGACCTCAAGCCCCCTTCTTCTTCCTCCTCTTCCTCCCCGGCCAGGGCCATAAGCTCCTCCGGGGTCATCTCCGAAAGGGCCCGCACCGCTTGGAACTCCTCCACCAGGCCTTGGATCTCCTCCATGGCCTCTTCCAGGGAGAGCTCCCCGTCCTGGTACTCGTCCAACACCTCCTCGATGGCCTCGAGGATCCCCACCGCCGCGCTGGCCTGGGAAAGGGCCTGGGCCAGCTCCGAGAGCCTTTCTGAGAGCTCCATGCCCCCATGCTACCCCAAAAGCTCCGCCAGCCGGGAAAGGGCCCGCCCGTACTTTTTGGCGAAGGCCCCGTGGCGGTAGCTCTCGGGGAAGATCTCCCTCAAGGGCGCCCCCGAGGCCCGGAGGTCCACCCCCAGGTTGTACACTTGGTCCACGAAGTGCACGAAGCGCAGGGCGTCGTTCTGGTCGGGGATAGGCTCGAGGCCCAGGAGGTAGACCGCCTCCACCCCCTCCAGGAGGTAGCGGTAGCGGATGGGATGGAGGGTGCGCAGGTGGGCCAGAAGCTCGGGGAAGGCGTCCAGGGTCTTGGGCCTGGGGTCTTCCCGGTAAAGGGCCAGGAGGGCCTCCTCGGAGAGGGGTTCGGGGTAGCGCCCAGGGTCGCGGTGGCGGAAGTCCTCCCCGTCTATGCGCTCCACGGCGAAGCGCCGGGCCAGGCTTTGGATCTGGTGCCTAAACTGCTCGGCGTTGAACCGCCCCTCCCCCAAGGCCCCGGGCGGGGTGTTGGAAGTGGTGGCCACCCTGAGGCCCCGCTCCATGGTGAGGGCCAGGAAGCGGGTGATCATCTGGGCGTTCCCGGGGTCGTCCAGCTCGAACTCGTCCAGGAAGAGGTAGCGCAAAGCGGCGAAGCGCCTGGCCCCCTCCCTTAGGCCCATGAGGCCCAGGGAGTAAGTGAGCTCCTCAAAGGTGAGGAAGGCCTTAGGCGCGGGGGCTTCCAGGTAGGCGGCCACCAGGAGGTGGGTCTTCCCCACCCCGAAGCCCCCGTCCAGGTAGATCCCCTGGGGCCCGGGGAGCCTCGGGCGGAAGAGGCCCCGGGGGCGGTCCTTGACCCATCGTCGCAGGCGCTCCTTGGCCAGGGCCTGGGAAGGGTAGCGGGGGTCGGGGCGGTAGGCGGCGAAGGTGGCCCCCCGGAAGCGGGGCGGGGGGACAAAGTGGGCCAGGAGCTTCTCCAGGTCCACCTCGGGGTGGCGGTCCACTAGGCGCATGGGGCCCATTCTAAAGTGCTTCTCGTGCCCTCAAAAAGCCGCACACACCCCTGCACCGGGGCCCCTGCCCTGACGAGGTCGGGTGGGGCGATATCAGCGCACCACCTCCACCTTCACCCCCACATCCAGCCCCTCCCAGGTGGCATCGGCGGTGAGGGCGGGAAGGCCCAGGCGCCGGGCCAGGGCCAGGCAGGCCCGGTCCCCCAGGGAAAGGCCCATGGGGCGGATGAGGGGGCGCAGGCGGGCGGCCTCGAGGGCGTCCTCCTCGGTGAAGGGGAAGACCTCGAGGACCTGGCCCAGGAGGCCCTCCCGCACCAGCCGTTCCCGCACCGCCTCGGGCGCGTGGCCCCGCTCCGCCTGCTTGGAGAACACCTCCGCCAGGTTCACCGCGCTGATGGCCGCTCCCTCCGCCAAGACCGCCTCCACTCGGGCCGCGCCCGGCTCGTTCAGGAGAAGGGCCAGAAGGGCCGAGGCATCCAGAACGGCCTTCACTCCTCCTCCCTTCTCGCCTCCTCCCGCCTTTCCCGGATGAGCTCCTCCACCAGGCTCACCCCGGGGGGGACCAGGTCCTTGTAGAGGCCCCGGACCCGCCGGACCACCTCGCGGAAGCTCAAGAGCTCCAGGGTGCCGTCCTCCCGCAGGCGGGCCACCAGCCGATCCCCCTCCTGGAGGCCCAGGGCCGCCCGCACCTCCGCGGGCAGGACCACCCGACCCTTGGAGCCCACTTGTAGAACATAGTGGGTCTTTTCCAGCACTTGCCCCATACCCCCAGGGTACCACGCAGGCCCCTCTGGTACCATGGAGGGGTATGGTGCGGCTCTACGGCATCCCCGGATGCGGCCCGTGCGAAATCGTGAAGATGTTCCTGGCGCAAAAGGGTATCCCCTTCGAGTTCGTGAACGCCCGCCAGGACACGGAGGCGGCGCGGAAGATGGCCGAGCTGGTGGGAAGCCCCACCGCCGGGGTGGTCCTGGAGTGGAACGGCAAGGTGGAGGCCATCCGCGGGGTTTCCCCGGCCTCCCTCAACGCCTGGCTGGCCAGGTATCAGGCGGAGCAAACTCCGGCTTCCCGTTGAAACGGGGGCCGTCGGCCTATCCAAAAATGGCTCAGCCCCAGCTCCCGGTTTGCTAAAAGTAAGGAAACCAAACTTCAGGGAAATCGGGTAAGCTAAAGGCATGGAGCTCGCCAAGCTCAGCCGCAAAGGGCAGGTTTCCATTCCCAAGCGCCTCCTCAAGGCCTTGGGCCTCGAGGGGGAGGCCTACTTCCTGGTGGAGCTTTCCCCTGAAGGGGCCATCGTGCTTCGGCCCGCCGGGGTCTATCCCGTGGAGATCTACTCCCAGGCCCGCATCCGAGAGTTTCTGGAGCAGGACCAGCTTACTCAGGAGGAAAGAGAACGCCTGGCCAAAGCCTTGGGCGAGCGCTGATGCGCCTCTTTTTGGATGCCAATGTCCTCTTCGCCGCAGCCTGGCAGGAGGGAAGGGCCAGAAGCCTCTTCCTCCTGGCGCAAAGGGCAGGAGTCCACCTCCTGACCTCCGCGCACGCCCTGGAGGAGGCTCGAAGAAACCTGTCCCTAAAGCGGCCGGAAACCCTTAGGGTCCTGGAAGAACTCTCCCTCAAGGTAGAACGGGTTCCCGAAGCGCCCATCCGCCTGGTACGCCAGGCCCTGAAGGAGGGGTTGCCCCCAAAGGACGCTCCCATTCTGGCGGCCGCCTGGGCAGCCAAGGCGGACCTTCTTGTCACCGGGGACCACAAGCATTTCGGTTCCCTCATGGGGCGGAAGATACGGGGGGTATGGGTCCTGTCCCTGAGGCAAGCCTGGACGCTTCTTCTGGAAAACGTGGAACAACAAAGTCCCCCTTCATCTTGAGCACGGCCCCTCAACCCTTGGGTATAATCCCCCCATGCTCACCCTGGACCTTTCCGGCAAAAAAGCCCTTGTCATGGGCGTTACCAACCAAAGGAGCCTGGGCTACGCCATCGCGGAAAAGCTCCACGGAGCCGGGGCAGAGCTGGCCTTCAGCTACCAGGGGGAGAGGCTCAAGGAGGAGGTGGAGCGGCTCGCCGCCCCCCTAGGGGCCCTCACCTTCCAAGCGGACGTAACCCGGGACGAGGAGCTGGACCGGCTCTTTGCGGGCATTGGGGAAGCCTGGGGGCATCTGGACTACCTGGTCCACGCCATCGCCTTCGCCCCAAGGGAGGCCATGGAGGGGCGCTACCTGGACACCAGGCGGCAGGACTGGCTTCTGGCCCTCGAGGTCTCCGCCTACTCCCTGGTGGCCGCGGCCCAAAGGGCGGAAGCCCTCCTAAGGGAGGGCGGGGGCATCGTGACCCTAACCTATTACGCCAGCGAGAAGGTGGTGCCCCGGTACAACGTGATGGCCATCGCCAAGGCGGCCCTGGAAGCAAGCGTCCGCTACCTGGCCTACGAGCTCGGCCCCAAGGGGATCAGGGTGAACGCCATCTCCGCGGGGCCCGTGCGCACCGTGGCCGCAAGGAGCATCCCTGGCTTCATGAAGATGTACGACCGCGTGGCCCAGGTGGCCCCCCTGAAGCGCAACATTACCCAGGAGGAAGTGGGCAACCTGGGCCTCTTCCTCCTCTCCCCCCTCGCCAGCGGCATCACGGGAGAGGTGGTCTACGTGGATGCGGGGTACCACGTGATGGGGATGGAGCTGGAATAGCAGGCCAATATCCAGACGAGAACGCCCCCTCTCCGCTACCATGGGTGGGATGAGACGCCCTACCCCCACGGTATGGGTGGGACGCGTTCCCCTGGGAAGCGCCCACCCCATCGCCGTCCAGTCCATGACCAACACCCCCACCGCGGACGTGGAGGCCACGGCAGCCCAGGTCCTGGCCCTCCACCGGGCGGGGAGCGAGATCGTCCGCCTCACGGTGAACGACGAGAAGGCAGCCCAGGCGGTGCCAAAGATCAAGGAAAGGCTCCTGGCGGAGGGAGCGGAGGTACCCCTGGTGGGGGACTTCCACTTCAACGGCCACCTGCTCCTCCGGAAATACCCCAAGATGGCCGAGGCCCTGGACAAGTTCCGGCTGAACCCCGGCACCCTGGGCCGGGGCCGCCACAAGGACGAGCATTTCCGGGAGATGGTGGAGATCGCCAAGGACCTGGGCAAGCCCGTGCGCATCGGGGCCAACTGGGGAAGCCTGGATCCTGCCCTCCTCACCGAGCTCATGGACCAAAACGCCAAGAGGCCCGAGCCCAAAAGCGCCCACGAGGTCCTCCTGGAGGCCCTGGTGGAAAGCGCCGTACGCGCCTACGAGGCCGCCCTGGAGCTAGGCCTGGGGGAGGACCGGATCGTGCTTTCCGCCAAGGTGTCCAAGGCCCCCGATCTGGTGTGGGTCTACCGGGAGCTGGCCCGGCGCACCCAGGCCCCCCTGCACCTGGGCCTCACCGAGGCGGGGATGGGGGTGAAGGGGATGGTGGCCAGCGCCGCCGCCTTGGCCCCTTTGCTCCTGGAGGGCATCGGGGACACCATCCGGGTCTCCCTCACCCCCGCCCCGGGCGAGCCCCGCACCAAGGAGGTGGAGGTGGCCCAGGAGATCCTCCAGGCCCTGGGCCTCCGGAGCTTTGCCCCCGAGGTGACGAGCTGCCCGGGGTGCGGCCGCACCACCAGCACCTTCTTCCAGGAGCTGGCTGAGGAGGTGAACGCCCACCTCCGGGCCAAGCTCCCCGAGTGGCGGGAAAAGTACCCCGGGGTGGAGGGCCTGAAGGTGGCGGTGATGGGGTGCGTGGTGAACGGCCCCGGGGAGAGCCGCCACGCCCACATCGGCATCTCCCTGCCAGGGGCGGGGGAGGAGCCCAAGGCCCCCGTCTACGCGGACGGCAAGCTCCTCACCATCCTCAAAGGGGAAAACCTCGCCCAGGAGTTCATCGCCCTGGTGGAAGCCTACGTAGAGCGGCGCTTCGGGAGCTGATGGAGCCCTTCCGCTTCCAGCTCCTCGCCCGCTCGGGGCGGGCCCGGGTGGGCCGCCTGCAAACCCCCCACGGCCCCGTGGAAACCCCCCTTTTCATGCCCGTGGGCACCCAGGGCTCGGTGAAGGGCCTCCTGCCCAAGGACCTGAAGGCCATCGGTAGCCAGGTGCTCCTGGCCAACACCTACCACCTCCTCCTGCGGCCTGGGCCCGAGCGGGTACGGACCTTAGGGGGGCTCCACGGCTTCGCCGGGTGGCGGGGCCCCTGGCTCACGGACTCCGGGGGCTTCCAGGTGATGAGCCTGGGGCACCTCAGGCGCATCGACGAGGAAGGCGTGGTCTTCCAGAGCCATCTGGACGGGAGCCTGGTGCGGCTAACCCCGGAAAGGAGCATTGCGGTCCAGGAAGCCTTAGGGGCGGACTTCATCATGGCCTTCGACGAGTGCCCCCCCTACCCCTCCTCCCCCGAGTACCTGAAGGCCTCCCTGGAGCGCACCCTGCGCTGGCTGGAGCGGAGCCTGAAGGCCAAGACCCGGCCCGACCAGGCCCTTTTCGGCATCGCCCAAGGGGGGACGGACCCGGAACTCAGGGCCCTTTCCACCCGGGAAACCCTGCGCTTTGACCTGCCCGGCTACGCCATCGGAGGCCTGGCCGTGGGGGAACCCAAGGAGGCCATGTTCCCCATGGTGGCCCTCTCCACGGAAATCCTCCCGGAGGACCGCCCCCGCTACCTCATGGGGGTGGGCCACCCCGAGGACCTGGTGGCGGCCATGGGCCTGGGGGTGGACCTCTTCGACAGCGTCTACCCCACCCGCACGGGCCGCTTCGGGAGCGCCCTCACCCCGGAGGGGCGGATCAACCTCAAAAACGCCCGCTTTCTGGAAGACCCAAGGCCCCTGGAGGAGGGGTGCGACTGCTACGCCTGCCAGCACTTCAGCCGGGCCTACATCGCCCACCTGGTGCGCGCCGGGGAGATGCTGGGGGGCATCCTCCTTTCCCTGCACAACCTGCGCCACCTCCACCGCCTCACCGAGGGGGCCCGGGAGGCTATACGGCGTGGAGACTACGGGGCCTTCGCCTGGGCCTTTGCGGAACGGCGCTTCGGCAAGGAGGTGCCCGCCTGGTTCCGGGAGGCCATGGCGGCAGGTGGGCATTGGTGACGCGGCCTATGGGGAAAGGGGCTGAGGGAGCCCCCGTTCCGGGGGTGAAAAGCCTCGGTTTGGGCGACGGGCCCCCCAAGGACCCTTAGAATGGGCTCGGTATGAAGCCAAGGCACCTTATCCTGGGCCTCCAGCACGCGGTGGCCATGTTCGGGGCCACGGTGCTGGTACCCCTCCTCACCGGGCTCAACCCGGCGGTGGCCCTCTTCACCGCCGGGCTCGGCACCCTGGTCTTCCACCTGGTCACGGGGCGCATGGTCCCGGTCTTCCTGGGCTCCAGCTTTGCCTTCATCGCCCCCATCCTGGCCGCCAAGGAGGCGGGCTTTTCCCTAGCGGCGGTGGGCGGGGGGATCGCGGCGGCGGGGCTGGTGTACGCCCTTTTTGCCCTGCTCGTCCTCTTCATCGGCTCGGAGCGGGTGCGCCAGGTCTTCCCCCCGGTGGTGACGGGGCCGGTGATCGTGGTCATCGGCCTCACCCTGGCCCCGGTGGCGGTGCAGATGGCCAGCAAGGACTGGCTTCTTGCGGTCTTCACCTTTCTGAGCGCCGTGGTGAGCGCGGTGTTCCTCCGGGGGCTCTTCCAGATGATTCCCGTGCTCCTGGGGGTGGGGGCAGGCTACCTGCTGGCCCTGGCCTTGGGCCGGGTGGACCTGACGCCCTTGAAGGAAGCCACCTGGTTCGGCCTCCCCTCCTTCACCCTGGCCACCTGGGAGTGGGGCGCGGTGCTCCTCATCGCCCCGGTGGCCTTCGTCACGGTGATGGAGCACATCGGGGACATCCTGACCAACGGGCGGGTGGTGGGCAAGGACTTCTTCGCCCGACCCGGCCTCCACCGCACCCTCCTGGGGGACGGCCTGGCCACCAGCCTAGCGGGGCTTTTGGGGGGGCCAGCCAACACCACCTACTCGGAGAACACCGGGGTGCTGGCGGTGACCCGGGTCTACGACCCCTTGGTGCTCCGCATCGCCGCGGTCTTCGCCATCCTCCTCTCCTTCTCCCCCAAGCTCGCCGCCCTCCTCCAAACCCTGCCCCAAGGGGTTCTGGGGGGCATCTCCATGCTTCTTTTTGGCATGATCGCCTCCATCGGCATCCGCACCCTGGCCGAGGCCGAGATCGACTTCACCCACAGCCGCAACCTGATCGTGGTGTCCGCCATCCTGGTCCTGGGCCTGGGCGGTGCGGTGGCGGAGCTGGGGAAGGTGCAGGTAGCGGGGGCCGCCGTGCCCCTCAAGGTGAGCGGCATGGCCCTGGCCGCCCTGGTGGGGGTGGTGCTGAACCTCCTTTTGCCCAAGCAGCTGGAGCCGGAGGAGCTGGCTACCGAGGAGGAACGCCTGCCGTAGGCACCCCAAGGGGCCGCAAGCGCAACCCTTCCAAACCGGAACCGCTTTCCCTGTAGGGACGGTTAACCTTCCCGGTAAAAACGGCTTGCCTTATAGTAGTCTTCCAGGAGCACCTTCAAGAAGGCGGCGGCGGGCACCCCCAAAAGGGCTCCCCAGAGGCCAAAGAGGGTAGCCCCCAGAAGGATGGCGGCGATGGCCGTCACGGGGTGGAGGCGCGTGGCCCGGCCCACGATGAGGGGGCCCAGGAGGTTGCCCTCGATCTGGTTGGCCAGCCAGAGGACCAAAAGGGCCAGGAGCACCTTGACCCAGCCCCCAGTGGCCGCCAAAAGGAGGGCGGGCACCCCGGAGACGATGACCCCCACGAAGGGGATGAGGTTGAAGACCCCGGCCAGGAAGCCTAGGCTGGCGGCCAGGGGCACCCCAACGAGCCAAAGCCCTACCCCCACCAAGAGGCCCACCAGGAAGGCCACCAAGAGCTGGCCCCGCACGAAGCCGCCCACGCTGCGGTCCAGCTTGTGGGCCAGCTCAGCCACCAGGGGCTGGTAGGGCTCGGGGAAGACCAGGAGGGCCGCCCGGCCCAGGCGGGGAAGGTCGTAGAGGAAGTAGATGGAAAGCGCCAGGGCGGTGAGGAGCTGAAAGACCCCGCCCAGGAGGGAGGTCAAGAAGCCCAGGAGGTTTCCCCCTTGGGCGAGGAGGCCCTGGAGCCAGCGAACGAGGGTTTCCAAGAAGCCCTGGAGAAGGCCCTGCAAGCCGCGGCTGGCTTCGGCCAGGATGGGCTTGAGGGCCTCGGGCACGGGCACCGCCCGCGCGCGGTCGGGCAAGGAGAGAAGCCAGGAGAAGAGGGGCTCCAGCAGGCGGGGAAGCTCCTGCGCCAAGCGGGTTAGCTCCAGAACCGTCTGGGCGGCCAGGAAGGAGGCCAGGCCCAAGAAGAGCCCGAGGAGGAGGTAGACCAAGACCACCCCCAAGGCGCGGGGAAGCCTTCGCCCTTCAAAGAAGCGCACCACGGGGTGGGCCAGGTAGGCGAAGGTAAAGGCGGTGAGGAGGACCGAGAGGGCAGGCCAGGTCCGGGCCAGGAAGCGGTAGAGGAGGAAAAAGAGGAGAAGGTAAACGAGGACCCGCACGTAGGGGTTCTCCCACACCCGGGCGAAGGCCTCGCGCATGGGGCTATTCTAAGCCGAAGAAGACCTTGGCCTGGCGGAGGAGCTCTTCCTGGGCCAACCCCTGGAAGAGGAACGGGCTTCGGTCGGGCTCCCCCTCCCAGACCTCAAAGAGGAGCCTGGGGGCGCCCCCGTTGAGGCCGGTGTTGCCCACGTAGCCGATGGGGTCGCCGCGGAAGACCCGCTTCCCCACCCTCAGGCCCGGGTAGGGGGCCTGGAGGTGGGCGTAGACGGTGATGCGCCCGTCCGGGTGGCGGAGCCAGACCTCGAGGCCCCGCAGGAGGTCCATCTGCTCTGGGAAGGCCCCTTCCCGCACCGCCTCCAGCAGCTTCTGGTACTCCTCTGGGGAGGGTTCTTTGTGGTCCAGGTCCACCCGCACCACCTCCCCGGCCTGGGCGGCCACCACCCCCATCCCCCGCACCACGGGCACGCAGGCATCCCCTTGGATGAACACGAAGCCTGCGCTCACCCCCTTGCGGTAGGGGCGGGGGGCACCCGGGAGGTTTTCGGGCCTAGTGGGCAGGCAGGCCCCGGGTAGGGGAAGAACATACCCCTCGGGCGCCAGGGCCGCCCTCTGGCTTAGAACCCCCATCTCCTGGCGTAGGCCGGCAAGCTGCCTTCCCCTTAGGGAAAACCCCAGGGTAACCACCAGGCTGTAGAGGGCCAGGGCCAGAAGGAGGTAATGCCCCGGCTTCCAGACCATGAACCCATGCTACAAAAATCCCCCTTTGGGGACTTTCCCAGGGGGGAAGGCCTTAGAGTAGCTTCAAGAGTCTTTCCTTAATCTCCTTGGCGGAAAGGCCCTCCAGTTTAAGCCCCTTGGCCCGGTCCAGAAGCTCGTAAACCTTGGGAATGTGGCTCGCCGCCACCCGGAAGGTGATCTCCTGGCCCGCCACCTGGACGCGGATCTTCTGCAAGTTAGGGTACTGCCGACGCTTGGAAATGCCGGTGGTCTTCTTACCCACGCCCCCTTCCCGCTTGGCCTTACCCCGCCTTTGGATGCTATTGGCCACGATGGGCCTCTTTCCGCTGATCTCGCACACCTTGGACATACGACCCTCCCGTGCCCGAAGGCAAACCCTATGGAGTATAGCACAAAGGAGAGCTTTCAGTAGACTTTAGGGGATGCCCACGATCCTGGTGCCCCTCCTCATGGCCTTTGACCAGATCCTTAAGCTCTGGGCCCTGGAAAACCTCTCCCCGGTGCCGAGGCCCTTCCTGGGAGACCTCCTCTACCTCACCCTGGTCAAAAACACGGGGGCAGGCTTCGGCCTCCTCGAGGGCCAGGCCTTCCTCCTAGGATGGTTGAGCCTTTTGGTGGGGAGCTTCCTCCTCTATCTCCTGGCAACGCGGCGCTACCCCTTTTGGCAGACCCTCGCCCTTTCCCTCATCGCGGTGGGCGCCTTGGGCAACGGCATCGACCGCCTGGGAAGGGGCTGGGTGGTGGACTACCTGGACCTGGGAACCTCCATCCCCCTCATCGCCAACTTCCCCGTCTTCAACCTGGCGGACGTGTGCGTGACGGTGGGGGCCGCCCTGCTCCTCCTGGCCCCCAGAAGGCGGCGCCGCTTTTAAAGGTCTGCCCGCAGAATGATTTTTGCTATGGGAAAGCCCATCCGCTTCACCCATCACGCCCGCCTGCGCCTGGCCCGGGGCACCTCTTTGGAGGAGGTGATCCGCGCCATCCAGGAAGCTCCTTGGAGGCCAGCCGCCCGGGGGCGATGGGAGTGTCTTCTGGAGGTTCCCTTCCATGGGGAATGGAACGGGAAACGCTACACTGGTAAGCAGGTGCGCCCCGTGTTCGTGGAGGAAGAAGGTGCTGTGGTGGTGATCACCGTTTACGTTTACTTCCTACCCCGGGGCGGCCTGAAGGAGGAGGGATGAGGATCAGCTACGATCCTGAAGCGGATGCGCTGTACATCGCCTTTGGGGAGGGAACCGCCCAGGTGGAAGAAGTGGCAGAAGGGGTTGCCCTGGACTGGGATGCCCAAGGAAAGCTTTTGGGCATCGAGATCCTGGACGCAAGCCAGCGGCTATCAGACCCGGGGGCGCTGAGGCGCCTACTCCTGGAGGCCCTCCCCACTTGGGAGAAGGCGCCTGCGGGCTGAAGGCTCCAGGAAGGCTGTTCAGGCGCTCGGCACCCCCAGGGCCCGGGCGAAGCGCTCCAGGGCTTTTTGCAGGTTCTCCTCGCCGGTGGCGTAGGAGAGGCGCACGTGCCCGAAGGCGGCGAAGTCCGTGCCCGGGACCACCGCCACCCCGGCCTCCAGAAGCCTCTCGGCGGCCCGCACCTCGTCCGGGGCGAAGGGGGAGGTGTCCAGGAGGACGTAAAAGGCCCCGCTGGGGCGCACGGCCTTCAGGCCCAGCCGGCCCAGGCCCGCAAGGAGCAGGTCCCGCCGCCTCCGGTAGGCTTCCCGGGCCATTTGGATAAAGGCCTGGCTGGCCTCCAGATTGGTGAGGGCCTCGAGGGTGGCCCACTGGGCGATGGTGTCGGGGCTGGTGGTGGACTGGCTGGACACGTCGGCCATGGCCCGGATGACCTCCTTGGGGCCACAGGCGTAGCCGATGCGCCAGCCGGTCATGGCGAAGGCCTTGGCCGCCCCGTTTACGGTGAGGGTGTGCTCGGGAGCGATCCGCCCCGGGGAGAAGTGCTCCCCCTCGTAGATGAGGTGCTCGTAGATCTCGTCGGAAACCAGGTAGAAGTCGTGCTCTTGGGCTAGGCGGGCCAGGGCCTCGAGGACCTCCCGGGGGTAGACCGCCCCCGTGGGGTTGTTGGGGGAGTTCACCACCAGGGCCTTGGTGCGCCCGGTAATGGCCCGCCGCACCGCCTCCGGGTCGGGGACGAAGCCCTCTTCGGGACGGGTGGCCACCTCCACCGGAACCCCCCCGGCGAAGCGCACCATCTCGGGGTAGCTCACCCAATAGGGGGCCAGCACGATGACCTCGTCGCCCGGGTCCAGGATGGCCTGGAAGAGGTTGAAAAGGGCCTGCTTCCCGCCCACGGTGACGATGGTCTGGTCCGGGGTGACCTCGAGGCCGTTCTCCCTTCGGAACTTCTCCGCCAGGGCCTCGCGGAGCTCGGGGATGCCCGCGGGAGGCGCATACTTGGTCTTCCCCTGGGCCAGGGCTCGCCGGGCCGCTTCCTTCACGTGCTCGGGGGTGTCAAAGTCGGGCTCCCCGGCGGTGAGGGCCACCAGGTCCACGCCCTGGCGCCTGAGCTCTAGGGCGCGGGCGTTCACCGCCACCGTGGCCGAGGGCTTCATGGCCTTGACCCTTTGCGAGAGGCCGCGCATGGCATAAGTATACGGGAAGGCGGGGGACTCTGACGTTCTACGGCTCGCGCCACGGCGGTGGCCCCAAAGGGGCCATGGGCAGGCCGCTTGGGCTTTGGCCAATGGGGCAACCTTTGCGTGCGGGTGCTTAGTATAGGAAGTAATGAGCCTCCCCCTTTCGCAAAAAGAGGTTTTGGAGGAGGTGGCCGAGCGGGTGGCGCGCCACCTTCAGGGCAGGCGCTACCGCCTCTGGCTCTTCGGCTCCCGGGCCAGGGGGCAGGCCAGCCCCCGCTCCGACTACGATCTGGCCCTGTGGGCCGACCCGCCCCTGGACCTGGCCACCCTGGCCCGCTTGCGGGAGGAGTTGGAGGGCTTGCCCCTCATGCAAAGGGTGGACCTGGTAGAGCTCTCCTGGGCCCCAGGGCTCAAGGAGGCGGTGGAACGGGAAGGGGTGCTCCTTGGAGAAGGAAACCCATCTTAGAGAACGCACCGCCCTATTCCGACGGGCGGTGGAGCGGCTAGGGGATGCCCTGGCGCGCCCCAAGGATGAGTTCATCCGGGACTCGGCCATACAGCGCTTTGAGTTCACCTTTGAGCTCGCTTGGAAGGTGCTCAAGCTCTACCTGGAACGGGAGGGCCTCGAGGCCCGCTCCCCCAGGGCCGCCATCCGCGGAGCCTTCCAGGTGGGCCTCCTCCCGGAAGACCCGGGCTGGCTGGAAATGCTGGAACTCCGGAACCTCACCAGCCACACCTACGACGAGGCTTTAGCGGAAAGGATCTACGCTGCCTTACCCCAGGCGCTTGCCCGGTTCCAGGACCTCTTAAAGCGCTTGGAAGAAGCCCGCCCCTAAGCCGGGGAGAAACCCTCTCCTTCCCCCGCTTTTTCCACACGAAAGCGGCCTCCTAACCCTTGCTGCCAAACCCTTGCCTCCTTTCCCCCAGCAGGGGCCTTGGGTACCTCTTCACCGGGGCCCCCACAGGGGCAAAGTCCACGTGGGGTGGCCTCAGCCCGCCCCTACAGGAGCCAAGAGGGGCTCCTGCCCCCGGGCCGCCGCCCTTCCCCCCACCACCCGCAGGCCCAAGGGCCGCACCTCCGCTTGGTAGAGGGCGCTTTCCGGCAGGAGCTCCCCGTCCGCATGGGCGGGCACGGGCTGCGCAAAGGCCACCTCCACCCTCTGCCCCGCATAGGCCGCCACCTGGGGGTGGGAGAGGTGCCTGCCCAAAAGCAGGCGGGGCAGGATAAAGACCACCCCAAGCCGGGTGAAGCTTCGGGCCAGGACCACGGAGAGGAGGCCGTCCCTGGGGTCGGCCATGGGGGCGATGGGAATGCCCCCGCCGTAGGCCGGGCCGTTCATGGCGGCCAGGAGGAGCAAGGGGCCCCGGTGGACCTCCACCCCGTCCACCATGACCCGTCCCTCGGGCAGGCGGAGGTCCTTGAGCACCCCGAAGAGGGCGTAAAGGTAGCGGGGCATGCCCCGGAGGAAAGAGGGAGCGGTGAGGGCCTTCTTGGCCACCAGGGCGTCAAAGCCGATGCCCAAGGAGGCCCCAAAGGGCTCTCCGTTGACCTGGCCGAGATCTATGGCCTCCTCAGGGCCGAAGAGGGCCAGCTCTAAAGCCTCCCGCCAGGGAAGCCCCTTCAGGCCCAGCATGCGGGCAAAGTCGTTGCCGCTGCCGATGGGCACTACCCCAAGCACCTTTTCCGTGCCCGCCAGGCCCCTCAACACCTCGTGCACCGTGCCATCTCCTCCCACGGCCACCACCCTGGCCCCTTCGGGGGCATTCCGGGAAAGCTCGGTGGCGTGGCCCGGCCCCTCGGTGAGGAAGGCCCTGGCCCCCCGCTCCCGCGCCGCTTTGAGGATGGCCCCGGAGAGCCTCCCCACCTTGCCCCGGCCCGCCGCCGGGTTTACGATGACCCACCTTTCCACCCCCGTATTCTAGGGCCATGGGTCTCCTCAGCCACTTCCTCAAGGGGCCCCACCCCAAAACCACCCTGCTCCTCACCCGGGCCGGGCCGGTGAAAAACCCCGAACACGTCCTTTACAGCCATCCGGGCCTTCCCCTTTCGGAACAGGGCAAGCAGGCCCTCCGCTCCCTGGCCGGGCTGGCCCGGCGCTACCCCGTGGTCCGGGTCTACTCCGCCGACAGCCTGGCGGAAGCCGAGGCGGCAGAGCTCCTGGCGGAGGCCTTGGGGGTGCCCTTTACCCTCCTCCCCGAGCTGCGGGAGCGGGCCTGGGGGGAATGGGAAGGCTTGAGCTTCGCCGAGGTCCGGGAGCACTACCCTGAGGCGGTGGCGGCCTGGCTTCAGGACGAGGCGGGCTTTGCCCCCCCTGGGGGGGAAAGCGTGCGGGCGGCCTGGGAGCGGGGCAGGAGGGCAATAGAGGCGCTGCTGGCCCAGCACCGGGGCCAGGCCCTTCTCCTGGTGGGGAACTGCACCCTCAACCGGGCGGCCCTTTCCCTGGCCCTGCCCCTTCCCCCGGAGGAGGGCCTAAGGCTGGAGCAGGACTACGCCCGGCTTTCCGTGGTGGAGTTCTACGGGGAGGAGGGGGTGGTGAAGGCCTTGAACCTGGACCCTTGTCCCGGAGTGGGGGGAGTAAACTAGGAGCATGATCCGGCCCGTGGCCCGCCAGGACCTTCCTGGGCTCCTAAAGCTCCTCCGCTGGATGGACGAAAGCCCCCAAAGGGGGGTGCTCGCCCCTGAGGCCCGGGACCTCGAGGGCCTGGCCGAGGAGCTGGAAGACGGCCTGGTCCTCTTGCGGGATGGGGAGGTGGCGGGGTACGTGGGCCTTTACGCCTTTTGGGATGGAGCGGCCCTCGAGGGGCCCCTGGCCTACCGGGAGGAGGACCTTCCCCCCCTTCTTCAGGCCGCAGAAAAGCGGGCCAATGAGCTTCACCTGGACCGGCTTTACGCCTTCCCCCGGGAGGAAAACCACACCCTGCGAAAGGTGCTGGAGGAGGCCGACTTCGGCCTTTTGCACCTCACCTACTTCTTCGTGAAAAACCCGGAGGGCCTGGACTACCCACCCCCTGAGGGCGTGGTCATACGAAGGGGCTTCCCCGGCCCCGGGGTCTACCGGGAGCTTTACCGGGAGAGCGAGGAGGGCTGGGCCTTGCGCCTCAAGTGGACGGACGAGGAGCTTTGGGAACATTTCCAGGATCCCCATGTCCACCTCCTGGTGGCCTACCGGGGGGACGAACCCGTGGGTATGGCCGAGGTGGAACTGGAGGATAAGGAGGCCAGCGTGGCCTATATCGGCGTGGTGCCCAAGGCCCGGGGCCAGGGCATCGGGCGGGCCCTCTTGGCGGAAGCGGCGAGGCTGGCCACGAAGAAGGGTGCTACCCTCCTCAGGGTCCGGGCCCACGACCACGAGACCGGGGCCCTGGAGCTTTACCGCAACCTGGGCTTCAGCCTCGAGGAGGCCGTGACTACCTACGCCAAGGAGCTTAGGGCCAGGCGGTAGGTCCCTGCATGGGCCTCCACCGTAAGCCTGGGGTCGCGGTTGTACCCCCCGCCCATGACCACCACCAAGGGCACCCCGAGGGCCTTCACGAAGCGGAAGACCCTCTCGTCCCTGCGCCTGACCCCCTCCAGGCTTAGGGCCAGGCGGCCGAAGCGGTCGCCCTTAAGGACGTCCACCCCAGCGTTGTAGAAGACGAACTCCGGCCGAAAATCCCAAGCCCGCTCCAAGGCCCCCTCCAGGGCCAGGAGGTAGGCCTCGTCCCCGGTGCCGTCCGGCAGGCCCACGTCCAGGTCGCTCCGCTCCTTCTTCAGGGGGTAGTTGCGCTCCCCGTGGAGAGAGAGGGTATAGACCGAAGGGTCATTCTGGAAGAACACCGCGGTGCCGTTCCCCTGGTGGGCGTCCAGGTCCAACACCAAGACCCGGCCCCTGAAGCCCTCCCGCCTGAGCCAGGCCACGGCCACGGCCACGTCGTTGAAGAGGCTGTACCCCTCGGCCCGATTGGGGAAGGCGTGGTGGGTGCCCCCGGAGAGGTTGAGGCCTAGACCCCCCTCCAGGGCGTCCAGGGCCGCGGCCAGGGTGCCCCCGGCGGCGTGGAGGGCCCGCCTTAGGAGGCTTGGGCTGAAGGGAAGGCCCAGGCGCAAGGACTCCTCCCGGGAAAGCCCCTCGGTGAAAAGCCTTTCCAAGTACGCCGCCTCGTGGGCCAGGTAGAGGGCCTCCCGGGGCACCTCGGGAGCCGGAAGGATGGGAAGGAGGCCCCTAAGGGCCTCCGCCACCCCCCGGTACTTGTAGAGGGGAAAGGGGTGGCCCTCGGGGAGGGGGAAGGCCAGGTGGGCGGTGGCGTAAGCCCGCACGCCTTCCATCCTGCCCCATTGGGGCAGAATGGAGTGGAGCTTGCGCCTCCTTGTCCTCGCCGACCAGGCCCACCCCCACGTCCACTCCCCCCGCTTCCCGGAGAACCTGGGCCCCTTCGACCTGGTCCTGGGGGCGGGGGACCTCCCGGGGGAGTACCTGGAGTACGTGGCCAGCAAGGTGACGGTGCCCGTCCTCTACGTGCCCGGGAACCACGGGGAGGAGTGGGTGGGGGAGGGGCCAAAGAGGCAGCGGCCGGGGGGAGCGGTGAACCTCCACGGCAGGCTCTTCCCCTACCGGGGCCTCCTCCTCTACGGGGTGGGGGGGGTGCCCCGCTACCGGGAGGGGGAGGGGCAGCTCTCCGAGGGGGAGCTGCTGGCCCTGGCCCTGAAGCCCCTCTTCCTCCTGCCCCGCAGGCTCCTCCGGGGGCACGGGGTGGACGTCCTCCTCACCCACGCCCCGCCCCCAGGGCCCACCGCCGGGGAGGGCTTCCCCCACCGGGGAAGCCCCGCCTTCCTCCTCTTCCACCGCCTCCTCCGCCCCCGGCTCCACGTGCACGGCCACACCCCCCTCCTCGGGGCCCCCTCCTTCCGCCGCCACCGCACCCCTTTGGGGGTGGAGGTGGTCCACGTCCAGGGTTACGCCCTCCTCAGCCTCTGAGCTGGCGGTAGGCCTCGTAGGCCGCCACCCCCACCGCCACCGCCAGGTTCAGGGAACGCACCGGCCCCGGCATGGGGATCCTCACCCCGGGAAAGCGGGCGAGGACCTCCGGGGGAAGCCCCCGGGTCTCGGGGCCGAAGAGGAGGTAGTCCCCCTCCTGGAAGCGCGCCTCGTAGAGGCTTTGCTCGGCCCGGGCACTGAAGGCCCACACCCTGGCTTCTGGTGGAAGCGCTCCTAAAAAGGCCTCCCAGGTATCGTGCACCCTGAGGTCCACGTGGGGCCAGTAGTCCAACCCCGCCCTTAAAAGCCGCTTATCCCCCAGGCGGAAGCCCAAGGGACGGATGAGGTGCAAGGGGAAGCCCAAAGCGGCGGCGGTGCGGGCAACGTTCCCAGTGTTCTGCGGGATCTCCGGCTGGAAAAGGACCAGGTGCACCACCGCCTACCCCTTCCTGCGGTAGCGGGTGGCCGCCCCCCGGCCCACCCGCTCCACCCGGCCCTCCCGGATGAGGCGGTTCAGAAGGGCCAAGGCCTCCCGCGGGGAAAGGCCCAAAGGGGCTTCCAGCTCCCGGCGGGGGCGGGGCCTGTCCAAGAGGGCAAGAAGCCTTTCCGCCAAGGGGTCCTTCCGGGCCAGGTGGTACCTCCCCCCCTCCCGGCGCAGGAGGCCCATGCGCTCCATGCGGACGAGGACCCGCCTGGCGGCCTCCTCGGGAAGCTGGAGGGCCCGGGCCAACTCCTCGAGGGTGGCCTCCCCCACCCGGCGCAGGTGCCCCACGGCGATGAGGTGGTCCAGGCTGAAGCCCCCAAACCGCTCCTGGGCCTCGGCCAGCTCCCGCACGAAGGCCTCGTCCAGCTCGGGGTTGTAGAGGACCAGGGTGAGGGCCTCGGGGAAGAGGCGGTACTCCGGGGGCTCCTTGCCGTACTTGAGGAGGAGGCGGTACATCTTGTCCACCCCGCTTCCCGCCCGCTCCACATAACCCAGCCGGTAGAGGGCCTCGGCCAGGCGGGGGTTGCGCCTTTTCGGGGGGTGGCGGAGGACGTTCTCCGGGGTGATGCCTGGGGGAAAGCCCCCGGGGTTGGAAACCTCCAGGCGGTCGGGGTAGTGGTGCACCTGGATGGCGTCCTGGCTCTGCCAGTCCCGGTGGACCAGGGCGTTGAGGAGGGCCTCCCGGTAGACCTCCTGGTCAAAGTCCCAGACCTCGAGGCGGAAAAGCCCCACCGTGAGGTAGCGCACCCGGTTTCTGGCCTGGATGAGGTCGCGTAGCCTCTCCAGAAGGGCGGGGATGGGCCTGAGGATGTCCTCCCGGAAGGCATACCCCTCCTCGGCCTCGTGGAAGTAGTAGCTCACCTCCGCCTGGGGAAGAAGCCGCCTCAGGGCCAAGGGGGTACCCGCCAGCAAAAGCCCCGCCACCGTGGGCCTCTCCTCCCCTTCCACCCGCTCCAAAAGCCCCAGGGCAAAGAGGAGCTCCAGGTCAGGAAGGGCGGCAAGGTTGCTTCCCCGCTCCTCCAAGATGCGCCTCAGGCGCAACACCTCCACCGGGTCCAGGTCGGAAAGGCTGGCCGCGGGCAGGACCTGGGCGGTGAAGTCGGGCTCGGGGAGGGCCTGGCCCAGCTTGAGCTCCGTGAGCCGCTTGCCGTCCCAAAAAGGCACCCGCCCCGCCCCCACGGCGATGGCCGAGGGGCTTTGGGGCACATGGAGGACCAGCACCCTCCCCTCCGGCCCCTCCACCCCCTCCACGTAGGGCAGGAGGAGGCCCTGGGTGAGCTGGAAGAGGGCGTGGGTGATCTGCAGGGGGTGGATCTCCGAGGCCCCCAGCACCCTGCCCTCGGGACTCACCCCCAGGAAGAGGGTGCCCCCCTTGTGGTTGGCCAGGCCCGCGGCGTGGCGGGCCAGCTCCTCCGGAGAGAGGTCCTGGGGCAGGAAAAGGGTGCGCTCGTCCTGGCCTGCGCGAAGGCGGGCTTGGAGTTCCTCCCACGTCACGGGTTCCAGTTTACGGAGCCGAGGGGGCAATCCTGATGACGGAGTGTTCCACTACTTGCTGACATATGCTTATTTACCCAGGCACAATATGCACCTTTTGGCCACTTTAGGCGTTATTTGTTCTGGTAGTATTTGCCCATTGACACCCTTTTACTTGACACTTGACAGCAGCGGTGCTACGCTACGCCCAAGGGGGTGGCCATGAGGGCACACAAAACCCTGTGGATGCTGACGGCAATCGGGCTTTCGGGAGCGGCCTTAGCGGAGGGGGTGGACGGGGCGGCCACGGCCTGGATGCTGGTCTCCACGGCCCTGGTCCTCCTCATGACCCCGGCTTTGGCCTTCTTCTACGGCGGGCTGGTGCGGAGCAAGAACGCCTTGAACACCATGATGATGAGCTTCGCCGCCCTGGGCTTCGTGGGGGTGGGCTGGGCCCTTTTGGGCTACAGCCTGGCCTTCGGTGAGGGAGGCCTCTGGCTGGGGGGCTTGGGGCATGCCCTGCTGAAGGGGGTGGGCCTCGAGGCCAAGGGGGAGATCCCCCACCTCCTCTTCATGGCCTTCCAGGGCACCTTCGCCATCATCACCGCGGCCCTCCTCACGGGAGGCATGGTGGAGAGGATGCGCTTTCCCGCCCTTCTCCTCTTCCTCACCCTGTGGGGCGTCCTGGTCTACGCTCCCCTGGCCCACTGGGTCTGGGGCGGGGGCTTCTTGGGCGCTTTGGGCGCCCTGGACTTCGCCGGGGGCACGGTGGTGCACATCAACGCCGGGGTAGCGGCCCTGGTGGGGGCTTTGGTCCTTGGGGCCCGGAAGGACTACGGCCGCCAGGCCCTCTTGCCCCACCACGTCCCCTTTACCCTCCTGGGGGCGGCCCTCCTCTGGTTCGGCTGGTTCGGCTTCAACGGGGGTAGCGCCTTGGCCTCGGGGGAGCTGGCCGCCTTGGCCTTCGTCAACACCATGCTGGCCCCCGCCGCCACCCTGGTGGCCTGGGCCCTTCTAGACCTCCTGCGCACGGGCAAGGTCACGGCGGTGGGCCTGGCCACGGCCATCGTGGTGGGCCTGGTGGCCATCACCCCGGCGGCGGGGTTCGTCTCCCCTCTGTCCGCTCTGGTGCTGGGGGCGGTGAGCGCCTTCCCCAGCTACTTCTTCCTCCTCTGGCGGCCCAAGACCAAGCTGGACGACAGCCTGGATGTCTTCGGGGCCCACGGGATCGCCGGCATCACCGGGGCCCTCCTCACCGGCTTCCTGGCGGAAAAGGCCTGGAACGGGGTGGCGGACGGGCTCCTTTTTGGCAACGCCGCACAGCTTGGTGTCCAGGCCTTGGCGGTGGCGGCCGCTGTGGCCTACTCCGCCTTGGGCACCTTCTTCCTCCTTAAGCTAGTGGGCCTCTTCACGCCCCTGCGGGCCAGCCCCAAGGAGGAGGGGCTGGGCCTGGACGTGACCCAGCACGGGGAGGAGGCCTACGCCGCGGGCGAGGGGGCGGTGCTGGTCCTTTCGGAAAGCGCTCCCCCCGCCCTCAAGCCCATGGGAGGTAAGGCATGAAGCTCATCGTGGCCATCGTCCGCCCGGAGAAGGTGAACGAGGTCCTGGAGGCCCTCTTCCGGGCTGAGGTGCGGGGGCTCACCCTGAGCCGGGTCCAGGGCCACGGGGGGGAGCAGGAGGCGGTGCAGACCTACCGGGGCACCACGGTGAAGATGGAGCTCCACGAGAAGGTGCGCCTGGAGATCGGGGTGTCCGAGCCCTTCGTGCGGCCCACGGTGGAGGCCATCCTGAAAGCCGCCCGCACCGGGGAGGTGGGGGACGGGAAGGTCTTCGTCCTGCCGGTGGAGAAGGTCTACCGCATCCGCACCGGGGAGGAGGACGAGGCCGCCGTGACCCCGGTACAATAGGGGTGTGACGGGGAGGCAGCGGGCCATCCTCCACCTTCTGGTGGAGGAGTACATCAGGACCCAAGCGCCGGTTCCCTCGGCGAGGCTCGCCGAGGGGCTCGGCCTTTCCCCTGCCCTCTGCCGCTACGAGCTCATCGCCCTCGAGGAGATGGGCTACCTGCAGAAGCCCCACGCCTCCGCCGGACGGGTGCCCACCCGCCAGGGCTTCCGCCAGTACTCCCTTTCCCTCCTCCCCCCAAAACCCCTTCCCGAGGCTACCCGGGAGCGGCTCCAGCGGGCCCTGGAGGGGGCCAGGGAACCTGAGGCCTTCTTGGTGAAGATGGCGGTGGGGCTTTCCGGCTACCCCGCCCTCCTGCGCCTCAGGCCCCGGCGGTCCCCCAGGGTGCTCCAGGTACACCTCTCCCCCCTCGAGGGGGGCACCCTGGCGGTCTTCGTCCTGGAAGGGGGGCGGGTAAAGGAGGCCAGGCTGCCCCTGACCCTACCTGCAGAGCGGCTTAGGCAGGCGGAGGAGGCCCTCTCCGGCCCCTTCCTCGCCCTCCCCGAGGCCCCAAGGGGCCTGGAGGAGCTCTTCGCCCACCTCTCCCGGGCCCTTTCCGCCGGGCTTTCCCTCACCTACCGGGAGGGGCTCTCGGAAGCCCTGAAGGAGCCCGAGGCCAAAGACCGGGGCTTCCTGGAGCGCCTGGTGGGCCTGTACGAGGGCGAGGGGGAGGAGGTCCTCACGCCCCCCGGCCGGGTGGACGTGCGGGTGGGGGAGGTGGAGGGCCTCTCCCAGGTGCAGGCGGGCTTCGCCAAGGGGGAGTGGCTGGGGGAGCTGGTCCTACTGGGCCCCATGCGCATGCGCTACCTCGAGGCCCTCTCCGTGGCCTTGAGCCTTAGCCAGGTCTATACTGGTCAGCATGCGGGTTGAGGTGAGGCTCTTCGCCCTCTACCGGGAGCAGGCCGGCACCGACCGGCTTTTCCTGGAGCTCCCCGAAGACGCCCGGGTGCGCCACGCCAAGGAGGTCCTGGAAGCGCGCTTTCCCAGCCTTAGGCTAGAAGGGGGCATGGCGGCGGTGAACCAGGCCCTGGCCCAAAGCGACACCCCCTTAAAGGAAGGGGACGAGGTGGCCTTTCTGCCCCCGGTCTCGGGGGGGCAGGACTCCTACGGCCTCACGGAAAACCCCCTGGACCTGAAGGCCCTGGTGGACTGGGCCACCGCCCCCGAGTACGGGGCGGTGGTGAGCTTTTTGGGCACCACCCGTAGCCCCAACCGGGGGGAGGAGGTGGCCTTTTTGGAGTACGAGGCCTACCCCGGTATGGCGGAAAAGGTCATGGCGGAGATCATCGGAGAGATGCGCTCCCGCTGGCCCCTAGGCCGCATCGCCCTCTGGCACCGCCTGGGCCGGGTGGACCCCGGCGAGGCCTCCATCGCCATCGTGGTCTCCGCCCGGCACCGCAAGGAGGCCTTCGCCGCCTGCGAGTACGCCATCGACCGGGTGAAGCAGATCCTCCCCGTGTGGAAAAAGGAGCACCGCCCGGACGGGAGCTTCTGGGTGGAGGGGTTCGCCCCGGAAGGGCACCGCCTCTGACGTGGCCTCCTTCTCCCTCATCGCAGGTCTTCTTCTCCTGGTCCTTTGGGCCCTGCCCCTTCTTCTCGGCTTCCTCTCGGGCCGGGCCTACCGGCATGGGCGCACCAGGGTGGGCCTGGGCCTTCTCCTCTTTGGGGGCTTCCTGGGGCTCCTGGCCCGGCCCAGGCCCTTGGGGCTTCTCCTCCTCCTCCTGGGCCTGGGCCTAGGGTACGGGCGCCTGCGCTAAGGCCACCCCACGCGGACTGCGTCCGCGTGGGGGCCCAGGCCAGGGGCATGGCGCTGGGAACCAAGCGGAAGTGCGGTGGGAAGCCCCTGGAGGGGCTATAATGGAGCGATGACCGAGCAGGCCCTGCGCCCCCTAACGGAGGAGGAGTACCTGGCCCTGGAGAGGGAAAGCCCCCTGCGCCACGAGCTGGTGGGGGGCATTCCCTACGCCATGGCTGGGGCCAGCCTGGACCACAACCTCCTGGTGACCAACCTGGTGGCCCTCCTCAAGCCCCTGGCCCGGGCCAAGGGGTGCCGGGTCTACAGCGAAACCGTGAAGCTCAGGCTCGCGGAGGACACCTTCTACTACCCGGATGTCATGGTGGTCTGCGGCCCCAAGGCCCATCCCCTCTATGAGACCGCTCCCTGTTTGGTGGTGGAGGTGCTCTCCCTGAGCACCGAGGCCCAGGACCGGCGGGAGAAGCTGGCCCGCTACCTGCACCTGCCGAGCCTCGAGGGCTACCTCCTCCTGGAAAGCGAGGGGCGGGGCGGCACCCTGTACCGCAGGACGGCGGAGGGCTTCGTGGAAGAACCCCTGGAGGAAAGCTTCGCCCTGCCCTGCCTGGGGGGAAGGCTTAGCCTCGCGGACCTCTACGAGGGCGTGGCATGAGGCCCATCTTGGAACTCCCACCCGAAGAACTCCCCGGCGAGGGCTACCGCAGGGCGCAGATCGCCCACTGGCTCTACGCCCGTGGGGCCCTGGACTTTGCGGAGATGACCGACCTGCCCAAGGGCATGAGGGAAGCCCTGAGCAAGGAATGGCGCATCTCCGAGTTCGCCCTGGTGGAGGCCTACCCCAGCCGCGACGGCAGCGTCAAGTACCTCTTCACCCTCCTGGACGGCAAGAAGACCGAGGCGGTCTACATGCCCTACCCTAACCGCAAGACCGTCTGCCTCTCCAGCATGGTGGGCTGCCCCGCCGGGTGCACCTTCTGCGCCACCGGGGCCTTGGGCTTCGGCCGCAACCTCACCGCGGCGGAGATCCTCGCCCAGATCCTGGCCATCGCCCACCACCAGGGCATCTCCCCCAGGGAGATCCGCAACGTGGTCTTGATGGGCATGGGGGAGCCCCTTTTGAACCTGGGTAACGTGCTTAAGGCCATCCGCACCATGCTCCATCCCAAGGGCCTGGCCATGAGCCCCAGGCGCATCACCCTCTCCACGGTGGGCATCCCCAAGGGGATCTACCGGTTGGCGGAAGAGGATCTGGGGGTGCGCCTGGCCCTTTCCCTCCACGCCCCCGACGACGAGACCCGCAGGAAGATCATCCCCACCGCCCAGCGCTACCCCGTGGCGGAGATCCTGGAGGCGGTGCGCCACTACTACGCAAAGACCAAGCGGCGGGTCACCTTTGAGTACACCCTCCTCAAAGGCCTGAACGACCATCCCTGGCAGGCCAGGCTTTTGGCCAAGCTCCTCAAGGGCCTAAGCGCCCACGTGAACCTCATCCCCTTCAACCCCTGGGAAGGCGCCCCGGTGGCGGGCACCCCCAAGGCGGGCATCCTGGCCTTTGCCGAGGAGCTGAAGCGCCTGGGGGTGCCCACCTCCATCCGCTGGAGCCGAGGGCGGGACGTGGGGGCGGCCTGCGGCCAGCTGGCCCTCAAGACCCCCACCCCCCTCACCTTCACACCGCTTCTAGAAGACGCCGGGCGATGATGAGCTTCAAAATCTCGCTCGTCCCCTCCCCGATGCGGGTGAGGCGGGCGTCCCGCCAGTAGCGCTCCACCGGGTAGTCCTTGATGTAGCCGTACCCCCCCAGGACCTGGATGGCCTCGTCGCAGGCCCTCACCGCCGCCTCGCTGGCGAAGAGCTTGGCCTGGGCGGCCTCGAGGGTGTGGGGCCTGCCCGCGTCCTTGAGCTCCGCCGCCTTGAGGTAGAGGAGCCTCGCCGCCTCCAACTCCGTGGCCGCCTCCGCCAGCTTGAAGGAAACCCCCTGGTACTCGGCGATGGGCCTGCCAAAGGCCTCCCGCTCCTTGGCGTAGCGCAGGGCGAAGTCCAAGGCCGCCCGTCCCAGGCCCACGGCCATGGCGGCGATGCCGATCCGGCCCCCATCCAGCACCCGCAATACGTCGTAAAAGCCCTTACCCCGCTCCCCCAGAAGGCCCTCCTCGGGCACGAAGAGGTCCTCGAGGAGGAGCTGGGCGGTGTCGGAGGCATTTAGGCCCAGCTTCTCCTCCTTGCGGCCCACCCTCAGCCCCCGCTCGGGGCGGAAGAAGGCGAAGGCGGAGAGGCCCAGGTGCTTCTTCTCCGGGCTTGGGGCAGGGTCGGTGCGGGCCACGATCACGTAGACCCCGGCCACGCTCCCCTGGGTGATGAACTGCTTGGTGCCATTGAGCACATATCCCCCGGACACCGGCTCGGCCCGGGTTTTAAGGGCGGCGGCGTCCGAGCCCGACCCCGGCTCCGTGAGCCCCCAGGCCCCCAAAACCTCCCCCGAGGCCAGCTTGGGCAGGAAGGCCTCCTTCTGCCTTTCGTTCCCCGCCAGGAGGATGTGCCCCGTGGCCAAGGAATTGTGGCTGGCTACGGTGAGGGCCAGGGCGCCGTCATAATAGGCCACCTCCTCCACCATGCGGGCGAAAATCCGGCTCGTAAGCCCCGCCCCCCCGTAGGCCTCGGGCACCGTGGCCCCAAAGACGCCGAACTGGGCCAACTTCCGCACCAGGTCCCAGGGGAAGGCCCCGGTGCGGTCCCTTTCCGCCGCCCCTGGGGCCACCTCCGCCTTGAGAAACTCGCGGAAGGGCCCCAAGACCGCCCGCTCCTCGCTGCTTTCCTCAAACCAGAGCCCCATGGTGGGCACATTATAACACTTTCTTGCGATACGGCAAAAATACGTTATTCAACAGACCCCCGAAATCCCGGGGCATGGGGTAGTTTCAAGGGGGATGCTCCTCCTGGCCGGCCCTACGGATACCGGCAAGTCCACCCTGGCCCTAAGGCTTCTGGAGAAGGCCGGGGAGGCCTACCTCTTGGACCTGGACCCGGGGCAGGGGGCCCTGCCTGGGGCCTTCACCCTCTTCCACTACCGGGAAGGCACCCTCACCCCCCTACGCCGCTACCTTCTGGGAGCCCTGTCCCCGAGAGGGATGGAGGCGCAAGCGGTGGTGGGGGCCTTGCGCCTAGCCCGTCTCATCCCCAAAGGAAGCCCCGCCATGGCCGACACGGATGGCTACCTGGACCCCGGGTTCCGACTCTTACAGATCGAAGCCCTGGTACCCGCCGAGGTCCTGATCCTGGGGTGGGAGGAACTTTACCAAGCCCTTTCCTGGCGCAAGGACCTAAGGGCACGCCTGGCCCCGCCCCTTCAGGGGGTCCGCAGGAAAACCCCAGCCGAGAGGCGGAAAAACCGCCTGGAAAGGCTTTTTGCCCACTTCCAGGAAGCCAGGCCCCGACCCCTTCCCCTCGGTCGCGTGCCCGCGTACCTTATGGAACCCCCCGAACCCCACCGGCTTTATGGGCTCCTGGACGAGGAAGGGTTCCTCCTGGGCTACGGACGGCTTCTGGCCTGGGCAGGAGACGAAGGGCTCTTCCTCACCCCCGTGGAGGAGGAGGTGGCCAGGGTGGTACCCACCCGGCTTCTTTTCCCTATCCCCGCACTACCAGGTTAAGGATCTTGCCGGGGACATAGATTTCCCTCACGATGGCCTTGCCCTCCACATGGGCCTGGACGTTTCTCACCCTGAGGGCCTCGGCCCTGGCCACCTCCAGGGGGGCGTCCTTGGGAATCCGGATGGTTCCCCGCACCCTCCCGTTCACCTGCACCGCCACCTCCACCACGTCCCGCTCCAAAGCCTTCTCGTCCAGCTCGGGCCAGCCCGCTTCAAAAAGGCTATCCGGCCAGAACCAGTGCCATAGCTCCTCGGCGATGTGGGGAGCGAAGGGGAAGAGCATCTGCAGGTAGTAGCGGATGGCGGTGCGGTACACCGGGGTCACCGGGCGCTCCTTGCGGTAGTCGTAGAGGGCGTTCAGGAACTCCATGAGGGCGGCGATGGCGGTGTTGAAGCGCAAGTGCTCCAGGTCCTCCGTCACCTTCTTCAAGGTGGCGTGGAGCTTCCGGTAAAGCTCCCGGTCCGCCCCCTCCAGGGCCTCCGCCTGGAACTTCCCGCTGGTGGCCAGGAGGGCCTCCTTGTCCTCGGCCACCCGGCGCCAGATGCGGTTCAGGAAGCGCCAGGCCCCCTGCACCCCCTCCTCCGTCCAGACCATCTCGTTCTCCGGGGGTGCGGCGAAGAGGATGGTGATGCGGGCGATATCCGCCCCCTCCTCCTTCACGAAGGGGCCCACCATCACCCCGTTGCCCTTGGACTTGCTCATCACCGCGGGCTTCCAGAAGTGAAGGGTGCCGTCCTCGTGGGGCCTGAGCTCCGCCCCCATCTTCCGCACCTCCTCCAGGGAAAGCTCCCTCTCGGGGATCTCCAGCCGGATGCGGGTGGGCTCGGGGAGGCGCACCCTCTCCCCTTCCACCTCCACGGGGCCGAAGTCCGTCCAGGCCAGGACCATGCCCTGGGTGAAGAGGCCCGTAAAAGGCTCCTCCACCTTCACCATCCCCAGGTCGTGGAGGAACTTGGTGAAGAAGCGGCTGTAGAGGAGGTGCAAGACGGCGTGCTCCACCCCGCCGATGTACTGGTCCACCGGCATCCAGAAGTTGGCCTTCTCGGGGTCAAAGGGAAGCTGCTCGTTTTTGGGATCGGCGTAGCGCAGGTAGTACCAGCTGGAGTCAAAGAAGGTGTCCATGGTGTCGGTGTCCCGCCGGGCGGGGCCGCCGCACCTGGGGCAGGTGGTCTCGTAGAACTCGGGGTGGGCCTCCAGGGGGCTTTTCCCCTTGGGGCGGATGTCCTCCACGTCCTTGAGGTCGGGGAGGAGGACGGGAAGCTCCTCCTCGGGCACGGGCACCACCCCGCAAGTTTCGCAGTGGACCATGGGGATGGGGGTGCCCCAGTAGCGCTGGCGGCTAATCAGCCAGTCCCGGAGGCGGTAGGTGACCCTGGCCTTCCCCAAACCCTTCTCCTCCAGCCAGGCGATGACCTTCTTCTTGCCTTCCTCGCTTTCCGTGCCGTCAAAGGGCCCGGAGTTCACCATGATGCCAGGCTCCTCGTAGGCGGCCTCGAGGGGCTCGGGCAGGGGCTTACCCGGGCGCTCGATCACCTTGCGGATGGGCAGGCCGAACTTTTTGGCGAACTCAAAGTCCCTCCCGTCGTGCCCAGGCACGGCCATGATGGCCCCGGTGCCGTAGCCGTAAAGCACGTAATCCGCGGTCCAGATGGGGATCCGCTCCCCGGTGGCGGGGTTTATGGCGTAGGCCCCCAGAAAAACCCCCGTTTTCTCCCGCCCTTCCGCCTGGCGCTCGATCTCCGTCTTGCGCTTAGCAGCCTCCACGTAGGCCTCCACCTCGGCCCGCCTCTCCGGGGAAGCCAGCTTGAGGGTCAAGGGGTGCTCCGGGGCCAGGACCAGGAAGGTGGCCCCGAAAAGGGTGTCGGGCCGGGTGGTGAAGACGGTGATCCTTTCCTCGGAGCCCTCCACGGGGAAGTGGATCTCCGCCCCCTCGGAGCGGCCGATCCAGGCCCTTTGCATGGCCTTCACCTTCTCCGGCCAATCCAGGCCCTCGAGGTCCTCCAGGAGCCTATCGGCATAAGCGGTGATGCGCAGGTACCATTGCTCCAGCTCCCGCTTCTCCACCGGGGTGTCCTCGTGGCGCCAGCAACGGCCCTCCACCACCTGCTCGTTGGCCAAAACGGTCTGGCACTTGGGGCACCAGTTCACCAAGCCCCCCGCCCGGTAGGCCAGGCCCTTTTCCCACATTTTTATGAAAATCCACTGGTTCCAGCGGTAGTAGTCGGGCTCGCAGGTGGTCACCTCCCGGTCCCAGTCGTAGAGGATGCCCATGAGCTCGAGGCTCTCCTTGGCCTGGCGGATGTTTTGGTAGGTCCAGTCCCGGGGGTGGAGGCCGAACTTAAGGGCGGCGTTCTCCGCGGGCAGGCCGAAGGCGTCCCAGCCCATGGGGTGGAGGACCTCATAGCCCTGCACCCGGCGGAAGCGGGCCAGGACGTCCCCCATGGTGTAGTTCTTCAGGTGGCCCATGTGCAGGTCCCCAGAGGGGTAGGGGAACATGACCAGCACGTACTGCTTGCCCCGCTTCCCGGGCGCCTCCTTGGCCTTCATGAAGCCCTTTTCCTTCCAGAAGCGCTGCCACTTGGGCTCTATGGCGTGGGGGTTGTACTTCTCCATCTCCTCCTCCCTCAAAAAAACCCTTCCCCAAGGGGAAGGGAAGGCCAGGCCCCTTCCCGCCCTAGGGGGTTAGCCTGGCCCGGCGCATAGGACCATCATACTCCCCCGCCAAAATCCCTTAGGCCTCTTCCAGCGCCCGGGCGAGGAGGGCCCCCAGGAGGAAGACCCAGAGGACCAGGTAAAGCCCGATGAGGGCCAGGACGAAGCCCGCCAAGGGGCCGTAGAGGAGCTCGTACTGGGAGCGGGGGAGGAGCCGGGGAAGGCCCAGCCGCACCGCCTCGAAGAGGAGGGTGGCGGCCCCTGCCCCCACGCTCAAAGGGAGAAGCTCGCGGAAGCCCCTAAGCCCCCGGAAGAAGGCGTAGGTGAAGAGGAAGAGGGAGAAGGCGGCCACCAGGGGAAAAAGGGCCTGGAAAGGCCCCCAAACCCCCCGCCACTCCGGGGGCAGGAAGCGGAGGAGGAAGCCCACGGCCAGGCCGAAGAGGGCGAGGAGGATGAGGCCCAGGCCCAGCAAGAAGGGCATGACCAGGCCCAAAAGCCGGTGGCGAAGCCCCGGGGGGCTGCCGAAGATAAGCCCCAGGGCGTAGCTCAGGGCGGCAAAGAAGTTGCTCCCCGACCAGAGCAGGAGAAGCCCGCTGGCCAGGGTCAGGGGGAAGGCGCTCCGGGTGAGGAAACCCAGAAGGTCTTGGGCCAGCTCGGGCCTGGCAGGAAAAAGGCTTTGCGCCAAGGTCGCCACCCCCTCCAGGAACTCCGCCCGCAAGGAGGGGCTTCCCGAGAGGAGGAGGCCGAAGACCCCCACCAGGAGGAAGAGGAGGGGCATGAGGGAAAGGAGGGCGTAGTAGGCCAGGGCGGCGGCGAAGAAGGGGACGTGAGCCTCTTGGTAGAGGGCGAGGAGCCTTCGCAGCACCCTACTCCCGCTCCTGCCCCTCCCCCAGGGCCACCCACTTGGTGGTGGTGAGCTCCAGGGGCCCCATGGGGCCGTAGGCGTGGAGCTTGGAGGTGCTGATGCCGATCTCCGCCCCCAGGCCCAGCTGGAAGCCGTCGTTGAAGCGGGTGGAGGCGTTCCAGAGGACGAGGCTCGCGTCCACCTCTTCCAAAAAGCGCCAGGCGGCCCTGGGGTCTTCCGTGCAGATGGCCTCCGTGTGGCGGGAGCCGAAGCGGGCGATGTGGGCCAGGGCCTCCTCCAGCCCCGAGACCACCTTCACCCGGAGAATCAAGTCCAGGTACTCCCGGTCCCACTCCTCCTCGGAGGCGGGGACGGCCTCCTTTAGGAGGGGAAGGGCCTTGGGGCAGGCCCTGAGCTCCACCCCCCGCTCCCGCATGGCCTTCTCCAGCAGGGGAAGGAAGGCTTCGGCCACCCCCTCGTGGACCAGGACGGCCTCGAGGGCGTTGCACACCGCAGGCCGCTGGGTCTTGCCGTTCAGGGCCAGGCGGAGGGCCATGGAAAGATCCGCCCGCTCGTCCACGTAGAGGTGGTTCACCCCCTTGGCGTGGGCCAAAACCGGCACCCGGGCCTCCCGTTGCACCAGGCGGATGAGCTCCTCGCCCCCCCGGGGGATGAGGAGGTCCAGAAGCTCTAAGCGGCACAGGGCCAGGATGGCCTCCCGGTCCGTGGTGGGCACCAGGCTGACCGCCTCCTTGGGCAGGCCCGCCGCCTCCAGGGCCTCGTGCCAGAGGGCCACCAGGGCCCGGTTGGAGCGGAAGGCTTCCTTGCCCCCCCTGAGGAGCATGGCGTTCCCCGCCTTCAGGGCCACGGAGACCGCCTCCACCGTGGCCCCGGGGCGGGCCTCGTAGACGAAGCCGATGAGGCCCAAGGGCACCCGCATCCGGCCCACCCGGAGGCCGTTGGGCCTCTTGCTAAGCCCTTCGATCCGCCCCAAGGGGTCCGGCAAGGCGGCGATCTGGCGGAGGCCCTCGGTGAGGGCCATTAGGTCCTTTTCCCGCAGGGCGAGCCGGTCCAGCTTGGCCTTGGGAAGCCCAGCGGCCTCCGCCTCCTTTAGGTCTTCCCTGTTTGCCTCCAGCACCTCCTGCCAGCGCGCCTGCAAAAGCTGGGCCATGGCCAGGAGGGCCGCATCCCGGTTCCCCTTGGCGAGGGCGGGAAGCTTGGCCCGGGCCGCCTCCGCCATGCCCCTCAGGGTAGCCTCAAGATCCTCAACCCTCATGCTTCCTCCTTCAGGACCAGGTGGTCCCGGTGGACCACCTCCTCGGTGTAGCGGTAGCCCAAAAGGGCCTCGATCTCGGCGCTTTTGTGCCCCCGGATGCGCTCGATCTCCTCGGCGGCGTAGTTGGCGAGGCCCACCCCCACCTCCTCCCCCGCCTCCGAAAGGAGGCGCACCGCCTCTCCCCGGCCGAACCGCCCCCGCACCGCCTTCACCCCCGCGGGCAGGAGGCTTGCCCCCCGCTCCTTCAGGGCCCGCACCGCCCCGGCGTCCAGAACGAGCTCCCCCTTGGGCTTAAGAAGACCATAGAGCCAAGCCCTCTGCCCCCGGTACCGCCTACGGGCATGGAAGTACGTACCCAAGGGAGCTCCCGCCAGCGCCTCGAGGATCACCCCGGGCCTTCTTCCCGGGAGAAGGAGGGTAGGTATCCCCACCCTTCCGGCAATGCGGGCGGCAAGGAGCTTGGAGCGCATACCCCCGCTTCCCAGGGGATTCCCCTCCCCGGCATGGGCCAGCACAGCCTCCACCCGCTCCACCTCCGGGATGGGGCGGGCGCTGGGGTTTTTCTTCGGGTCATCCTCATAGAGGGCGTCCACGTCGGAAAGGAGCACCAAGAGCCCTGCCTCCACCAAGGCCGCCACCCGGGCGGAGAGCTGGTCGTTGTCCCCAAAGCGGATCTCCTGGAAGGCCACGGTGTCGTTCTCGTTGATGATGGGGAGGGCCTCGAGGCGCAAAAGGGCCTGCAGGGTGGCCTTGGCGTTCAGGTAGCGCTCCCGGGAGGCCAGGTCCTCGGCGGTGAGGAGGACCTGGGCCACGGGGATGGGGGCAAAGGCCTCCCGCCAAGCGGCCATGAGGAGGGGCTGGCCGACCGCCGCCAAGGCTTGCTTCAGGGGCATGTCCTGGGGCCGGGGAAGGCCGGTGGCCGCCATTCCCGCCGCCACCGCCCCCGAGGACACCAGCACCACCTCCCGCCCCTCCTCCCGCAGGACCAGCACCTGGCGGGCGATCTCCCGCATGGCGGGAAAGTCCAGGCCGGAAGGCCCAGCCAAGACCGCGCTCCCCACCTTCAGGACCAGCCTCCTCGCCGCAAGCCCAGGCCGCATTAAGGCCCAGGATAGCACCTCTCATCCGCACCCCCGAGGGAGCGGGCTGGGGTGGGAGGGATAGCCCGAACAGCCAGCCTTTTCGCATTAACCCTGGTCTTGCCGGCTTCCTGTCAACCAATCTCCCCCAACCGGCCACTCTATAAGTGAGGCTCTACCTAGGCACCACCTTGCTCTAAGAAGCCACCGCCCCCTGCTCCCCCAAGCCGCGTCCCAAGTGAACCTGCGGGAGGATGAGGGCTGGCTCCGCGTGCGCGTCCAGGGCTACCCCTTCTTCTCCCTCTTCCACGTGGCCGAAGACGGCTCCCGCACCACCCTGGGCCTCTGGCACCGGGCGGGGGAGGTGGCCTTTGCCCTCGAGGGCCTGCCCCCGGGCGGCCAGTGGGAAGTCCAGGTGTCCGACGGGCTAGAGGTCCGCATCCTGCGGTTTGCCCGCTAGGAAGCGCCCTTCCCGGAAGGCCACCTTCCCCTCCCGCCTGAGCCGCACCAGAAGGGCGAAGAGGGTGGCCTTTTTGAGGCCCGGGTAAAGGGGTTGCAGGCGGGCGTGGAGCTCCTCCAGGGAAAGCGCCTCCTGAAGCAGGCTAAGGATGTGGCCTTCCAGACGCCGCTCCCGCACCTTGCCCATTATTGACAAGGGGGGCTTTCCCGTGCTACCTTGAGGGTCGGCTTGGGCCCGTAGCTCAGTTGGATAGAGCGGCTGACTACGGATCAGCAGGTCAGGGGTTCGAATCCTCTCGGGCCCGCCAAGTCCAGAAGGCAAAGCTTCCGGGGTTGGTGGCAACCCCGGAAGTGGCTTTTTACTGCCTTTGGGTCCCCAGAGTCTCCTTTCCCCGGCAAACTCCCTACAATGGGGCCATGAAGATCTACACCAAGACGGGGGACGCAGGGGAAACCGGCCTCTACGGAGCCGAGCGGGTGGTGAAGGCCCACCCCCGGGTGGAAGCCTACGGCACCGTGGACGAGGCCAACTCCGCCATCGGCCTGGCCCGAAGCCTCCTGCCCAAGGAGCACCTGGACCTCCATGACCTCTTGGAGCGCATCCAAAACGCCCTCTTTGACCTGGGGGCCGACCTGGCCACCCGTATGGGAAGCCCCTACGAGCGGAACATCGCCCGCATGGACGCTGAGGACGTGGAGGGCTTGGAGCGGGCCATTGACCGCTACATGGAGGAAAGCCCCCCTTTTAGGGGCTTCGTCCTGCCCGGGGGGCACCCGGCGGCGGCGGCCTTGCACCTGGCCCGCACCGTGGTGCGCCGGGCGGAGCGCAAGGTGGTGGCCTTAAGCCGGGAAGAGCCCGTGAACCCCGAGGCCATCCGCTACCTAAACCGCCTTTCCGATCTCCTCTTCGTCCTGGCCCGGGTGGTGAACGCCCGCCAAGGGGTGCGGGAAGAGGAATGGTTGGTGAAGAAACGCCGCTAGGGCCAGGGCTTGCCGTAGACCCGCACCTCCGCCCCAGGGAAGGCGGTTTCCAAGAGGTCCTTTAGAAAGAGCGCCGCCGAGGGCAGAAGCCCGCCACAAGGGCCTTCCATGTAGAGGAAGAGGTAGCGCGGCCTTCTGGGGGACTGGGAGAAGCCCAGGCACCCCTCGTACTCGGGGAAATACTCGTAGAAAAGCTCCAGGAGGTCCTGGACCAGGTCCCTGGCCTCAGGCAGGGCCTCGAGGGAGCTCTGCGGCTTGACCCAGAAGGTCATGGCCTTCATCAGGACCATTATGGGCCCTAACCGGGTCCGGGACTAAGTACCCCGTCGTGGCTTGGGCCACGACGGGGCCCCAAAGGGGGCTTGAGCACGCCGCTTTGGCTTTGGTCGGTGGGGCGGCCTTTGCGTGCGGGTACTTATGATGAGGTGGGGGTGCGGGCCAAGGCGGCGGGAATGGCCCCGGACGGGAGACGATGAGCGCCCTTTACTGGACCTTCGGCCTTTCGTGGGGGGTTTACCTGCTCTTTTACCTCCTGGGCGGGCGCTGGAACCCTGCCCCGGAAGAGGCGAACCCCGAAACCGCCCTCCTCCTCACGGCCTTCGGCTTCCTCTACATGTGGATCCCCGGCCTGGTGGCCCTCTACTTCGCCCGTAAGGAAGGGGTGCGCCTTCCCCTCGCTTTACGACCCAACCGCTACTGGCTCTTTGCCTGGCTCTTCCCCGTGGCCCTCAGCCTTCTCTCCCTCCCCTTGAGCCTGCCCTTCGCCCCCTGGCGGGGCTTCGCCGCCCTTTACGGAGGGATTCCCCCGGAGGACCTCGCCCTGCTCCCGCAGGGCTTTTTCCGCCTCATACCCCTCATCCTCCTCCTCACGGGCCTCCTGGCGGGGGCCACGGTGAACCTGGTGGCCGCCTTAGGGGAAGAGCTCATGTGGCGGGGGTACCTATGGGAAAGGCTTCGGGACCGGGGCTTCTGGCCCGCCAGCCTGGAGATCGGCTTTTACTGGGGGCTTTGGCACGCTCCTTTGGTCCTCTCCGGCCACAACTACCCCCATGAGCCCCTCTTGGGGGTGCCCATGATGGTCCTCTTCGCCCTCCTCCTCACCCCCGCCCTCCTCTACGTGCGGGAGAAGGGGGGCTCGCTGCTGGCCGCAGCCCTCCTCCACGGCACCCTGAACGCGGTGGCGGGCCTCTCCCTCCTTTTGGTGGAGCGCACCCACGACCTCCTCATCGGGGTGGTGGGGCTTCCTGGGCTCTTCCTCCTGGCCCTTTTCAACCTCTGGCTCCGGAGGCGGGTATAGTCAAGGGGATGCGCTTTTTGGTGCTTTCCGGGCTTTCCGGGGCGGGCAAGACCACGGCCAAGGGCTTCCTGGAGGACCTGGGCTACTTCATGGTGGACAACCTTCCCCCAAGCCTCTGGAAGCCCCTCTTGCAGGAGCTGGAAGGCCGGGGCGTGAAGCGGGCGGGGGTGGTGCTGGACGCCCGGGCCCTGGCCTTCTTCGGGGATTTGGAAAGGGCTCTGGACGAACTGAGGCCCACGGTGGTCTACCTCGAGGCCCGCCCCGAGGTCCTCCTCCGCCGCTACAACCTGACCCGCAGGGTCCACCCCCTGGGGGCAGGAAACCTCATGCGGGAAATCGGGGAGGAGCGCCGCATCCTGGGGCCCTTGCGGGCCAGGGCCCACCTCATCCTGGACACCTCGGAGCTCTCCCCGAGGGCGCTAAAGGAGGCTTTGGCGCGCTTTCTGGGAGAGGAAACGGGCTTCCTCTTGCGCCTCCTCTCCTTCGGCTTCAAGTGGGGCCCGCCCCAGGAAGCCGATCTGGTCCTGGACGTGCGCCCCTTGCCCAACCCCCACTACGACCCCGCCCTCAAGCCCAGGACCGGGCTGGACCCAGAGGTGAAGGCCTACGTCTTCCGGGAGGAGGGGGAGCCCTACTACCGGGCCCTGTTGAGCGTGGTGGGGCTGGCGGCAGAAGGGGCGCAAAGGGAGGGAAGGGCTTTCTACACCGCCGCCATCGGGTGCACCGGGGGAAGACACCGGAGCGTGGCCGTGGCGGAAAGGCTCGCCGAGGAACTCGCGGGCCGCTTCCGGGTGGAGGTGAGCCACCGGGATGTGGACAAGGAGGAGTAAGCCCCTGGGGTTTTACCTGGCAGCCAAAGGCCTTGCCCGGCGCTTTCCCCCGCTCCGCTGGCTTTACCCGGGGATGCGGGTCAAGCGCTACGCCGCCTTGGCGGGCCTTGGGGTTCTTCTTATGGCTTACGGCCTCGCCCGCTTCCTCCCTCCCCCACCCCCGGAACCCTGGGCCTTGGGCTTCGTCCTCTTGGGCCTCGCCCTCCTGGTGGGAGGGATAAGGAGCATGAACCGGAGCATGCTCTCCGCCTTCACCGAGCCCGAGGCGGTGCCGGAAAGGGTCTACGTGCGCAGGCGGCTGGAGCAGGGGCCCAAGGTGGTGGCCTTTGGCGGCGGGACCGGGCTTTCCCGGGTGCTTCGGGGCCTCAAGGAGCACACCGCCAACTCCACCGCCATCGTGGCCGTAACCGATGACGGGGGCTCCACGGGCCGGCTTAGGGCTGCCTTTGGCCTGCCGGCGGTGGGGGATCTAGTGGACTGCCTGGCGGCGCTTTCCGACCACCCTGCCCTTCCCAAGCTCCTGCACCACCGCTTCCAGGAGGGGGAGTTTAAGGGCCACACCTTCGGCAACCTCTTCCTCTTGACCCTGAACCAGGAGGCCAAGGACTTCGCCCAGGCCATCCTCGAGGCCAACGCCATTCTGCAGCTTAGGGGCCAGGTCTTTCCCGCCACCCCCGAGGCCGTGCGGCTTAAGGCCCGCTTGCGCGATGGCTCAGAGGTGGTGGGCGAGGTGGCCATCCGGGAAAAAAGGGGGCGGATCCAGGAGGTCTTCCTGGAACCCGAACCCGAGCGGGTCATGGAGGAAGCCCTTAAGGCCATCCGCCGGGCAGACCTCCTGGTTTTGGGCCCGGGAAGCCTCTACACCAGCGTCATCCCCAGCTTCCTCCCCAAGCCCCTCCTGGAGGCCCTGGCCAAGGCCAAGGCACCCCTGGTCTACGTGGTCAACCTCATGACCGAGCCGGGGGAAACCGACGGCTACACCGCTTACGACCACTACAAGGCCGTGGCCTACCACCTGGGCCGGAGGCCCGAGGTGGTCCTGGTGCACACCGCCCCCATCCCGGAGGAGGTCCAAAGGCGGTATGCGGCCGAAGGGCGTTTCCCCGTCCCTTTTGACCCCAGGCCCTTCGCCGTGGACGGGGTGCGGGTGATGGCCGGGGACTTCCGGGAGGAGGGCCCTTTGGCCCAGCACGACCCCGCCAAGGTGGTGCGGGCCCTCCTCAGCCTGGTATAAAGGTGGGCGTGCTCTTCCTCTTCCAAGACCCCCTGGGCGACGATAAGGGCCTAGCCTACCTCTACCCCCAGGCGGCCCTTTACCGGGAGGCGGGGGAAGGCTACGCCGACCTCCTGGCCCTGGCGGGGGAGGAACGGGAAGGCCGCCTGGTCCTGAAGGTGCGGCTGGCCCGCTACCCCAACCCCCTGGGGGGGCCCCTGGGCTTCAGCCTGGCCACGGTGGTCCTCTGGGTGGATACTGAAGAGGAAGGCGAGGAAGAGCTCCTTCCTGGCCTCCACACCCCGAAGGGCCAGAGCTGGGAGGTGGCCTACGTCCTCACGGGCTTCGGGGCGGAGAAGAGAACCCCGGAAGGGGCGCGGGAGCCCGTGCGGGCCTGGCGGGAGGGGGAGTGGGTGCTCCTGGACACCGGCCTGCCCCCAGGGCCCTACGGCTACTACGCTGGGGTGGGGCTCTTCGACCCCTTCGCCCCCTGGTACCTGCGGCCTACAAGCGTGGAAGGGGGCCCCTGGACCCTAGGAGCCCCTCCGGGAAGCCCTCCCTTGGTGGACCTGCTGGCGGCAGACCCCCTGGACCAGGTTCGGGCCTACCAGGAAGGGGTTTTGCGGCCCCTGAGGAAACCCGGCCTCACCCTGCGGCGGGAAAGCCTCTTGGCCTTTGGCCTGGGTGGGGTTTCCCTGCTGCTTGCTTTCCTCCTGCGCAAGCGCTGAAGGCCCGCGCTTCTTCCCGAAGCCCCCATCCTAGTTTGGGCCGCGACGGGGTGCCGAGGCCCCTAAAGGGGGCGGAGGTCCTCCAGGAGGAGCCAGCCCACCCCGGGGGGAAGGGCCTGGAGGAGGGGCTCCACGCCTTTCGCTACCCGCTCCGCCAACGGCTCCAGGGCCTCCGGGGGCTTTTCCGTGAGCACCAGGAGGGTGAGCTGGTAGAAGCGCTGGGTGTGGGTGGGGGTGCCGTCCTGGAAGAAGGGGGTGGGGGGAGGAACCTCGTCCAGGAGGAGCCTCGCCCCCTCCACCTCCCCGGGCAGGAGGGCCTTGGGGTCTAGGGGAAGCTCCTTGGGGTGCCAGAGGTAGCCCTGGAAGAGGCGCACCGCCTGCATGGGGCTAGTCTAGAACCTCCCGCACCTCCTCGCCGTGGCGGTAGACCCGGGGGAGCCTCCTGGAGAGGTGCACCGCCACCTCGTAGGGGATGGTGCCCCGGGCCTCGGCCCAGGCCAGGAGGCCCGTGGGGCCAAAGTCGGGGGAGAGAACTTCGAAGACCGCTTCCAAGGGAAGCGGTTCCGGAAGGAGGACCGTGGTTTGGTCCATGGAGATACGGCCCGCCACGGGAAGAAGCTCCCCCCCTGGCCCCCGCACGAAGCGCACCGCCCCCCTTGGAAGCCCATCGGCGTAGCCCACGGGCAGGGTGGCCAGCCACTCCCCGCCTTGGGCCAGGTATTCCCCACCGTAGCCCACCCGGTCCCCCGCCCTAAGGCGCTTCACCAGGGTGGGTCTGGCCAGGAGGCGCAGGATGGGCTTGAGGCCAAAGCCGGGGACGAGGCCATAGAGGGCCAGGCCCACCCGCACGTTCTCCCCCCCGTGGAGGAGGAGGCCGTAGGAGTTCTCCAGGTGGTAGAAGTACCCCTCCCCCAGGGCCTCGCGAACCTTCTGGAAGCGCGCCCTCTGCACCTCCACAAAGGCCGCGTCCTCCCCGGCGGTGGCCAGGTGGCTGTAGACCCCCTCCACCCTTACCCCCAAGGCCTCCACCGCCTGAAGGGCCTCCCTCGCCTCCTCCCAGGGAAAGCCCACCCGGCGCATCCCCGTGTCCACCTTGAGGTGGGCCCTGGGGGTGAGGCCCAGGGCCCGGGCCCTTTCCGCCAGGGCCCTGGCCGCCTCGAGGGTGGAGAGGCTGGGCACCAGGTTCCAGCGCAAGGCCTCCTCCGCTTCCAGGGGGTGGAGGCTTCCCAAAAGGAGCACCTCCCCTTCCACCCCGCCTTGCCTCAGGGCCCGCCCCTCCCCCACCGTGGCCACCGCCACCCGCTTCGCCCCCAGGGACCCTAGGAAGCGGGCCAGGGGCAGGGCCCCGTGCCCGTAGGCGTCCGCCTTCAGCACGGGGATCACCTCCCCCCTGGCCCGGGCCCGGAGCAGGTTCCAGTTGGCCCTAAGGGCCAGGAGGTCCACCTCCAGCCAGGCGCGGGCTTCCACGAGGGGTATGGTACCCCAGGCCAAGGCGGGGCGGCCTCAGTCCTCCAAAAGCCCCACGAAGCGGTGGGGGTCGGGGTCCAGCTTAAAGCGACGGCGGTCCAGGCGGGAAAGAAGCTCCCCAAGCCGCTCCGTGGTCCCCTTCAGCAGGAGGTGGAAGACGTACTGCCCCTTCACCCGGGGGAGAGGGGCGGGGGCCGGCCCCAGCACCTCCCCCTCCTTCGCCACCCCCTTGAGGGCCTCCACCAGGGCGAAGGCGGCCTCGAGGGCCCGCGCCTCCAGGCGGTGGGCCACCTCCAGCTTCACCATGCGCACCTTAGGGGGGTAGTCCAAAAGCTCCCGCAACGCCTTCTCCGCCCAGGGGAAGGCCTCCACGCTCCCCTCCAACAGGGCCAGGTGGGCGGGGTGGTCCGGGGTGTAGGTCTGGAGGGCCAGAAGGGGCCTCCGGCCGGGCCGCAGCTCCGTGAGGGCCCAAAGCAGGCGGTGGTAGCGCTCCGCGGCCCGGAAGTCCGCGTCGTAGAGGAAGCCGTCGGCATAGGGCAGGAGGACCAAGGCCAGCTCGGGCAGGACCGGGGCCCGCAGAAGGGCGGTGGTCCCCACCACCACCCCCGGCTCCCCGGCCAGCAGGGGGCTGAGGTCGTCCTTGGCCTCCTTGGTGTAGCGGTAGAGGGGCAAGGCCGTGGCCTTCCGGAGCTCCTCCCAAAGCCACTCCAGCCCCGGCCCCCGGGGCTCCAGGAGGGGGGAGCCGCAAACCGGGCAGAGGGCGGGAGGGGCCTCCCGGTGGCCGCACTGGTGGCAGAGGAGGGCCTTGGCCTCCTTGTGGTAGCGCAAGGGAAGGGCGCAGTCCGGGCAGGTGGGCTTATAGCCGCAGTCAGCGCAGAGGAGGAGGGCGCTGTAGCCCAGGCGGGGGGAGAGGACCACCGCCTGGCGGCCCTTTTCCTCCACCTGGCGGAGGAGGGCTAGGGCGCGCCCGGTGAGGGGGTGGCCCCGCTCCCGCTTCAGGTCGATGAGGAAAAGCCTCGGTTTGGGCACGGGAAAGGTGAGGCCCGGCCGCTCTAGGACCTCCACCGCGGGCACCAGGGAGAGGAAGGTGAGGGGGATGCCGAGAAGCCTGGCCCGCATCTCCGCCAAGGGGGGCACGAAGGCCCGGCTTCCCGAGGAGAGCTTGTAGCTCTCGCTTCCCTCTTCCACCACCACCAAGGACCTGGGGGTGAAGGGAAGGAGCAGCCCCCCGTAGGTGGCGAAGACCAGGCCCTTGGGGTTGCGGAAAAGGGCCTCCCGCTCCTTAGGGGAAAGCCCCCCGTGGTAGGGCCTGGCCTGGGGAAAGTGCTGGAGGAAGCGCTCCAAGAGGCTCACCTCGGGGAAGAGGACCAGGTGGTCCCCTTCCGCCACCAGCCCCGCCAGGAGGCGCATCCTTTCCAGGAACCTGCCCCCGTTCAGCCGCTCGGGACGCTCGGGGAGAAGGAGAGGCTCCAGGGGCTCCCCCGAAGGCGAAGGAGGGAGGGGCTCCCCGTAGCCGATGTAGCCCTCTTGCAAAAGCCGCTTCACCCGGGCGACTCCTACCCCCGCGGCCCGGGCCAGGGCGGCGAGGCTTTCCGCCTGGCCCATGGCCTTAAGGGTTTGCAGGATGCTGTCCAAAGCGGGGTCGGGATGGGCCTCCTTCAAGGGGAGGAGGACCCGCTTGCCCTCCTTGAAGGCCACCTCCTCCTCCAAGACCCCCGCCTCCCGCAAGAAGTCCAGCAGCTTGGGGTCAAACCCCTTGGCCTCCTGCCAGGCGGTCAGGCCCTCGAGGCCCTTGGGCAGCACCTTGGGATCGGCCCCTGGGTAGAGGCGCACCCGGTGGCGGAGCTCGGGAAAAGGGGGCAGGAAGTCCGCCAGCACCTGGCCCAGGGGAGCGAACAGGTAACGGGCAGCCTCCTCCAAGAAGAGGACCTCCTCCGCCCGCAGGTAGGGCGCCCCGTCCAGGTAGGCGATGGCGTGGCGCAGGGCATGGGAGGGCCTTCCCCCTTCCCCCACCACCACCCCTACCCGCACCTCCCCCCGCCAGGGGACGGCCACCCTCCGGCCCAAGGCCTCCTCCCCTTCCTGGCCCAAGGGGGGCAGGTAGCTCATGGGGGGAAGGGGCAGGGGCAGGGCCACCTGGAGCACCCGCATGGTAGCCCTAGGATAAGGGGGATGCGCCTGGCGGTGGTCCTCTCCGGGGTGGCCCTCTACAGCGCCCTTTACGCGGTGGTGCCCCTGCTTCCCCTCCTGGAAGCCCTCTTCCGGGCCCCCCCAGGGGCGGCGGGGCCGGGAATGGGGCTACCCCTTTTGCTCCTCGTCCTCCTCTCCCCCCTGGTGCCCCGGCTTTCCCTTCCCGCCGGGAGGATCTTGGGGGCGGGCCTCCTCCTGGTGGGCCTGGGGGGCATCCTCGGGGCCCTTAGCCCCAGCCTGGCCCTTTGGACCCTGGCCCGCTTGCTCCAAGGGGTGGGGGCCGCCCTGGTGCCGGCTTTGGCCATCGCCCTCATCCCTTCCCTCTACCCCCAAAGGGCCCTGGAGATGGCCGGGGTCTACATGGCGGGGAACGTCCTGGGCGGCGGGTTGGGCCGGGTGCTGGCGGGGCTTCTGGCGGAGGGCGTTGGGGTGCGGGGAGCGCTTTTCCTCCTCTCCCTCCCCGCCCTTCTCCTGAGCCTTTTGCTCCTGCGGGCCCCCGGCGGCCTCCCCCCTTTGGGGCGGCCCCGGTACGACTTTAGCGCCCTTCCCCTCTACGGGGTGGGAGCCATCCTCCTCTTCCTGAACCTCTTCCTGGCCAACCTCCTCCCCTACCGCCTCCTGGAGCTGGGCTTCCGCCCGGGGGAGGTGGGCCTGGTCTACCTGGCCTACCTCTTCGGCATCCCGGGAAGCGCCCTCTCCGGGCCCCTGGCCCGGAGCCTGGGGGCGGTGGCCACCTTCCGCCTGGCCTTCGCCCTGGTCCTCCTGGGCCTTGGGCTTCTCCTCCTCCCACCCCCTTACCTGGTCCTGGGCTTCGTCCTGATGATGGCCGCCCTCTTCACCGCCCAAAGCCTGGCCTCGGGGGCGGCGGGCCGGAGGGGAGCGGGGGTGAGCGGGGCCTACGTGGCCAGCTTCTACCTGGGGGGCACCTTGGCGGGCCTCCTCTACCCCCTCTTCCTCCACAGCTTCCCCCTGGCGGTGGCGCTGGGGATGGGCCTGGCCCTTTGGGCCCTCCTCCTGGCCCCCGTGAGGTGATACCACCCCACGGGGACAAAGTCCGCGTGGGGGCCCCGGTGAAAGGGTATCCAAGGCCCCCGCTAGGCGAAGGGAGGGAAGGTTTCAACAGCAAGGGGTATGAGGGGGTTAGGATAACCCCGTGGAGCTTCACGCCGCCGACCAGTACCTGGTGGCCCCCGCGGAGGCTGGCCTTTTGGAGGTTTATGCAAGGCTTTCCGGCACCGGGCTCTTCCCCCCCTTCCCCCCGGTGGAGCTCCCAGGAGGGGTAGGGGGGCTGGTGGCGCGGGGTGGCTTCGCCCAGGCCTTCTTCTTCCCCGCGGAGGTCCTGGGCCTCACCTTCAAGACCCCCAAGGGCCGGGTGGTGCGGGCGGGGGGCGTGGTGGTGAAGAACGTCCAGGGCTACGACCTGGTGCGGCCCTTCGTGGGGAGCTTTGGGCTTTTGGGCGAGGCTTTGGAGGTGGTCTTCCGCTTGCGGCCTGGCCGGGCATCCGCCTTCCTCAGGCGACCTTTTTCCGGCGAGTTCCCCGCCCTCTCCCCTGCCCCCCGCTTCCTCTTCGCCCTGGAGGAAGGGGGAGCGGGGTGGCTTTATGCGTACCACTTCGGCCACGAAAAGGAGGTGGTCCGCTTCCGGGAGGCCTTCGGCGGGGAGGAGGCGGGGCCAATGGACCTGCGCCCCCTCTTCCCCCAGGGGATGGGGGTGGGCGAGGGTCCTCTCAAGGACCTTCGCTTCTCCTGGGCGGATGGGGGCAGGGCCCCAGAGCCTCCAGAGGCCTTTCGAAGGCTCGCCGAGGCGCTTTAGTTAGGGGATTTGGGTCCTCGCTTGGACTAAGCACCCACACGCAAAGGTTGCCCCATTGGCCAAAGCCAAAGGGCCCTGCTCATGGCCTCTTTGGGGCCCCGTCGTGGCGCAAGCCACGACGGGGTACTTAAGCGGGTGGAAACGGGCTCCTCGAGCTGTCCAGGGACGGAACGCAAGGAGGCGCCACCCATCTCCTTGCCCCACCCTCCCCACGCCCGGGACGGGGCAAGGTATTCTCTAAAGGATGCGGGAGCTCGAGCAAGAAGCCCTAGCCGCCATCCGCGAAGCCCAGGACCTCGAGGCCTTAAAAACCCTGAAGGCCCGCTACCTGGGCAAGAAGGGCCTCCTCACCCAGGAGATGAAGGCCCTTGCCAGCCTTCCCCTGGAGGAAAGGAAAGCGAAGGGCCAGGCCCTAAACGCCCTCAAGGAGGCCATCGAACGGGCCTTGGAGGAGCGGGAAAAAGCGCTGGTGGAAGAGGCCCTGCAAAGGGCTTTGGAAAGGGAGCGCCAGGATGTCTCCCTGCCAGGGGTGGAGGTTTTCACCGGGGGACTCCACCCCATCACCCTCATGGAGCGGGAGCTAGTGGAGATCTTTCGCTCCCTGGGCTACCAGGCGGTGGAAGGCCCCGAGGTGGAGAGCGAGTTCTTCAACTTTGACGCCCTGAACATCCCGGAACACCACCCGGCCCGGGACATGTGGGACACCTTCTGGCTGGAAGGGGAGGAGCATAGCCTTCCCGGCCCCTTGGGAGAAGAGGTTAGGGGCAGGCTCCTTCTTCGCACCCACACCTCCCCCATGCAGGTGCGCTACATGGTGGCCCACACCCCTCCCTTCCGCATCGTGGTGCCGGGGCGGGTTTTCCGCTTCGAGCAGACGGACGCCACCCACGAGGCGGTCTTCCACCAGCTGGAAGGCTTGGTGGTGGGGGAGGGGATCACCATGGCCCACCTGAAGGGGGCCATCTACGAGCTGGCCCAGGCCCTTTACGGGCCGGAGTCCCGGGTGCGCTTCCAACCCGTCTACTTCCCCTTCGTGGAGCCGGGAGCCCAGTTCGCCATCTGGTGGCCGGAGGGCGGGAAGTGGCTGGAGCTGGGAGGAGCCGGCATGGTCCATCCCAAGGTCTTCCAGGCGGTGGACGCGTACCGCAAGACCCTAGGCCTCCCCCCGGCCTATGAAGGGGTCACGGGCTTCGCCTTCGGCCTGGGGGTGGAGCGGCTGGCCATGCTCCGCTACGGCATCCCCGACATCCGCTACTTCTTCGGGGGAAGGCTTAAGTTCCTGGAACAGTTCCGGGGGGTTCTATGAGGGTGCCTTTCTCCTGGCTTAAGGAGTACGTGCCCGAGCTGGAAAGCCCCGAGGTGCTGGAGGAGCGCCTGGCGGGGCTGGGGTTTGAGACCGACCGCATGGAAAAGGTCTTCCAGATCCCCGGCGGCGTGGTCTTCGCCCGGGTCCTCGAGGCCCACCCCATCCCCGGCACCGGCCTCAAGCGCCTCCTGTTGGACGCGGGGAAGGTGGTGGAGGTGGTCTCGGGGGCGGGAAACGCTCGGGCAGGCATCGGGGTGGCCCTGGCCCTTCCCGGCACCGAGGTGAATGGGCTCAAAATCGGGGAAAGGACCATCCAGGGGGTGGTCTCCCACGGGATGGCCCTCTCCCCCAAGGAGCTGGGGGTGGGGGAGTACGGCGGCGGGCTTCTGGAGTTCCCCCCGGAGGCCCTCCCCCCCGGCACCCCCCTGGCCGAGGCCTGGCCCGAGGAGGTGGTGCTGGACATCGAGGTCACCCCCAACCGCCCAGATGCCCTGGGGATCCTGGGTTTAGCCCTTGACCTCCACGCCTTGGGCTACAGCCTGGTCCTGCCCGAGGTGCGGCTGGAAACGGAAAACGTACCCATCCCCTTTGGCCTCCGGGTGGAGGACCCCAAGGGGGCGCCCCACTTCACCCTTTCCTACGCCTTTGGCCTCCAGGTGGGGCCAAGCCCCCTATGGCTCCAACGCATCCTTTTCGCCTGCGGGATGAGGCCCATAAGCAACGTGGTGGACATCACCAACTACGTGATGCTGGAACGGGCCCAGCCCATGCACGCCTTCGACCTGCGCTTCATCGGGGAGGGCATCCGGGTGCGCCGGGCACGCCCCGGGGAAAGGCTCCGCACCCTGGACGGGGTGGAGCGGGAGCTTCACCCCGAGGACCTGGTGATCGCCGGTTACCGGGGAGAGGAAAGCTTCCCCATTGGCCTCGCCGGGGTCATGGGGGGCGCGGAAAGCGAGGTGCGGGAAGACACCCGGGCCATCGCCCTGGAGGTGGCCCAGTTTGACCCCGTTTCCATCCGCAAGACCGCCAGGCGGCAGGCCTTGCGCACCGAGGCCAGCTACCGCTTCGAGCGAGGGGTGGACCCCTTGGGTCAGGTACCCGCCGCCCAAAGGGCCCTAAGCCTCCTCCAGACCCTGGCAGGGGCCCGGGTGGCGGAGACCATCCTGGAGGAAGGAACCCCCCAGGCGCCCAAGCCCATTCCCTTCCGCCCCGCGTACGCCAACCAGCTCCTCGGGACCCAGTACCCGGAGGAGGTCCAGCTTGGCATCCTAAGGCGCCTGGGCTGCCGGGTAGAGGGGGAAGGTCCCTACTGGGTCACACCCCCTAGCCGCCGCCTAGACCTCGAGCTGGAAGAGGACCTGGTGGAGGAGATCGCCCGAATCCAGGGTTACGAAAGCATCCCCCTGGACCTTCCCGCCTTCTTCCCCGCCCCCGACAACCGGGGGGTGGAGAGGCCCTACCAAAGGGAACGCCGCCTGCGGGAACTCCTTTCGGGCCTCGGTTTTCAGGAGGTTTACACCTATAGCTTCATGGACCCCGAGGAGGCCGCCCTCTTCCGCCTTCCCTCGCCCCCCTGGCACCTCAAAAATCCCTTGAGTCCGGAAAAGGCCGCCCTGAGGACCCACCTCTTCCCCGGCCTCCTCAGGCTCCTCAAGGAAAACCTGGCCCTGGACCGCCCGGAAAGAGCCCTCCTCTTTGAGGTGGGCAGGGTTTTCGGGAAAGAAGGGGCTTGGGTGAGGGAGGAAACCCATCTGGCAGGCCTCCTCTTTGGGGAAGGCCTGGGGCTTCCCCATGGGGAAAGGCTTTCCGGCTACCCCCTCCTCAAGGGGCTTCTGGAGGCCTTTTTGAACCGGCTGGGCCTGGACCTCAGGGTGGAGGCCCATCCCTACCCCTTCCTCCATCCCGGCGTTTCGGGGAAGGTGCGGGTGGCCGGGGAGGAAAAGGGATTCCTGGGCCAGGTGCACCCGGAGATCCTCAAGGCCCTCGAGCTTCCCCCGGTTTACATCTTTGAGCTCCACCTCCCCCTTCCCGAAAAGCCCTTCCGCCTCCAGGACCCCTCCCGCTATCCCTTGGCCCTCAGGGACCTGGCGGTGGTGGTCCCCGAGGAGGTGCCCTACGGGGAGGTGGAGGCCCTTCTTCGCCAGGCGGCGGGACCCTATCTGGAAAGCCTTCGGCTCTTTGACCTTTACCAGGGCCCACCCCTCAGGGAGGGGGAGAAGAGCCTGGCCTTCCACCTGCGCTTCCGCCACCCCGAGCGCACCCTCAAGGACGAGGAGGTGGAGGAGGCCATGGCCCGCCTCGTGGCGGCCTTAAGAACCCGGGGCTGGAATATACGGGGCTAAGCGGTAAACTGAGACCATGCTCACCTGGGTGGACCTCCTGGCCCTGCTAGGCCTGGCCGTGGCCCTGGCCTGGGGCTACCGGAGCGGCCTCCAAGGGGCCTTCGCCGGGCTTGGGGTGGCGCTCTACCTCCTGCTGGCCCAGGTGGGGCTTGCCGGCCCCTGGTGGGGTCTGGGCCTGGGGCTTCTCCTGGGGCTTCTGGCCAAAAACCTCCCCCTTCCCTCCCTTTCCCAGGGCCTCGAGGTCCTTCTGGGCTCCCTGGGAGGGTTCCTTTTAGGCCTCCTCGTGGCCCTGGCCATCTGGACCGGCTATCCCTGGGAAAAAACCGCCGCCGGGAGCCTACGCTACCCCTCCCTAAACCTTCCCACTCCGGTCTACGACGGGGTGAGCCAAAGCCCCTTCACCCGGGAGGCCTTCCGTCTGGCCTGGTCCTCCCCCTGGCTCAGGCGGGCCCTGGGCCTAGGTCAGCCGTAAGGCTATCTAGGTCAGCCGTAAGGCTATCTAGAGGGCAAGAACCCGCGATAGGGCTAGAAGGGCGCGGTTGATGTCCTTCTTGCGCTCCACCGCCTCCTTGAGAGGGGTGAGCTCCACCTCCCCCTCCACCTCCCCCACCATGACCCCGCTGGTCCCCCCGGCCAGGGCCTGCACCGCCGCTGCCCCCAAGCGGCTTGCCAGGATGCGGTCCTTGGCCGTGGGGCTTCCCCCCCGCTGGATATGGCCCAGGACCGTGACCCGGGCCTCCACCGGCACGTGCTCCCGTATGGCGGCAAGAAGCCCCGCTGCTCCCCCGGGGTAGGCCCCCTCCGCCACCACCACGATGGAGCTGGACTTGCCCCGGCGCAGGGATTCCAAAAGCCCCTCGGCGATGGCCCTGGGGTCCACGGGCTCCTCGGGCACGGCGATCACCTCAGCCCCCCCGGCCAGCCCCACATCCAGGGCGATGAACCCGGAATCCCGCCCCATGACCTCGATGAAGAAGACCCGCTCGTGGCTGGCGGCGGTGTCGCGGATGCGGTCTATGGCCTCGAGGGCCGTGTTCACCGCAGTGTCAAAGCCAATGGTGTAATCGGTGCCGTAAAGGTCGTTGTCGATGGTGCCAGGCACCCCCACCACGGGGACTTTATGCTCCTCCAAAAGGCGCATGGCCCCGCGAAAGGTTCCATCCCCTCCGATGGCCACCAGGCCCTCGATGCCCGCCTCTTTGAGCTTCTCCGCCGCCTTGGCCCGGCCCTCTTCCGTGAGGAACTCCTGGCTTCTTGCGGTGAGGAGGATGGTTCCTCCCCGCTGAAGGATGTTGGCCACATCCCGCACCCCCAAGGGCACCATCTCCCCCAGGATCATGCCCGCATAGCCCCGGCGGATGCCGATCACCTCGAGGCCCAAGGCATAGGCCTGGCGCACCACCGCCCTGATGGCTGCGTTCATCCCAGGAGCATCGCCACCGGAAGTAAAGACCCCTATGCGTTTCATTCCTCCTCCCCTGGTTCCTGCTCCCCTGAAAGGGCCAAGCGGTAAGCCTCGTTCCTGGGAACCCCTCTTTGCAAAAGGGCCCAGAAAAGCGCCTTACCCTTAAGGCCCTGGGCTTTTAGCTCCTCCAAGAGCTGGTTGGCCTCCACAGGCGGCGCCTCTTTGGGTCCCAGCACCAAAACGACCTCGCCCCTGGGGTTTTGAAAGTGCCTCCAGGCCTCCTCCAGGGTTCCCCGGAAAATCTCCTCGTGCACCTTGCTGATCTCTCGGGCCACGGCCACGGGATGCCCAGGGCCGTAGACCCCCATGAGGTCCTCCAGGGTTTTTTGCAGGCGATGGGGGCTTTCGTACAGCACCGCGGTCCTCCCTTCCCGGGCCAGAGCCCAAAGCCGTTCCTTGCGCTCCTTGCCCCCCTTAGGTAGAAACCCCTCAAAGGTGAAGCGGTGGGTGGGCAGGCCCGAGGCCACCAGGGCAGGGATGAGGGCGGTGGGACCCGGAAGCGCTTCCACCCGCCAGCCCCATTCTAACGCCAGCCGCACCAGCTCCGCCCCGGGATCGGAGATGCCCGGGGTACCGGCGTCCGTGGCGTAGGCCACGTAAGCGTAAGGGGAAAGGAGCTCCCTGGCCTTTCCCATCGTGTGCTGGTCCAGGCGCAGGGTGGGGGTAGGGATGCCGTAGTGGCGGAGGAGAAGCCCGGTACGCCGGGTGTCCTCACAGGCCACCACCTCCACCTCCCTTAGAACTCTTAGGGCCCTTAGGGTGATGTCCTCCAGGTTGCCGATGGGGGTGGGGACCAGGACCAGGCGCACCTTAGAGGAGGATGGGCTTGAGAAGCTCCTGGACCTCGCGGAAGGTGAACTGGTACACCGAGCCCGAGGGCAGGGTGAACTCCAAAAGGTCCGGGCTTCCCGGGAAAAGGATGCGGCGCAGGGCCATGGGGCCCTGGTCGGTTTCCACATGGGCCGTCAGGTAGTCGGGCTCCAGGTTGGGTTCGTCCTCGGCCTCCTTGGGGGGTTCCTCCCCCACCCCCTCCTCCAAGCGGCGAAGGGCTTCCAGGAGGTCGGCCTTGAGGGTCCGCACCTCCTCCTCCAAGGTGCCGTCGGAAAAGACCAGAACCGCCTCCTCCCCTTCCCCATAGGCGGTAAGCCCCCAAAGGGCCTCCCCTTCCTCCTCGGGGGGGGCCTCCACCAGCTCCAGGGTGCCGTCGGAAAGCAGGCGCAGGACCGCCCCACAGGCCTCGCAGTCCACGAGGTCCCCCGCCTTGTACCCCTCCAGCTCCAGGGTTTCCCCGCACGCCGGGCAGACCATAAATCCCCTCCAACCCCATTGTAAGCCGCTTAAAAAGGGCCTGGCCCCTCGGCCAGGCCCCGCCCTTTCCCAGAGAACTGGCCTCAGTGGGCTCCGTAGCGGGCGATGCAGGCCCTCACCTCCTCCAGGGCCGCCTGCCGGTCCCGCCAGCCCGTGACCTTCACCCACTTGCCCTTCTTGGCCTCGAGGGCTTTGTAGGTTTCAAAGAAGTGCTGGATCTCCTGCTTAACCCCCTCGGGCACATCGGTGATATCCCGGATGTGGTCCAGGCGCTGGTCCTCCGCCACCACCCCGATGACCTTGGCGTCCCCGCCCTTCTCGTCCTCCATGAGCAGAAGGCCCACCACCCGCACCTCCACCACCACCCCGGGCAAGAGGGGGTAGGTGGAGAGAACCAGGCCGTCCAGGGGATCCCCATCCTCGGCCAGGGTGGAGGGAATGAACCCGTAGTCCCCGGGATAGAACTGGGCTCCGGGAAGGACCCGGTCCAGCTTGATAACCCCAAGATCCGGATCGTACTCGTACTTGTTTCCGGAACCCTTGGGCACCTCGATGACCATGTTCACCACCTCGGGGGCACCCTTACCCGCGGGAAGGCTCTTCAGGTTCGCCATAGCCCCCCCATTATACGAGGACCCCCGGGAAATCGGTGACCAGGGCATCCACCCCCCAGGCGGCCAGCTCCTGGGCTTGCTGGCGGCGGTTCACCGTCCAGGCCAGTACCCGGTAGCGGGTCCTTAGCTCCCTCACCTTGGCCTCGCTGAGCAAAGAGGCTTCGGGATGCACCCATTCCACCCCCAGGCAGGGGGCCAGGGCCTCCGCCTCCTCGTGTTCATAGAGAAGGCCCAGAGGTCCCACCCCAAGCCGTTTAAGGCGCACCAGGGCCAAGGGATCAAAGGAGCTCACCCAGATCCTGTCCGAGGGGTAACGGTCCAGGAGCCTGGCCAAGGCCTGCTCCCGGCCGTCGGTTTCCGGGGGAAGGCTTTTCAGCTCCACGTTAATCCAGGCTTCGGGAAAGGTTCTCAGCACCTCCTCGAGGGTGGGCACATACGCCGGAAGCTCCCGAGAGCTAAGCCCACTTAAGGGGATTCCTCCCAGGGTGAAGTCGTGGTGCACCACCAAGACCCCGTCCCGGGTTAGGTGCACGTCCAGCTCGAATCCATCCAGCCCAGCCTCCAAGGCTTGGCGGAATGCCTCCAGGGTATTTTCCACATAGGCCTGGGCCTCGCCTTCCGCCAGGCGAGGGGCGCCGCGGTGTCCCAAGCGCAAGGGCACGAGGGGAAGTATACAATGGGGCCATGGGCAAGTATGAAGCGGCCTTTTCTCGCCTAGGCGAGGAAGCCCTGGTCAAGCTGGAAGGGCCGGGTGGCTTTCTGGCCGTCACCGAGGCCCACCTGGTCTTCGTGGACGACGCCGGGGTAAAGCGCCTGGAGCTGGCCAGGATCCGCCGGGTAGGTAAGGGAGAGGCTGGCACCCTCCTGGTGCAAGGGGAGGAGGATGCCCTGGTCCTTCCCCTGAAGGCCTTTCCCCTGGAGGAGCTCAAGGCCTTTCTGGAAGGGTTGAAACCCCACGTGGCCCGGGCCCGCAAGGCCACCTCAACTCCTGCCCCCGCCCCCAAGGCTCCCCTGACCCAGGAAGCCCCTCCCCCACCCCCTCCTCCCGAGCCCCCGAAGGCTCCGGTGTGGGAGGAGGAACCCCCTCCCAAGCGGGACTCGGTGGAGCTGGCCCCGGAGCCGGAGTCCCCTCCCCAAGCCCCCACGCCCAAGGCCCAGGGAGGGAGAAACCCTTTGGCCCTCCCCTTAAAGGTGCTCTCCCTCCTCACCCTGGCCTACACCGTGGCCTTCGTGGTCCTGAACCCGGGAGCGGATCCCTGGGTGCTGGCCGGCGTCCTCCTGGGCGGGCTGGGTCTGGCCTTGACGGAGTGGTCCTCTTCTACCTCCTCTACCTCCTCGCGGTAGCCCTCCTGGGTCTTTCCAGCCTCTGGCCCAAGCTGGTGCCGAAACCCCAGCCGGTGCGGGTGGAAACCCTGGCGGAGGCCAGCTTTCACCCCCCAACCCCTGAGCCCATCAGCTTGAACCAAGCCAGCCTCGAGGAGCTCATGACCCTCCCTGGGATTGGGCCTGTGCTGGCCCAGAGGATCGTGGAGGGAAGGCCCTACGCCCGGGTGGAGGACCTCCTGAGGGTCAAGGGCATCGGCCCCGCCACCCTGGAACGCCTTAGGCCCTATGTCCGACCCTAGGACAGTCTTCCCCAAGCCTCTCCCCTCCACCTGGGGTCCAGGGGTGGGCCTGGGTCTGGGCGGGCTCCTGGGAGCCTGGGGGCTTTTCCATCCCTGGCTCCTTCTCCTGGTGCCCTTCCTCCTCCCCCTCCTACGGCTTCCCTTCGCCCTTGGGCTCGTTGTTGTCCTCCTCCGGGGCTGCCTCTTCCCCGTACCAGAACCTCCTTACGGCACCCGCCTCGAGGGTGTCTTCACCCTTCACCAAGACACCATCCTTTGGCAGGGGCACAGGCTTTGGGTGCAGCACTACCCGGGCCTGGAGGATGGCCGTTACCGGCTACGGGGGTACTTGGCTCCACCCCAGGGCAAGCGCAACCCCGGGGGTTTTGACCAGCGCACCTGGCTCCTCTCCCGGGGGATAAAGGGCGTGTTTCACGTGGAACGGGCGGAACCCTTGGCTCCGCTTCCCGACCCTCGGGCTCCCTTCCGTGCCCGCCTGGCGCAGGGACTCTCGACCCCTGCCCTCGAGGTCCTGGAGGGGCTGGTCCTGGGGGACAAGAGGGGACTCGAGGACACCTACGCCCAGTTTCAAAAGGCAGGGCTCGCCCATCTGCTGGCCCTCTCCGGCCTCCACGTGGGCTTTCTGGTGGCGAGCCTGGTTTTCCTTCTCACCCCTTTGGGCCGATGGCGCTACCTCCTGGCCCTCCTCGCTCTACCCTTTTACCTCTGGCTGGCAGGGCCAAGCCCCTCCTTGGTGCGGGCCAGCCTCATGGCTGGGTTATCCCTCCTGGGCCTCTTCCTCGGCCTTGGAGCCGCCGGGGTACTCCAGGCCCTGGGCCTCGCCCTCTTTCTCCAGCTCCTGTGGTGGCCCGAAAGCCTGCTAAGCCTATCCTTCCAGCTCTCCCACCTGGCGGTTGCGGGGATCACCCTCCTCCTTCCCGCCCTGCCTCAACCCCAGGGAGCACGGGGGTACTTGGCCGGAGCCCTTCTCACCAGCCTGGCTGCCCAGGTTCCCCTGGTTCCCCTTCTCCTTCACCGCTTCGGCTTCCTACCCCTCCTCTCTCCCCTCAGCAACCTCCTAGCCCTCCCCCTGGTCTCTCTCCTGGTACCCCTGGGATTCCTCAAGCTCTTCCTTGGGGGTCTTCTGGCACCCCTTCTGGAGCCCCTGGCCCGGGCCCTCCTTCTCCTGGCCCAGGCCGCAAGCCACGGCCCACTCCTAAGCTGGGGGGAAATCTCCCCCGTGGGTTTCGCCCTCTACTACCTTGGGCTTTTCCCCTTGGCCCTGGCCCTGCACCGGCATCTCCCCTGGCGAAAAGCCTTTCTCCTCTCCAGTCTTCCCCTTCTGGCCAGCCTCCTCGCCGCCTGGCCCAAGCCCTTGGACCTCTTTGCCCTGGACGTGGGCCAGGGGGATGCCCTCCTGGCCCGGCTGGGCGGGGCCGCGGTGCTGGTGGACGGGGGCCGGCCCGAGCAGGGGGAGAAGGTGGTGCGGGCCCTGCGGGCCCTAGGGGTGGTGGCCCTCGAGGTCCTGGTGGCCACCCACCCCGACGCCGACCACTATGGGGGCCTCCTCAAGGTGGCCGAGGAGGTTCCCATCGGCCTCGCCCTCCTCTCCCCCGCCTTCCCCCGGGACCATCCCCTGGTGCGGACCCTGGAGGCCCGGGGCGTGCCCCTCCTCTTCCCGGGCGCAGGAACCCGCCTTCAGGTGGGGCGGGGAAACCTGGAGGTGCTCTGGCCCCCCCATCTAAGCGGGGACGCCGACGAGGACGGACTCGTCCTCCTCCTGGACTTCGGCCGGGCCAGGGCCCTCCTCCTGGCGGACGTGCCGCAAAGGGTGGAGCGCCGCCTAGCGGTGGAGGGGGTGGACGTCCTCAAGGTAAGCCACCACGGCTCCCGCACGGGCACGGACGAGGACCTCCTGGAACGCATCCGGTCCCAGGTGGCCCTGATAGGCGTGGGAAGGAACCCCCACGGCCACCCCCACCCCGAGGTCTTGGAGCGCCTGGCCCGCCGCGGAATAAGGGTCTACCGCACCGACCAACACGGGGCGGTGCGGGTCCTCTTCGGCTACGCCTGGTAGCCCAGCCGCTCCAAAAGGGCCTCCAGCTCTTCCAGGGAGCGGTAGTGGATGACCACCTTCCCCCTCCTTCCCCCCACCACCCTCACCGGCAGGCCCAGGTGCCGGGAAAGCTCCAGGGAAAGGGGCGAGGGTTCCTGGGTTTTTCGCTCTCGTTCCCGCACCAAGCGCTCCCGCAAGGCCTCTGCCTGGCGCACGGAAAGCCCTTTTTCCAGGATCTCCCTCAGGCCCCAAAGCCGGTCCTCAGGCTCCAGCATCAAAAGGGCCCGGGCGTGGCCCGCGCTGATGAGCCCCTGTTCCAAGGCCTCCAAAACCTCCGCGGGAAGCTGCAAAAGCCTCAGGGCGTTGGCCACCGTGGAACGGGCCTTACCCACCCGCTTGGCCACCTCCTCCTGGGTGAGGCCCAAACCCAACAGCGCCTGGTAACCCCGGGCCTCCTCCAACGGGGTGAGGTCCTCCCGCTGGAGGTTCTCCACCAGGGCCACCTCCATGGCCTCCTGGTCCGTGAGGTCGCGGATGAGGGCGGGAACCTCCTTCAGGCCCGCCATCTCCGCGGCTCTAAGGCGCCTCTCCCCGGCCACCAGCTCGTACCCCTCCCCCTTGGGACGGACCACCAAGGGTTGAAGCAAGCCTTTCTCCCGGATGGAAGCGGCAAGCTCCTCCAGACCCTCCTGGGAGAACCTCCGGCGGGGCTGATGGGGATTGGGCCGGATGGCGGACAGGGGAAGCCGGACCACCCCTCCGCCGCCCTTGGGCAGGAGGGCCTCGAGGCCCCTCCCTAAGCCGCTAGCCTTCTTGGACACGGGCGATCACCTCCTCAGCCAGACGGCGGTAGGCGTGGGCCCCAGGGGAGGTGGGGGCATGCTGGGCGATCGTCCTGCCAAAGCTGGGGGCCTCCGCCAGGCGCACGTTGCGGGGCACCACCGTCCAGAACACCTTCTCCCCGAAGTGGGCCCTCAGCTGGGCCTCCACCTGCTGGGAAAGCAGGGTCCTGCCGTCGTACATGGTGATGAGGATGCCGAGAAGCCGCAGGCGGGGGTTGAGGCGGCTCCGCACCTCGTCCAGGGTGGAGAGCAACCCCGCCACCCCCTCCAGGGCGTAGTACTCCGCCTGCACTGGGACCACCACCCCGTGCGCCGCCGCCAGGGCGCTTAGGGTGAGGGCGGAGAGGCTGGGGGGCACGTCCAGAAGGGTGATCTCGTACCCCTCGTCCCGTAAGGCTTCCCCTAGGGCCGTGGGCCTTTCCAGGAGTTCCACCGTGGCCCCCACCAGCTCCGGGGTGGCCGGCAGGAGAGAAAAACCGTCCACGGTCTGCACCAAGGTCTCCAGGGGCTCCCCCTGCAAGAGCTGGTACACCCCTCGCTCCGGCCTAAGCCCCAGACCGCTGGTGGCGTTCATTTGGGGATCCAGGTCCACCAGGAGCACCCTCTTCCCCATGCGGGCCAGGTAGGCGGCCAGGTTGATGGCGGTGGTGGTCTTGCCCACCCCCCCCTTCTGGTTCACCAGGGCGATCCGCCGCAACACCTTGGACCCTAGCATAAAGGATTTTTCTCGGGCACCCCCGGTCGCCGGGGATACTTGGCCGGGGTAGAGGCCTCCTTGGCCACCACCACCAGGTTCCGTTCCTCCTGGACCACGGGAAGAAGCAAGGTATGGAGGGTAACCGAGCCTCCTCCAAGGAGGGCCAGGGCCTTAGGCAGGGCCTCCAACTCCTCCGCCACCCTTGGCCCCTTTTGGGCCACCATGTACCCCCCCAGGGCCACGAAGGGCAGGCCCAGTTCCGCCAAAACGCAAAGGGGCGCCACCGCCCGGGCCACCACCCGTCCGTAGGCCTCCCGGTACTCGGGGCGATGGGCCAGCTCCTCCGCCCGGCCCCAAAGGGGATAGGCCCCCTTCAGTCCCAGAGCCTCCACCGCCTCCACCACGAAGGCCACCTTCTTCTTGGTGGCGTCCAGGAGGGTGATCTCCAGCTCCGGGCGCACGATCTTCAGGGGAAGCCCGGGAAACCCCGCCCCCGTGCCCAGGTCCAGCACCCGCCATGACCCCTGGAAGAGGGGCAGGGTGAGGAGGGTGAGGGAGTCCAGGAAATGCTTGACCACCACCTCCTCCTCCGTGCGCAAGGCCGTGAGGTTGGTGCGCCGGTTGGCCTCCATGAGGAGGTCGTAAAAGCGGGAAAAGGCGGAAAGGTGGGCCTCGAGGTCCAGCCCCAAGGCCTTTCCACCCTCCAGAAGAAGCTGAACGCCCTTTGGGCTTAGACCCACCCCCACCCCCGATGTTTCACGGGAAACATCCCCTCTCACCGGGAAAGCACCCTGAGGTGCACCAGCAAGGCCGTGAGATCTGAGTCCCGTATCCCAGGGACCCGGGCGGCCTCTGCCACGGTTCGGGGCCTCACCCGGGAAAGCTTTTCCACCGCCTCCCGGGAAAGGCCTGGGACCCGGGGGAACTCCAAACCCTCGGGTATGCGAAAGGCCTCCAGGTCCCTCAGCTTCTCCCGTAGCCGCTCCTGTCGCTCGATGTACCCCGCGTACTTGGCCCGCACCTCCACCTGGTAGGCCTCTTCGGGACCCAAGGGGATGGGCGGGGGAAAACGTTCCGCCAAGACTTGGTAGGTGTTTTCTGGACGCCTAAGCCACACCAGGCCGCTCACCCCCTCCACCCGCAAGGCCTCGAGGCGCCTCAGCTCCTCCTCCACCCGTCGGTACTTCTCCCTCACCGCTTCCAGGTCCTCCCTGGGCCTCAGGCCCCACTCCACCGCCAAGGGCACCAGGCGTTCGTCCGCGTTGTCCGCCCGGCAGAGGAGGCGGAGCTCCACCCTCGAGGTCATCATCCGGTAGGGCTCGTCTGTGCCCCGGCCCACCAGGTCGTCCACCATCACCCCCATGTAGCCGCTTTCCCGGGGGAGATGAACCTCAGGAAGGCCCAGGGCATACCGGGCAGCGTTCAGCCCTGCTAGGAGGCCTTGGGCCGCTGCCTCCTCGTACCCCGAGGTGCCGTTCACCTGCCCGGCGGCGAACAGTCCGGGGAGGAAGCGGGACTGGAGCCCGCGGGTGAGCTCCCTGGGATCCAGGCTGTCGTACTCCACCGCATAGGCATAGCGCTGGATCACCGCCCGCCCAAACCCCGGCAGGCTTTTCACCATCTCCTCCTGGAGCTCTGGAGGCAGGCTGGAGGAGAACCCCTGCAGGTACACCTCGCTGGTGGCGAGCCCGTCGGGCTCCACGAAAAGGAGGTGGCTCTCCTTGTCGGAAAAGCGCACCACCTTGTCCTCGATGGAGGGGCAGTAACGGGGACCGATGCCCACGATGTCCCCCGCATAGAGGGGAGACAGGTGCAGGTTCTCCAGGATCAGGCGGTGGGTGCGCGATGTGGTACGGGTCTGCCAGGTGGGAAGCTTGGCGGCATGGGGTCCTGGGCTTCCCGTAAAGCTTCCCGGGGGCACCTCCGGGGGCACCACCTCCAACTCGGTAAACTCTACGGAATCCGCCCGGATCCTGGGCGGGGTGCCGGTTTTAAAGCGCCGCAGGGTATGGCCTACCGCCCTCAGGCTCTGGGAGAGGAAACGCGCAGGAGGCTCCCCCTGCCGCCCCGCCGGCCGGGAACGCCTTCCGTACCAGACCACCCCACCCAGGAAGGTTCCCCCCGCCACCACCACCGCCTTGGCGGGGATCTCCCGGCCATCCACGGTGCGCACCCCCAAAAGCCTTCCTCCCTCTACGACGAGGCCCGCCACCTCCCCCCGGATCACTTCAATGGGCCTTTCCGCCAGGATTTCCTGGGCCTTAAGGGCGTAGAGATCCCGGTCCACCTGGACCCTCAGGCTTTGCACCGCCGGTCCCTTGGAGCAGTTCAGCACCCGGGTGTGGATGGCGGTGGCGTCCGCCGCCCGGCCCATAAGCCCCCCCAGGGCGGTGAGTTCCGCCACCAGCTGGCTCTTTCCGGGTCCGCCCACCGCCGGGTTGCAGGGCATCATGCCTATGCGCTCGGGATTAATCGTGACCAGGGCCACCCGCACCCCGAGGGCCGCAGCTGCCCAAGCCGCTTCCAGCCCCGCATGTCCCCCTCCCACCACCACCACGTCGTAACGCATCCCACCCTCCACTTTACCCAAGGCCTTGGCGTAGAATGTTCCTCCGGAAACGCGGGGGGGTAGCCTTGACCCACGAGGCCGTCTGGCAACACATCCTGGAACACATCCGCCGCAACATCACCGAGGTGGAGTTCCACACCTGGTTCGAGCGCATCCGCCCCTTGGGCATCCAGGATGGGGTACTTCAGCTGGCGGTGCCCACCTCCTTCGCCCTGGACTGGATCAAGCGCCACTACGCCGAGCTAATCCAGGAAGCTCTGGGCCTCCTGGGAGCCCAGCCGCCCCGGTTTGAGCTCAAGGTGGTCCCCAGCGTGGCCGTACAGGAGGACATCTTCCACACCCCTACCCCTTCCGAAACAGCCAAGCCCAACCTCAACCCCAAGTACACCTTTGAAAACTTCGTGGTGGGGCCCAACAACTCCATGGCCCATGCGGCGGCGGTGGCGGTGGCCGAGTCCCCGGGGCGGGCCTACAATCCCCTTTTCATCTACGGGGGCGTGGGCCTGGGCAAGACCCACCTCATGCACGCCGTGGGGCACTCCGTGGCCAAGCGTTTTCCCCACCTTAAAATCGAGTACGTCTCCACGGAGACCTTCACCAACGAGCTCATCAACGCCATCCGCGAGGACCGCATGACGGAGTTCCGCGAGCGCTACCGCTCCGTGGACCTTCTCTTGGTGGACGACATCCAGTTCATCGCCGGCAAGGAGCGCACCCAGGAGGAGTTCTTCCACACCTTCAACGCCCTTTACGAGGCCCACAAGCAGATCATCCTCTCCTCCGACCGGCCTCCCAAGGATATCCTGACCCTCGAGGCCCGCCTGCGAAGCCGGTTCGAATGGGGCCTCATCACCGACATCCAGCCCCCCGACCTGGAAACCCGCATCGCCATCCTGAAAATGAACGCCGAACAACGGGGCTTGCGAATCAGCGAGGAGGTGCTGGAGTACATAGCCCGGCAAGTAACCTCCAACATCCGCGAACTGGAGGGAGCCCTGATGCGCACCATCGCCTACGCTTCCTTAAACGGGGTGGAACTCACCCGCGCCGTGGCCGCCAAGGCGCTTTCCGACATCTTCGCCCCCAGGGAAGTGGAGGTGGATCCCCACGAGATCGTGCGCAAGGTGGCGGAGTACTTTGCCCTGCGCCCGGAGGACCTGGTGGGCGGTGGCCGACGGAAGGAGGTGGTTTTACCCCGTCAGATCGCCATGTTCCTGGTGCGGGAACTCACCCGCTCCTCCCTCCCGGAAATCGGCCAGCTCTTCGGAGGACGGGACCATACCACCGTCCTCTATGCCATCCAAAAGGTTCAGGAGCTTTCGGAAAGCGACCGTGAGGTGCAAAAGCTCCTACGCAGCTTGAAAGAGGCCCTGACATGATCCCTGTGGATAACCTGTGGATAACCCTGTGGATAACCCCGGCTTTCCTGTGGATAACCTTGTGGACAACCTGTGGAAAAGTGACCCCCCTTCGGAGCCTGTGGATAACTGGTCAGTTATCCACAGCTTATCCACAACCCAAGGCCAGTTATCCACAGAAGTTTTCCACAAGCCCTTTTTGCTCCCACACGGTATTTTCTACCCCTTATCCACATATCCACAGCTCCTACTACTACGACTGCTATCCTTTTAAGATCTTAAAAAACCCGTAGTAATAGCAGTAGAGAGGAGGCAAACCCCGTGAAGGTGAAAGTTCCAAAAACCCTGTTGACCGAACACGTGGCCTTGCTGGAACGGGTCATTCCCACGCGAAGCTCCAACCCCCTTTTTACCTACCTGGGCCTAGCCCTTACCCCAGATACCCTGGTGTTGTTCGGAACCAACGGCGAGGTGGACCTGGAAGTATGCCTGAAGCTTCCCACGGAGGGGGAGGGGCGTTTTTTGGTTCCCGCCCAGCCTTTCTTCCAGCTGGTGCGCAGCCTTCCCGGGGATCAGGTGGAGCTGGACTTCGGTGCGGAGCTTTCCCTCTCCTCGGGTTCCTTCAGCACCCGGCTGAGCCTCGCCCCCGACGAAGGCTACCCGGAGCTCTTCTTTCCCAGCCTGGAGGGCCCTGCAGAACCCTATCCCCTGCAAACCCTTTTGCCGGTGGAGGAGCTTCTTAAGGCGCTATCCTACGTGCGCTATGCGGCCAGCAACGAGGAGTACCGAGCGATCTTCCGGGGTGTGCAGCTGGAGTTTTCCGAGGGAGGGCTTCGCTCCGTGGCCTCCGACGGGTACCGCCTAGCCCTTTACAGGCTGGCCAGGCCGCAACCCTTTGCCAAGAAGGTGGTGGTGCCTGCCCGCAGTGTAGACGAGATGGTGAGGGTTCTGAAGGGTATGGGCGAGGGGGAGGTAGCCCTGGCCCTGGGCCCGGGGGTTCTGGGCCTCGCCACCAGCGGTTCGCAAGGCGCTGCCGCCACCGGAAAGGGACAGCTGCGCATGGCTGTCCGGCTTATGGAAGGGGAGTTCCCCGATTATGAGCGGGTGATCCCCAAGGAGTTCCCCCTGAAGGCAGCCTTCGAGGTGGAGGCCTTCCGGGAGGCCCTGCGCCGGGTGAGCGTCCTTTCTGACCGGCAAAACCATAGGGTAGACCTTCTTTTTGAGGAGGGGCGGGTGTTGTTCTCCGCTGAGGGGGATTACGGCAAGGGGCAGGAGGAGGTTCCCGTGCACCTCGAGGGCGTGCCCCTGGCGGTGGCCTACAATGCCCGCTACCTTCTGGAGGCCCTTTCCCCCCTATCCGGCCAGGCGCTGTTGTTGCTTTCCGGGCCCACCAGCCCTAGCCTGGTGCGTCCAGGAGAGGCTTCCCCAGCGGAGATAGGGGAGGGGTACCAGGCAGTGGTGGTCCCCCTGCGGGTGTAAGCTTTGACTGGGGGGCGGGAAGCGCTTCCAGAAACCCTTAGGGGAGGAGTCCATGACCACGATCGTGAACGTGAAAGCCAGGGAGGTTTTAGACTCTAGGGGCTTTCCCACGGTGGAGGCCGAGGTGGAGCTGGAAGGAGGTGCCAAGGGCAGGGCCATGGTGCCCTCCGGAGCCTCCACCGGCACCCATGAGGCCTTGGAGCTACGGGATGGGGGCAAGCGTTACCTGGGGAAGGGGGTGCGCCGGGCGGTGGCCCACATCCTGGAGCGCATCGCCCCCGAGCTCATCGGCCGGGATGCCCTGGACCAAGAGGGGGTGGACCGGGCCATGCTGGAGCTGGATGGAACCCCCAACAAGTCCAACCTGGGGGCCAATGCCCTCCTGGCGGTTTCCCTGGCCACGGCCCGGGCGGCGGCGGAGGCCTTAGGTCTGCCTTTATACCGTTATTTGGGGGGGGTTCAGGCGGTTACTTTGCCGGTTCCCCTTATGAACGTGATCAACGGGGGAAAGCACGCGGACAACCGGGTGGATTTCCAGGAGTTCATGCTGGTGCCCGCGGGGGCGGAGAGCTTCTCGGAGGCCTTGCGCATCGGCGCTGAGGTCTTTCACACCCTCAAAGGGGTCTTGAAGGAGAAGGGCTACAGCACCAACGTGGGGGACGAGGGAGGGTTCGCCCCGGACTTGAGGAGCAACGAGGAGGCCATCGAGCTCCTCCTCCTCGCCATTGAGCGGGCGGGGTACACCCCAGGGCAAGAGGTTTCCCTGGCCCTGGACCCGGCGGCCAGCGAGCTTTACCGGGACGGCAGGTACCACCTGGAAGGGGAAGGGCGGGTCCTTTCCTCGGAGGAGATGGTGGAGTTCTGGGCCAAGTGGGTGGACACATACCCCATCCGCTCCATTGAGGACGGCCTGGCGGAGGACGACTGGGAAGGTTGGCGGCTCCTCACCCAAGAGCTTGGGGAGAAGGTGCAGCTGGTGGGGGACGACCTCTTCGTCACCAACCCGGAAAGGCTTCGCCAGGGCATTGAGCGGGGCGTGGCCAACGCCATCCTGGTGAAGGTGAACCAGATCGGCACCCTTTCGGAGACCCTCGAGGCCATCCGCCTAGCCCAGCGCTCCGGCTACCGGGCAGTGATCAGCCACCGCTCTGGGGAAACCGAGGATAGCTTCATCGCCGACCTTGCGGTGGCGGTGAACGCCGGGCAGATCAAGACCGGTTCCCTCTCCCGATCCGACCGCCTTTCCAAGTACAACCAGCTTTTGCGCATCGAGGAGGAGCTGGGGCGTGCGGCGCGCTTTTTAGGGTATGAGGCCTTTTAAGCGCACCAAGATCGTGGCCACGCTGGGGCCCGCTTCGGACTCCAAGGAAGCCATCCGGGCCCTGGCGGAGGCGGGGGCGGATGTCTTTCGCTTGAACTTCAGCCACGGCACCCACGAGGAGCACCGGAGGCGGGTGGCCTGGGTGCGGGAGGTGGAGAAGGAACTGGGCAAAACCCTGGCCATCCTCCAGGACCTCCAGGGCCCTAAGATCCGCATCGGCCGGCTCAAGGAGGGCCGGGTGGAGCTTAAGGTGGGCCAACCCTTCATTCTCACCCGGGCTCCCGTGGAGGGGGACGAGACCCGGGTTTCCATCACCTACAAGGGGCTTCCGGAGGACGTGGCTCCCGGTCAGGCGCTCCTCTTGGATGACGGCCGCCTACGCCTTCGGGTGGAAAGGATCCAGGGGGATGAGATCCACACCGTGGTAGAACTGGGTGGGGTGCTTTCCGACAGCAAGGGGATTAACGTCCCCGGCTCGGATCTCTCCCTCCCCGCCCTTTCGGAAAAGGACATCCAGGACCTGGCCCTGGGGGCGGAGCTGGGGGTGGACTGGGTGGCGGTGTCCTTCGTGCGCACCCGGGACGACCTCCTCCTGGCCCGGCACTACCTGGCCCGGTATGGTTCCCGGGCCCGGCTCATGGCCAAGATCGAGAAGCCTTCCGCCGTCTACCGTTTTGAGGAGATCCTGGAAGAAGCCGACGGCATTATGGTGGCCCGGGGAGACCTGGGGGTGGAGATGCCCTTGGAGGAGGTGCCCATCGTGCAAAAGCGCCTCATCCTCCGCGCCATCGCCGCCGGGAAGCCGGTGATCACCGCCACCCAGATGCTGGAGTCCATGGTGCAGAACCCGAGCCCCACCCGGGCCGAAGCCTCCGACGTGGCCAACGCTATCTTCGACGGTACGGATGCCGTCATGCTTTCCGCGGAAACCGCCGCCGGGGCCTACCCGGTGGAGGCGGTGGCCACCGTGGCCCGGATCGCCTGGGTGGTGGAGTCCTCCCCCGAGTTCTTGCAAAAGCTCAACGTCCTACGCCCGGCCCCCACCCCCACCACCCAAGACGCCATCGCCCAGGCGGCGGAGGACATCGTGGAGGCGGTGGAGGCCAAGGCCATTGTGGTCTTCACCGCCACGGGAAGCTCCGCCAGGCGCATCGCTCGTACCCGGCCCCGGGTACCCATCCTGGCCCTCACCCCCAACCCCGAGGTGGAGCGGCAGCTGGCCTTGGTCTGGGGCGTTCTCCCTCACCTGGCCCCCGACCCCCAGGACACCGACGACATGGTGCGCATCGCCCTGGAGGAGGCCAAGGCCTGCGGGCTGGCCCAGGTGGGGGAGAGGGTGGTGATCGCCGCGGGAGTACCCTTTGGGGTGCGGGGGACCACCAACCTCATCCGGGTGGAGCGGGTGAGCTGATGCTACCCCACCCTGGCCCTGCCAGGGTGGGGGCCCCGGTAATGCCTTTTTGCAAGCCCAATTTCGGCGTGAGCCCTCCCGCGGGAGGAGGCGCCCTTTAGGGGGCGTAAAGGGCCAAGGCGCTCACCACCGGCCTGGGGGGGCCTTGGTACGGGCTTCGCAGCCTCCCCTGAACCCAAAGCTGGGCCGAGCCTCCCCCGTCCATCCTGAGGGCGTTCCAGGCCCCCAAGGAGAGGAGGGCCCGGGCCAAAACCCCGGGGGTGGTGGGCTCGGAGACCAAAAGCCAAAGCCTGCCCTCCCGGGTCCAGGCCACCGCCGCCTGGGGGGCCACCGCCTGGAGGGGCCGGGGGTCGCGGAAGTTCTCCCGGGAAGGGTCGAAGGCGTACTGGCCCTCCCGTACCAGGAGGGGCCCCCCCTCCAGGGCGTAGGCGAAGGGAGGGTCCAGGCGGCCGTAGAGGCTTAGGGGGTCCCCGGGTTTCATGGGGAAGGGAGGCCCTCCCCGGGGGAAGCTGAGGGCCCAGGCCCCCGGGGAGAGCTCCTGGGGGGCGGGCAGGATGGCCTCCACCCGGTCCCCCCGTACCAGGGCCACCTCCTCCCCCTCCCGCCCCACAGGACCGGGGACGGTGTAGGCGGTGAAGCGGGCACGGGAGGCGTTCACCCCCACCCGCACCCGTTCCCCCTGGGGCCCCCGCACCACCGCCTCAAAGCGGGGGAAGTCCAGGAAGAAGCGAAAGCCCTCCCACAGGAGGGCCACCCGGCCGAAGGGGTAAGAGATCGTGACCCCGTCCTGCACCCAAAGCCCGATGGGGGCGCCGCTGGCCGGGTCGAAGTAGCCCCCGTTGAGGACCGCCAGGGCCCCCGGGGCCAGGTTCTTGGGCAGGTCCCGCACCCCGGGCTTCCCCACGGGCAGGAGGCGGCCCCCGGTGGCCTCCACCAGGTGGAGCCTGAGGGGCTCGGGGGCGAAGGCCCAGACCTCCTTGTAGCGCACCCCGGGAGCCAGGGCCTCCTCCACCTCGGGAGCCAGGAGGTAGAGGTCCAGGACCAGCCTGGGGGGGTCCTGGAGGGGGAAGAGGCGGTGGCGGAGGAGCCGGCCTGGGGCCTCGAGGCGAAGCTCAGTCCCCTGGGGGAGGAGGCGCACCCCTGCCCGCAGGCCCTGGGGCCAGGGGGCCTGGAGGACCCCCGGGGCCAGGTAGGGGAGGAGGAGGGTGAGGCGTTCCTGCCCCTGCGCTTCCTGGGGGGGACCTGGGTAGGGGGTGGGAAGGTCCAGGACCACCCGGAAGGCCCGGCCCTGGGTCCCAAAGCGGGTCCCGGCTTCTGGGACCTGGAAGTACCCCAGGGCCTTCAGGGCTTGCAGGGGCAGGAGCTCTCCGCTAGGGGGCGGTAGGGAGGGATCGGCAGGCTCCGCCCATCCCACCCCCAGCGCGTACGCCAGCCGTACGCCTGCCCCCTCATACACCCAAGCTCCTCCTTCCTCGCGAAAGGTCAAGCCGAAGACCCCAGCGGGCAGAAGGTTCTGGCCAAGGCCCAAAGGGAGAAAGGCCAGGAAGCTGAGGAGGAGAAGGCGCCTCATCTCCCCATGAAAGCAGAAGGGGGTGAGAGGAAGCTGATACCCCTTCAGCCTTTGACCACGATGAGGGGCCTGAGGCGGGCCACCTTCCTTCCGATCCCCGCTCCCTGGACCGCCTCCACTACCACAGAAACATCCTTGTAAGCCTCGGGCATCTCCTCGTCCACGGTGGCCCGGGTGGCTGCCCGCACCAGGATGCCCCTTTCCGCCAGCTCCTTCACCAGGTTCCGCTCCCGGGCCACCCGCTTGGCCTGGTGGCGGCTCATCTTGCGCCCGGCCCCGTGGCAACTGGAGCCGAAGGAAACCGCCATGGCCTTTTCCGTTCCCACCAGCACGTAGGAATAGCGGCCCATGTCCCCGGGCACCAGCACGGGCTGGCCCACATGCTGGTACTCCAGGGGGATTTCGGAGTTTCCGGGGCCGAAGGCCCGGGTGGCTCCTTTGCGGTGCACCAGGACCCTCTTTCCCCCGTGCTCCTCAAACTTGGCGTTGTTGTGGGCCAGGTCGTAAAGCACCCTTAGGCCGTGGTCCCTGGGGGCGTAGCCCACCGCCTCGAAGGCCTCCCGCACAAAGTGGGCGATGAGCTGGCGGTTGGCGAAGGCGAAGTTGGCGGCGGCGGCCATGGCCTGGAGGTAGTCCTCCCCCTCGGGGCTCCTGATGGGGGCCGCGGCCAGCTGCTTGTCCACAAGCTCGATCCCGTAGCGGGGAGCTACTTTTAGAAATTTTTCCACATAATCCTGGCAGACCTGGTGGCCCAGGCCCCGGCTTCCCGTGTGGATGAGGACGGTGATCTGGTTTGGGAAAAGCCCAAAGGCTTCCGCCACCTCGCCATCGTAGATCTCGTCCACGTACTGCACCTCGAGGAAATGGTTCCCGCTTCCCAGGGTGCCGATCTGGGGGGCCCCCCGCTCAAAGGCCCGGTCCGAAACCTTGTCGGGGTTAGCCCAGGGAAGGCGCCCCTCGGACTCGATGAAGCGCAGGTCCTCCGGGTAACCGAAGCCCCTGCGGATGAGCCAGCCCGCCCCTTCCTTGAGGATTTCCTTGAGCTCCTTTTTGCTGAAGCGCACGTCCTTGCGCTCGCTCCCCACCCCCGAGGGGATGAGGCGGTAGAGAGTATCGGCCAGCTCCCGTTGGCGGGGAAGGAGGTCCTCGAGGGTGAGGTGGGAGGCGAGGAGGCGTACCCCGCAGTTGGAGACCACAAACCCTTCGGCGACGAAGTTATGCCCCTCATGGTCCATGGAGAGGTCGTACACCCTTCCCCCGTGGGGAACGGTTTCCATGGCCACTACCCTGTCAAAAAGCATGGGGCCGGCCCTCTGGAGGAACTCAGGGAAGGTGGGAAATCCCCAGGGGCGGAATCCGCCTCGCTTCTCGTAAAGGGTACGCTCCACAAAGCGCCGAGGGAGGTCTAGGGTAGTAGCGATGCGTTTTGGTCCCAAGCCTGCCTGTCGTAGGGCCAAGACCTCTTCAGCCTGGGTTTCCCGAGCTTCCAAGTGGGCCATTTTCAGGCGCAAGTAGAAAGCGGCCACTAGGGCTAGCCAGGCTTTTTGGGGAGCGTACGCATAACCCACCCTCTCGTAAAGGAGGCGGAGGTTTTCCGGTGTACTCCGGAGGATCAGTTTGAAGCGGTGGGAAGGATCAGCGGGTTCTTCCCAAGCCAGTTCCTCACGTAGGGACTGGACTTCCAGGCCCAAACTTTCCATTAAGCGGGCCAGGTCTTCCATGAAGGTTCGGCCAATCCCCAAAAGGCTTTTCCGCTTAGACTGGGAGAGCACAGGAGAGGCGAGGTTGTATCCATGTCCGCTTACCCACTTCGGAGCGGAGAGCTCCGCTCCGAATAGCCCTGCTAGAAAGTTGGCTTTAAGCCAAGCGGGAAGGGAGAAGAGCCATTGAGGTAAGGCAAAAGCCGTTTGCGCCTTGGGGCCCTCGGGAAGGCCTAGGGCGTGGAGAAGGAGGAACAAAGCCCGGGAGGAGGCCTTAAGGCTAGCCTCTCGGTAGGTAAAGGTCCGTCCTCGGAAGCTGTGGTTTCGTATCCGAACGTAAGGGCCCCCAGCCTGGAAGCCCAGACGCTTAAGGTCCTCCTTGGCTTCCAGGAGACCTTCTTCATCCCCATAGAGCACCAGGTACCCCCTGCTCCGGGACCGGTAGAGGGTGCCATCGCCCAGCGCATAGCCCAAGAGGCGCAGGATGACGGGCAGGTGGGGATGGTCTGCCCGCAGGGGGAGGAGCCCCTTCGCCTTGAGCACCTCCGCCGCCTGGGGAAAGCCCAGGGCGCGCCCCAAAGTCCGGGCTTGCTCCTCGTCCAGGAGGGTGATAGGGGGAGGGGGTTCGTAGGGAAAGCCTTGGAAGGGATGGACGGCTACCCGGTCGTCTGGGGCCAGTTCCCCTATAGGCCGCATCCCTTCGGGCGTGTATACGGGATGGTCGGGGGTAGCCTCCAGAACAAACCCCCCCTCGGTGCGTAGGCGCACCAGGGTTTCCGCTTCTCGGGAGAGGAGGAGGAAGGCTTTGCCTGCCTCGGGTTTTTCCTCAAGCTGCCACACGGTGAGGAGGGGTTCTTTTTCCCTCGCCACCTCCTCTATGGGGCGGGTGTAGCGGTCGTGGAAGAGGACGCGGGTGCCGGCAGGCAGGCAGTTGATGTCAAACCCCACCCCTCCCGGGCTCACCACCCCCCCCGTCTCGGGGTCAAAGGCCGCCACCCCGCCGATGGGGAAGCCGTAGCCCCAGTGGATGTCCGGCATGGCCAGGGCGGGCTCCACGATGCCAGGCAGGGTGGCCACGTTCATGAGCTGCTGCAAGGAGGCGTAGCCTTCCCCCTCGAGGTCCTTCAAAATCTCCTCCGAGGCGAAGAAAACCGCGTCCACCCGCATCTTCCCCTGGCGGGGGATGCGGTAGGTGTAGGGGGCGATTCGTTCAAAGCGCATGGCGCCCTCCCAAAGCAAAAGACCGGGCTTTCGGGCCCGGGCTTACTCTCAAGTTACCGCGGTATGCGGTATGCGTCAAGGCTATGCAGGCCTAAGGGGCCTTGGAGGGTTCGGAGAGAGGGGTAACCTCCAGGTTGTCCAGGTAGAGCACCAGGTCCGGGTCATGCACTCCGAAGCCCAGCCCTCCTCGGCGGAAGTCGGGGTCCTGCCACGCAAGGAGTTCCCTTCCGTCCATGCGGAACCGGACCTCCCCGGTGCTTCGGGCGAGGACCTCAAAGCGGTGCCATAGCTTGTCTGTGACAAACGCTTCGCCCACTTCCTTGAGCTCGGGCCTCTTGGCCACCACCCTCCGTTGCTCTCCTAGCACCTTGGTCAGCTCTATGCCGTCGCGGCCGAAGCGGAACTCCAAGCCTTGAGTTCCCGCGGGGTCAAGGAACACCCGGGCCCGGAGACCCGCCGAAGCCCAGTAGGCGTTCCCCAGGGATTGCACATCAAAGCGGGCTTGGTAATCTGTCCAGTTCCCTGCCCCTGTGGTCAGCAGGGCGCCGCCAAACGGGGCTAGACGGACGGCGCGCGTGATGGCGTTTTTGGGGTCTAGCGCTTCGACGACGGTGAACGTCGCTTTTTCCTTCGCCAGCAAGCCATAGCGCTCAGGAGCCACCCCGGTCAGTACCGCGCCTACGGGATACCGTTCAAAGTCGTCGCTTAGGGGAAGGGGATTTCCGGGGAGAACCCAGGTGGGAACCTCCACTCGGCCCCTGGGGAGAGGCAACTCCACCCCCGGAAGGGGCTGGAAGACGGTGGGGGCGCACGCACCCAGGAGCGTCAGGGCCGCACCCAACCATGGCCATGGGTTCCGGAGCATGAGCTACCTCCTTTGCCCTTCCATTTCCAGGATGGACCAAGGCGGTTTCCCTTGTCAACTGGGCAGGCGGCTTAGAGCAAGGTGGGGTAAAATCCCCCTGTGCCCGACCTCGTCTTCGCCCTGGAAACCCACCCTGGGCTGAAGCGGCCCAAGAACGAGGACGCCGTGGGCCACGCCCTCGCCCCTTGGGGCGGGGTCTTCGTGGTGGCGGACGGGATGGGCGGGCACCGCACGGGGGAGGTGGCGGCCAGGCTGGCGGTGGAGACCATCCTGGAGCACCTGAAGGGGGTTGAGCCTTCCCCGCGGGTGCTACTCCAGGCCTTGGAGCGGGCCAACGAGCGCATCCACCAGGAGGCCCAGCGCCCGGAGAACCGGGGCATGGGCACCACGGCCACCTGCCTGGTCCTGGACCTGCCCTACGCCCTCATCGCCCACGTGGGGGACTCGAGGGCCTACCTCCTCAGAAAAGGAGAGCTCACCCTCCTCACCGAGGACCATTCTTGGGTGGCGGAGAGGGTGCGCCAGGGCCTCCTTTCCCCGGAGGAGGCCAAGACCCACCGCTGGCGCAACGTGATCACCAACGCCCTGGGCTCCTTCCCCCAGGCCCGGGTGGACCTCCTGGGCTTGAAGCTGGAGCCTGGGGACGTGTTCCTGCTCTGCACCGACGGCCTTTCCGGGGTGCTGGAGGACCGGACCCTCTTGGAGGTGCTGAAGCACTTCCCCCCGGAGGAGGCCGCCCGCCGCCTGGTGGCCCTGGCCAACGAGTGGGGGGGGCCGGACAACGTGAGCGTGGTGGTGGTGCGCGTGCCCGAGGAGCTTCCCCGGGCTAGCCGCCCCTACGCCCTCCCCCTGGAGGCGGCAAAGGGCGCCCCGGTGCACCTGAAGCTGGGGCAGGAGCCCGAGGAGCTGCCCACCCAGGTCATGGAGCCCAAGGGGCGGGGGATACGGGTGGGCTGGCGGGACATCCTCCTCATCGGCCTGTGGGTTTTGGTGGTGGCCTACATCCTCCTGGGCTACTTCAAAGGCCCCTAAACCTGCTAGACTCCTAAGGGTATGGAGCGCACCTTCGTGATGGTGAAACCCGATGGCGTAAGGCGGGGCCTGGTGGGGGAGATCCTGGCCCGCTTTGAGCGGAAGGGCTTCCGCCTGGTGGGCCTAAAGCTTATGCAAATCTCCCGGGAGCTGGCCGAACAGCATTACGCCGAGCACCGGGAGAAGCCCTTCTTCCCCGGCCTAGTGGACTTCATCACCTCGGGTCCGGTGGTGGCCATGGTCCTGGAGGGGCCGGGCGCGGTGGCCGAGGTGCGGAAGATGATGGGGGCCACCCACCCCAAGGATGCCCTTCCCGGTACCATCCGCGGGGACTTCGCCACCACCATTGACGAGAACGTGATCCACGGCTCGGCGAGCCTCGAGGACGCAAGCCGGGAGATCGGCCTTTTCTTCCGACCCGAGGAACTCCTCTAGGCCGGGGTTTACTCGCCGCTTTCAGGGGCCTGGGGCAGGCTCTGCGCCCGAAGGCGCTCCCAAGGGAAGTCGTCCAGAGGGTAGAAGCGGTCCGCCTGCTGCGCCAGGCGGTGGGAGGAAAGGGCGTGGAAGGTGGTGTTCTCCACCTGCTTGCCCATGTCCTGCACCACCCGCACCACCTCGGCGAAGTCCCCGTCCCCGGAGACCAGCACCGCCACGTCGTAGGCGTTGGCGTAAGCCAGGCGCAGGATGTCGATGGCGATCTGGATGTCCACCCCCTTCTCCACGAAGCCGTCCGCCCGCCGCTCGAGCCTTCCTAGGCGCACGGCCACGTAGGGCACCCGCTTTAGGTAGTTGAGGAAGCTCTGGTGGGCCTTGGCCGCGGGGTCTTCCGGGGGCAGGGGGGCGTTGTAATAGTAGGCGCGAAGGAGCCTACGTCCGGCGGTGAGAAGGCTGATAAACTCCACAAAGTTAAGCCGATAGTCCGGCCCCAGGTGCTGCACCAACCCCTTGTACAGGTTGGAGCCGTCGATAAATATGGCCACCCTTTCCATAACTGGCCCGCCCCTTTCCGGGCTCCCTCAGTCTAGCCCAGAGACGTGAGAAAGTTCATAGCCCACCGCCCCAATGAGCGGTGGGGGAAGCATATTCGCTTCGGCTTAGCCCTTTCGGGCGCCGGTATCCTACCACAGCCTTACCATGAGCGCAAGATGAGGAAAGAAAATGCCTTTAGGAGCGCACTTTTTCCGTTTCCGCGTACACGTCGCGGAAGACCCCGGGGATGGGGGCGTGGGGCTTGTGCACCCGCACCCGCACTCCCTCGAGGCGGGGAAAGGCCCTAAGGAGTTCCTCCGCCAGGTGGTCGGCCAGGGCCTCGATCAGGTAGAAGCGCCGGTGGCGCACCACCTCCTCCACCAGGGCGTAGACCGCGGCGTAGTCCACGGTTTCCTCCAGCCGGTCCCCCCTGCCCTCAAAGGGCACCCTAAGCCAGAGGTCCACCACAAACCGGGCTCCAAGCCGGCCTTCCTCGGGCCTCACTCCGTGGCGGCCGTAGAACTCCAGGCCCAAAAGGGCGATCTCCCCCATATCTATCCCCAAAGGGCGTTCCACACCGCGAGGGCCTCCCGATGGGCGGCCACGTCGTGGACGCGAAGGATCCTGGCCCCCTTCATGGCGGCGAAAAGGTGGGCGGCCACGGAGCCGATGACCCTTTTTGCGGGTTCCTCCACCCCCGTGAGCTCCCCGATGGAGCGTTTCCGGGAAAGCCCCACCAAAACGGGGTGGCCCAGGGCCACGATCTCCTCCAGCCGGCGGAGGAGGGCCAGGTTGTGCTCCAGGAGCTTGCCGAAGCCGAAGCCAGGGTCTAGGACCACCTGGGGCACCCCGGCCTTCAGGGCCTTTTCCGCCTGGGCCTTGAGGAAGGCCTTCACCTCGGCCACCACGTCCCCGTAGCGGGCGTGGGCCATCATGGTCCTGGGGTCAGGCACGGGCATGTGCATGACCACCGCCGCCACCCCGTACCGGGCACAGAGGGCCACCATGCGCTCGTCCCGAAGGCCCGTCACGTCGTTGATGAGGTGCGCTCCTAGCTTTAAGGCCTCCTCCGCCACCTCCGGCTTGCGGGTGTCCACGCTCACCGGCACCCCCAGCGCAAGAACGGCTTCCAGGACGGGGAGGAGCCGCCTTTTCTCCTCCTCCACGGGCACGGGCTCCGCTCCTGGGCGGGTGGACTCGGCCCCTAAGTCCAAGAGGTCCGCCCCCTCGGCCACCAGGGCTTTGGCCTGCTCCAGGGCCCTTTCCGGGTCCAGGTAGAGGCCGCCATCGGAGAAGGAGTCGGGGGTGAGGTTGAGGATGCCCATGATCCGAGGCTGGGAGAGGTCTAAAGTGCGGTCGCGAAGCCAGAGCACGAAAGGATTATATTGGGGCCAGGAGGTGAGGAACATGCGCCTTTTGGCCGCGGTGGACCTGGGGGAGGAGTTTCAGGACGTGGTGGAAACGGCCCGCTTCCTCCAAGGGGCCTTGGGGATGCCGGCGGAGCTCCTCCACGTGGTCCCCACCTCGTACCTGGAGGCCCTGGCCCGGCGCTTCCCGGAACTGGCCCCCAGCCTGGAGGCCACCTTGGGCTCGGTGGAGGGAAAGGTGTGGGAGGCGTTGGCGGAAACAGGCCTGAAGGGCCAGGTGTTCCGGGGCTTTCCCGCCCAGGTGGTGGCGGGGGAGGCCTTGAAGAGCCGGTTGGTCCTCGTGGGCCAGCGGGGGGTGGGGGCCCTCGAGGTCCTGGCCCGGGGAGGGCTGGCCCGCTACCTCCTCCACCGGGGGGAGGTTCCGGTTTTGCTGCTCCCCAGGGCCATGAAGGCGGTGCGGCGCATCGCCGTGGGCTTGGACGATAGCTCGGCAAGCCTGAGCGCCTTCCGGGTGGCCGAGGCCTGGGGGAGGGCCATGGGGGCTGAGGTGTTGGGCCTGCACCTGGTGAGCGGGGAAGGAGGGTGCTGCTTCCCCACCTACCTGGACCCCAGGGGCCTCGCCCTCGCTGAGGTGCTGGAGCGGGCCAGGGGCCACCTCGAGGCCCTCCTGAAGGCCACCGGGGTGGTGGAGGTGAGCAAGGGAGAGGACGAGCTGGACCTCCTGCGCCTGGCGGAGGCCCGCGGGGCCGACCTCCTGGTCCTGGGCTCCAAGGCCAGGAGCACCTGGCGCCACCGCCTGGGCCGGATGGTGGAGGCGCTCTTGACCCAAAGCCACCTCCCCCTCCTAGTGGTCCCCGAGGCCGCGGTCTGGTAAGGTGTGGCCCATGCACCACAGGCCTGGCTGGTTTCTTTCCCTTTCCGCCTACTGGTTCGCCACCAGCCTCAAGTGGTTTTTGGTCCTCCTGGTGATCCTGCCCGCCAAGGTGGCGGAGGTTTCCCCTCCGGAGGAGAAGGCCACCCGGTTGGGCTTTCTCTTCGGCCTGGGGGCGGTGATGGCCATCCTGGGTCCGCCCCTCATGGGCTACCTCTCCGACCGCCTGGGCCAGCGCCGGCCCTTTCTCCTCTTCGGAAGCCTCCTCACCGCCTTGGCCCTCCTCCTCCTGGTCCACGCGCCCACCTACGGCCTTCTCCTCCTGGCCTACCTCCTCCTGCAGGTGGCGGACGACCTGGCCACGGGGCCCTACTCCGCCCTGATCCCCGACCTGGTGCCCCGAAAGGAAAGGGGCACCGCCTCGGGGTACATGGGGGTCTTGCAGGTTTCCGGGCAGGTGCTGGGGGGGGTGGTGGGCTTCCTCCTGCCCCTGGCCTCCCAGGCTTACCTGGCCGCCCTGGTGAACCTTGTGGGGGCAGCCTTGAGCCTTCGGGTCATCCCTGAAGGCCCCCTCAAGGCCAACCCCCGGCCCCTGGCCCAGGCCTTGGCCCGGCCCTGGGGGGATCGGGATTTCCTCCTGGTCTACCTCACCCGCTTCCTGGTGATGTTGGGCTTCTACCTGGCCCAGACCTACCTTCAGTACTACCTGGCGGACGTGGTGGGTGCCTTCCAAGCCTTGGGGCGGTCCCTGGCCGAAGAGCCCTTCCAGGCGGTGGCCCTTTTGGGCCTCCTCATCTCCCTGGGGGCGGCCTTGGCCAGCGTGCCCGCGGGAAGGGCTTCGGACAAGGTGGGGCGCAAGCCCCTCATCTACCTTTCTGGGGCGGGGCTGGGCCTCCTCATGCCCTTTATCCTCCTCTTCCCCCGGTACGACCTCCTCCTCTTCCTGGCCCTCTTCTTTGGGCTTTTCTACGGGGTGTACCTGGCGGTGGACTGGGCTTTGGTGTCCGACGTCCTCCGGGACCCCGAGGCCCACGCCACGGACATGGGGCTGTGGCAGACCTCCATCGTGGTGCCCCAGGTGCTGGCGGGGGCCTTCGGTCGGCCCTTGGACCTCCTGAACGCCCAGGGGGAGGGTCTGGGCTATACGGTTCTTTTCCTCCTGGCGGGGGCCTTTTTCCTCCTGGGGGCCTTTTTGGTGGCCCCCATCCGCCGGGCCCGCTGAGGGGCGGATTACACTTGAGCCATGGACCTCACCCACTTCAAGGACGGCAGGCCCCACATGGTGGACGTGACGGAAAAGCCCGCCACCTTGCGTACCGCCACCGCGGAAGCCTTCGTGGAGCTCACCGAGGAGGCCCTGGCTGCCCTGGAACAGGGCGGGGTGGGGAAGGGGGATCCCCTGATGGTGGCCCAGCTCGCGGGCATCATGGCCGCCAAAAGGACCGCGGACCTCATCCCCTTGTGCCACCCCCTGCCCCTTACCGGCGTGGAGGTGCGGCTGGAGCTTTTGCGGGAGGAAAGGCGGGTGCGCATCGAGGCCACCGCCAAGACCAAGGCAGAGACCGGGGTGGAGATGGAGGCCCTCACCGCCTGCGCCGTGGCCGCCCTCACCGTGTACGACATGCTGAAGGCCGCCTCCAAGGGGCTGGTCATCTCCGGGGTGCGCCTCCTCCACAAGGCAGGAGGGAAAAGCGGGGAGTGGCGGGCCTCCTGAGCCTGCTTGTCCTCGCATAAGACAGGGTGGCTTGGGCCTCACCAGCACGTACCCGGGGGGTGTATCCTGGGGCCATGAGGATCGCCGTGGCCCTGTCCAAGAACGACGAGGGAAAGGTCTACCCCGGCCCCTTCGGCCACGCCCCCCGCTTCGCCATCTATGAGGTGGAGGGGGAGGGCTTCCGCCTGGTGGAGGTGCGGGAGAACCCTTATGCGGCCATGGAAGGAGGCGACAAGCACGAGCGCATGCGGGAGCTCCTCAAGGATGTGGACCTGCGGGTGGGGGCCCGCTTCGGCCACGGAGGCTCCATGGGGGCCTTTCCCATGGCGGAGCGCCTCGAGGTGGGCCCGGTGAGCGTGGCCGAAGCCCTGGAGCGGGTCAGGGGGCGCTGAAGTACCTCTGGAGGAGCTCCCGGGCTTCCGGGGAGAGAGGGGTGCGCTCCAGGTAGACCTCCACCCCCCGGCGCACCGCCTCCGGGGGTTGGCCTTGGCCCCAGGGAGAGGGCAGGGGAGCAGCCCCCACCTCCACCCCGGGTTGCAGGAGCCCCTCGCCCTTGCCCTTTGGCTCTAGCGGAGGGGGAAGGGTGGGCCCTGCCACCTGGGGACCGGGTCCGGAGGTTCCGGGACCTTTGGGTGCTGTTTCCCCCGGGCCCTCCTGGGAGGGGGAGGTTTCTCGGCCCGGCCTTAGGCCCTCAGCCTGGCCTGGGGAACCCTCGGCTCGGCCTGGGGGGGAGGGGTAGGTCCCTCCTCCTGGGCTCGGGTTGCCCGGGGCGTTCGGGGAAGGGGTTCCTGGCCCTGGGTTTTCCTGGGTTCCTTGGGGGGCGGGTTGCCCCGCGGAAGGCGCTTCTCCCGGCCTAGGGGACGGCGCCTCGGCGGGCCCCTGGGGGGGTTCCCCTGGTTTCTCCTGGCCTTCCGCACCCCCTGAGGGGCTGGGGGCCCTCTCGGGCCCCAGGAGCCTTTCGCTCCCTGGCAGGGTCCAGGGACTCCCTGGTCCTGCGGAAGACCGCCAGGCGGCGAGGGCCAGGGCCAAGAGGAGGGCAAGGAGGTAGGCAAGGAGGAGGCCTGAGGGGAAAGGGGGGAGCTTCATGGGCGCCCGCCTCGCTTCTTGCCAGAGGCGCTCTTCCCCATAGGCCAAGGCGGTGGGGTAGGCCAGGCTGGTCCGGGCGATCTCCTGTAGCGCCCGCCCTTCCCAAAGCCGGGCGGGCAGCAGAAAGGGTAGGAGGGAGGCCAGGGCGAAGAAGGGGTGGAGAAAGCCCAGAAGCGCCAAGGGAAGGGCCAAGAGGAGCCGGTGGCGCCAGGCCAGGCGCCTTGCGTAAAGAAGGTGGAACCCAGGCTCCACGGCAAGACCATTATCTCCCGCCAGGGGTTAAGGAAAAGGTGCCCGGGGCCTAAAGGCCCCGGGGGGAGGGAGTACACCGGTCTACTTGACCGGGGGACGAGACTTGAGCACATCCTGCGGGGACATGGCCTTGGCCCGCAGGGCCTTCACCTCCTCGGCGCTTATGGGCTTGGCCTTGGACTTGGCGAAGGTGGTGAGGATGTGGTTCAGGAGGTCGGCCACCTCCTGGTCCTTGAGCTGGCGGAAGGGGGGCATGACCCCGTTGTAGGTCTTGCCCTCCACGGTGAGGCTGCCCTGCAGGCCGTAGAGCACCACCCGGATCAGGTACTCCCGGCCCCCCTTGGCCTGGACCACCTTGTCCAGGTGGGTGAGGGGCGGGAAGGCTCCGGGAAGCCCCTGGCCGGTAGCTTGGTGGCAGCTTTGGCAGTTGGCGGAGTAGAGCTTGGCCCCTGGGCTTTGCCCAAGGGCCAGAAGGCCCAGGAAGAGCAAGGTGGGCAAGAGGCGCTTCATGGCTCCATTATGGAGAACCCTGCTCCCCCTAGGCCAGGGGCATTTGTCCCCAGGCTTTGGGGATGTAGGCGCAACGGGGATCGGCGGCCAAGGGATCCCCGGTTTCCGCCCAGGCCCGGGCCCGGCTGCCCCCGCAGAGCTCCCGGTACTCGCAGACCCCGCACTTGCCCTTTAGAAGGGCCTTGTTGCGGAGCTCGAGGAAAAGGGGGCTGTTTCGGTAGATCTCCAAAAGGGGCCGCTCGCGCACGTTGCCTGCGGAAAGGGGCAGGAAGCCCGAGGGGTAAACCTCCCCTGTGGAGGATACGAAGACGAAGCCGAAGCCGTCGGAGAGGTGTACCCCCCGCCCTTCCCCCACTAGGGCCCCATCTTCCCCTCCCTCCTTCTTGCGGCGCTCCAGGGCCACCCGGCGGAACATGGGGCCTTCCGTGGTGCGCACCTTGAAGGGGTAGCGGCGGGAAAGATCGTAAAGAAGGTGCATCACCTCCTCGTATTCTTCCGGGGAAAGCTGCTCCAAAAGGGCTCCCCGGCCCACGGGCACCAGGAAGAAGACCTCCCAGGTGGCCACGCCCTTCTCCGCCAGGATCTCGGCGATTCCCGGCAGTTCCTTGGCGGTGCTCCGGGTGACGGTGGTGTTCACCTGGGTCATGAGGCCCACCTCCCGGGCCCAGTCCAGGGCCTGTAGGGCCAGGGCGAAGGTGCCCGGCACCCCGCGGAAGCCGTCGTGGGCCTCGGGGGTGGCCCCGTCCAAGGAGATGGCCATCTGGTGCACGCCAAGCTCCTTGAAGCGGGCCACCACCTCCCGGGTGAGCCTGGGGGTGACGGCGGGGGTGATCCCCACCTTAAGGCCCAGGCGTTTGGCCTCCTCCAGTAGGAGGAAGAGGTCCGGCCGGGCCAGGGGGTCGCCCCCGGTGGGGAGCAGGATGGGCTTGGGGGTGTAGGTGGCGAGCTCCCGGAGAAGGGCCAGTCCTTCTTCGGTGGAAAGCTCTCCGGGCAGGGGGTCGGGCACCGCCGAGGCCCGGCAGTGCTGGCAGGCGAGCAGGCAGGCCCGGGTCATCTCCCAGGCCACCAGGAGGGGGAAGCGGTGAAGGTCGGGCTTCATGCCTCCAGGATGGGGCCTAGGGATGGGGGCAGATGTCCCTAGCGGGGCAGGGTGAGGCGGTAGGTGAGGGTGCGGGCCTCTTTGGGTTTCAAGGCGAGTTCCAGGCGGTAGCCCTGGGGGAGGAGGGTAGCGGTGGGGAAGTCCAGGCGGAAGGGCTCGGGGAAGGTTTCCGAAAGGAGGAGGGTGACGGGGTAGGGGTAGGGGTTTTCCAGACGGGTTTCCACCCGGTAGGTGGCCTCCTTCTCCGTGCGGGAGAGGAGGCTCACGCTCCGGAAGAGGCGGGCTTCCAGGTCCTTGCCAAGCCAGACCTCAGCGGCCTCTCCCTTAGGGGTGGCGGGGAGGAAGGCCTGGCCCAGGAAGAGGCCTCCTTCCACCGCCTCCAGGTTCCCCGGGGCCAGGGGAAAGGGGGCCCTGAAGCGGTAGCCCCGTTCCAGGGGGAGAAGCTTCTCGGTGCGGAAGGGGCCCTGGTAGCGCAGAAGGCGCTCCGGTTGCACTTCCCCCTTGAGGAAGGGCACCTCCGTGGTGCCCGGGAGGAGCTTTCTGGGGGGAAGCTCGTAGCGGAAGAGGCCGAAGGGGCTTTCCGGGATGGGGCCCCCTTCGGCGAAGGCCCGCAGGGCGGCCTTGGGGGCGGATGGAGCCTCGAGGAGGGGGGCTTCCCCCGCCAGCAGGGTGAGGCGCTTGGCCTCGAGGGGCTCCCCCTCCAGCCGGAGCCTAGCCCACAGGGTGAGCGTCCCCTCCTCCAGGGTGTAAAAGATTTCCCCTGTAAGGCCGGTGTAAAGGTAGCGCAAGGTGGCAGGGCCTTCCCCTTGGTAGCGGAAGAGGACCGCCGAGCCCTGGTAGATGCGCTCCACCTCCTCCACACCGAGGAGCCTGAGGGAGCCTGGGGCCATGCGGGAAAGCTTTTCCCCCGCCAGGTAGACCCAGGCGCCGGGGGGCAGGACCACGGGCTCCTTCACCTCGGCGAAGCCGGGGTAGACCACCACCTCCTGGGCCAGGGCGAGGAGGCCCAGGGAGAAAAGGGCGAGGAGTTGTTTCATACCCCCAGTCTACGGGCCAAAGCCTCCACCTCGGCCCGGGTGAGGGGCCCGCCGTGGCCGATGTAGACCCTTTCTACCCCCAGGTCCAGGATTTTGCGCACCGTCTTCTGGGCCAAGGCGTGGTCCTCGTTGATGAAGCGGGGGGGAAGCCCCCGGCCCCTGAGGGCGTCCCCGGCGATCAGGACCCCTTCCCGGAGGAGCCCCACCTGGCCCAGGGTGTGGCCAGGAAGCGCCACCACCCGCCACCCGAAGACGGCCTCCCCTTCCTCTACGGGCCTTAAGGCCTCCTGGGGAAGGGGCGGGGCCAGGTTGGCGAGGAGGGAACCCAGGAGGGGGAGAGGTAGGGGCGGGCGGGGCTTGGCCTTGGTGAGGTAGGGCCATTCCTTGGGGTGGGCCAGGATGGGGAGGCGGAACCTTTCCCAAAGCGCTTTGGCCCCGCCTGCGTGGTCGGTGTGGTGGTGGGTGAGGAAAAGGAGCCTGGGCGGGGGTTCCAGGAGGGGGAGAAGCCGTTTGGCCTCCCAGGCAAGGCCCGCGTCCACCAGGAAGTACCCCTCTTCCGTCGGCACCCGGTAGAGGTTGGCGGCGAAGCGCAGGACCTCAGGCCCGCTCATAGGCGGGATGGACGCCCATCTCCTGGAGGGCCTTCCGGATGCCCTCCGCGTCGATCCCCGCTTGGCGGTGGAGGCTAGGGATGGTCCCGTGCTCAAAGAAGCGGTCGGGGAGGGCCAGGATCCGCACCTCCGGCTTCAGGCCCATTTCGTTCAGCGCTTCCAGGACCGCGCTCCCGAAGCCCCCCATCCGCTGGTGGTCCTCCACGGTGAGGAGCTTGTAGCGGGCGAGGGCCCGGAGGGTCTCCTTGTCCAGGGGCTTGAGGAAGCGGGCGTTCACCACGCCCACCCGGGGGTCGTCCGCGGCGGCCTCGAGGGCGTACTTCAAGGTCTTTCCGAAGGCCAGGATGTAGGCCTCGGTGCCCTCCTTCAGGACCTCCCAGCGGCCCCACTCGATCTCGGGCCAGGCGCCCTCCGGGGCCCGTTCCACGTTGTCCCGGGGGTAGCGGATGGCCACGGGCCCTCCCACCTCCAGGGCCTTCTTGAGCATGGCCCTAAGCTCCAAGGCGTCCTTGGGGGCGGCGATCTGCAGGTTGGGGATGGTGCGCAGGTAGGCGATGTCAAAGACCCCGTGGTGGGTGGCGCCGTCCGCCCCCACCACCCCGGCCCGGTCGATGGCGAAGACCACGGGCAGGTTCTCGATGGCCACGTCGTGGATCACCTGGTCGTAGGCCCGTTGCAGGAAGGTGGAGTAGATGGCCACGATGGGCTTAAGGCCTCTTAGGGCCATCCCTGCCGCCGTGGTCACCGCCACGTCCTCGCAGATGCCCACGTCCAGGTAGCGCTCCGGGTGCTCCAGGGAGTAGCGCACCAGCCCCGAGCCCTCCCGCATGGCTGGGGTGAGGACGAAGAGGCGGGGTTCCAGATAGGCCAACTCCGTCACCGCATCCCCAAAGGCCTGGCTCCAGGAGTACCCCTTGGAAACCTTCTCCGGCTTCTCCGGGTTGAAGCCGGGGGGGCCGTGCCAGTAGATGGGGTCGGCCTCGGCCACCTTGTAGCCCTTTCCCTTCTTGGTGACCACGTGGAGCAGGGTGGGGCCGTCCAGCTCCTTGAGGTGCTCCAGGATGTGGATGAGCCCCTTGAGGTCGTGCCCGTCCACGGGGCCCACGTAGCGGATGCCCCAGGCGTAGAAAGGATTCTCCTGGTGGAGGATGAGCTTGGCCGCCTCCTTGGCCCGGTCCACCAGGCCGAAGAGCCTGGGGGAGATGTGCTCCAGGATCTGCCGGCCCAGCTTCTCGGCGTCCTGGACCCATTTCCTGATTTGCAGCTCCTTGAAGTACTTGTTGAGGGCCCCCACGTTCTCCGAGATGCTCATCTCGTTGTCGTTGAGGATGATGAGCATCTTTTTGCCCAGCTCCCCGATCTTGTTGAGGGCGGCCAGGGCCATTCCCCCGGTGAGGGCGCCATCCCCTATGACCGCCACCACGTGGTAGTCCTCCCCCTTCAGGTCCCGGGCGAGGACCATGCCCAAGGCGTGGGCCAAGGAGGTGCTGGCGTGCCCGGCGGTGATGGCGTCGTGCTCCGACTCGGAAACCTTGGTGAAGCCGGAAAGCCCCCCTTCCTGCCTTAGGGTGTGGAAGCGGTCCTTGCGCCCGGTGACCAGCTTGTGGGCGTAAGCCTGGTGGCCCACGTCGAAGAGAATGCGGTCCTTGGGGGAATCGAAAACCCGATGGAGGGCCAGGATGAGCTCCACCGCCCCCAGGGAGCTCGCCAGGTGGCCGCCGTTTTGCGCCGTCACCCGGATGATCTCGCTGCGGATCTCCTCCGCCAGCTGGAGGAGCTCCTCCAGGCTCAGGCGCTTCAGGTCCTCGGGGCTATTCACTTTTTCCAGCACCATACGCACCTCACCGGAAGTTGCGTTCCACCAAGAGGCGCCCTTCCCGGGTGCGCACCTCCCCCACCCGGGGGGCGAACCAGACCTCGTAGGCGGTCTGCCCCGCCTGGTCCTGGTAGGTCTGGCGGATGCGGAAGACCCGGAAGACCCCTGCGGGCACCCGCACCTCTCGCTCCTCCAAGACCTCCATCGCGTAGGTCAGGCGGCCCGACAGCAAGGGTTCCCGTCCCCCCGGGGTGAGGAGCTCCACCCGCCCCTCCACCGTCCCGCCCCAGCGGTGCCCAGGCACCAGAAGGGCCTCCGGGGGGTACTCCAGGATGGGGGGGGTGAAGACCACCCGGGCGGAGGGATCCTGGAAGCCCAAAAGCCGCACGCCAAAGGCCCCCATCTGCCGGTAGTAGACCCGGTCCTCCCCCCGGCCGAAGCTGCGGAAGCGCACCGCTTCCTGCGCTTCGTAAAGGGCCGGGCCCTCCACCCGCACCCGGTAGGGCGGGGAGGAAAGGGCCTCCCCCTCGGGCACATAAACCCACTCCAGACCCGTGGTGGCGGGGTAGAAGGCGGTTTCCTTGAGGAGGGGCCGGGCCTCAGGGGCTTGGGTGGCCTGAGGGGCACAGGCGGCCAGAAGGAGGGCAAGGGCCATAAGGTATCGCCTCATGGTACGGAGTTTACTCCCCCTTTGCCCGTGGGCTGGCCAACACTTTCCCCAAGGTGGCGGAGCGCCTTTGGCCCCTCTCAAGCCCTCGGGCTGGGCTTGCTCCGTCCAGCCCCGCTGGCCTGGGCCACAAGGGGAGGGACATGGGGGCTTCAGGACTGGCCAAGCTCCCGTTTCAGGCGGGCGAGTTCCTCCTCCAGCTCCTTTTCCGCGGAGAGGGCGGCGAGCTCCTTTTCCAGGTCCCGGCCGTCCAGCTCCTTCAGGGCCTCGTGCCGGTCCTCCATGGCCAGGATGCGGGCCTCCATCTCCTCGAAGGCCTCGAGGGCGGGATGCTGGTCCAGCCGCGACTCCATGCGGCGCACGGCCTCGGCGGCCTCCACCCCCTTCTTGCGGGCCAGGAGGAGCTTCTTGCGGGCCTCAGCCTCGTCGATCTTGGCCTCGAGGGCCTTGAGCTGGGTCATGAGCCGGTCGATGAGGGCCTTTTGTTCCTCCGCCTGCTGCCGGAAGCCCTCGGCCAGGTCCAAAGCCCGCTTCCTGCGCTTGAGGGCTTCCTTGGCCAGGTCCTCCCGGCCCGCCTGCAGGGCTTCCTTGGCCTTCTCCTCCCAAAGGGCGGCCTCCTTCAGGTGGCTTTCCACCTCCCGTTCCAGGCGCTTGCCCTCGGCCATGGCGGCCGCCACCTGCTCCCGGGCTTCCCTAAGGGCTTCCTTCATGTCCAAAAGCGCTTGCTCCATGATCTTTTCCGGGTCCTCCGCCCGGCGCAACAGGTCGTTCAGGTTCGCCCGGATGAGGCGGCTGATGCGGTCCAGTAGGTTCATGGCTGTCCTCCAAAGAAGAGTATGCCACACCCGGCCCTTGACGGGGTGAGGGGAGGGGGGTAGGCTCCCCTTGTAAGTATGCGCTCACTTACAGACCCCGTGGAGGCCCGGCTTCTCCAGGCGGCCTTGGAACTCCTGGCGGAGCGGGGGTACCGGGGGGCCACCACCAAGGAGATCGCCCGGCGGGCGGGGGTGAGCGAGGTGACCCTCTTCCGCCGCTTCGGGAGCAAGGAGGCCCTCCTGCAACGGGCCCTTTCCGCCTTCGTTCCCCATGGGCTTCTGGAGCGCTTACCGGGGGCGGAGGCCCCTCTGGAGGCGGGCTTGAGGGCGCTTTTGGAGGCCTACCTGGACCTCGTGGAGGGCCGCCGGGCTCTCCTGCCTAAGCTCCTCGCCGAGCTCCTGCGCCACCCGGAGCTGAAGGCCCAGGGGCTTTTGGCGGCCATGGAGGGGGTGGTGGGCTTCTTCCGCGCTAAGCAGGAGGCGGGGGCGCTCTGGCGGGGGGAGCCCCCGGAGGAGCTGGCCCTGGCCTTTTTGGGCCCCCTCATGGCCCGCTTCCTCCTGGGGGAGGCCTTGGGGGTGCGCTTGGCCCTGGACAAGGAGGCCTACGTGCGGGGATACCTGGAGGGAAGGTATGGTGGAGGCTGAAGCCATCACGCAGAGCTTCGGGGGGGTGAAGGCCTTGGACGGGGTGAGCCTTCAGGTGCGCCCAGGGGAGGTTTTCGGGCTCCTCGGGCCCAACGGGGCGGGGAAGACCACCCTGGTGCGGGTCCTCACCGGGGTTCTCAGGCCCGATGGGGGGAGGGCCTGGGTGGCGGGGCTGGAGGTGGCGAAGGAGCCCCACCGGGTGAAGGCCAAGATCGGCTACGCCACCCAGGAGCAAAGCGTCTACCGGGATCTTACGGTGGAGGAAAACCTCCTCTTCCGCGCCCGCCTTTACCGGCCCAAGGAGGCCCGGGCTTTGGCCCAGGAGGCCTTAAAGCGCTTTGGCCTTTGGCCCTACGCCCGGAGCTTGGCCGGCCACCTCTCCGGGGGGTGGCGGCAGCGCCTGGCCCTGGCCCAAGCGGTGGTCCACCGTCCCGAGGTCCTCTTCCTGGACGAGCCCACCACGGGCCTGGATCCCCTTTCCCGCCGGAGCATCTGGGAGCTCATCCACCAGGAGGCGGCCGGGGGGGCGGCGGTTTTGGTCACCACCCACTACATGGACGAGGCGGAGCGTTGCCACCGCCTGGCCCTCCTCTTCGCCGGGCGGGTCCTGGCGGTGGGCACCCCCCAGGAGCTGAAGGCCATGGCCAAGGAGCGGGCCCGCTTCCTCTTCGCCCCCAGGGCCTCGTTGGAGGCGGTGCGGGGGAGGCCGGGGGTCCTCGAGGCCTGGCCAAGCGGAGAGGGGGTGCGGCTCATCGTCCGGAAAGAGGTGACCCTGGAGGGGTTCCAGGAGGTGGAGCCCAGCCTGGAGGACGTCTTCGCCCTCCTCAGCAAGGAGGCCCTATGAACCGCATCCTGGCCTTGGCGGAAAAGGAGTTCCTGCAGATCCACCGGGACCACGTCCTGCCCCGGCTCATCGTGCTTCTGCCCAGCCTCATGCTCCTCCTTTTCGGTTATGCCATCAACTTCACCCTGAAGGGCATCCCCCTGGCGGTCCACGATGCCTCCCAGGACCGCGTGAGCCAGACCCTCCTGCAGGAGCTCACCCGGGAAGACCTCTTCCGCCTGGCCCTCCAGGCCAAAACCCCCGAGGAGGTGGTGCGCGCCGTGGACCGGGGCCAGGCCCGGGTGGGCCTGGTGGTGCCCGCGGGTGCTCTGGAGAGGGTGCGCCGGGGGGAGAGCCTGAGCCTGGAGGTCTATGTGGATGGCACCGACCCCAACTTCGCCTTCCAGGCCCAGGCCGCCCTCCGGAAGGCCATCCAGGAGGTGAACGCCCGCATCCTCTTGGGCCGGGCCCTGGCGGGGGAGAGCGTCCTGCCCCCCTTGAGCCCCAGCCTCCACACCCTCTACAACCCGGAGAACAAGACCGCCTGGTTCATGATCCCCGGCATCATCGGCCTGGTCCTCACCATGTTCACCGTGCTCCTCACCGCCCTTTCCATCGTGCGGGAGGCGGAAAGCCGCATGATGGAAAGCCTGCTGGCCTCCCCCCTGCGCCCCCACGAGATGGTGCTGGGGAAGGTTTTGCCTTACCTCTTCATCGCCTTTGGGGTGGCCCTGCTGGTGCTGGCCCTGGGGCACTGGGTCTTCGGGGTGCCCGTGCGGGGAAGCCTGGCCCTGCTCCTCTTGGCCATGTTCCTCTTCGTGCTGGGCTCCTTGGCCGCGGGGGTCCTCATCTCCACCCTGGCCCGCACCCAGGTGCAGGCGGTCTTCGGCACCTACGCCTACGCTTTTCCCACCATCTTCCTTTCCGGCTTCGTCTTCCCCATCGACGGCATGCCCCGCCTCTTCCAGCTCCTCTCCTACCTGGTGCCCGCCCGCTACCTGATTGAGGTCCTGCGGGGGGTCATGCTGAAAGGGGTGGGGCTTGGGGTGCTCTGGCCCCACCTTTTGGCCCTGGCCCTCTTCTCGGGGCTGGTGCTCTTTCTGGCCTCCGCGCGCTTCCAGAGGCAGGTGGCGGTATGAGGCGGGCGCTTTTCTGGCTTTTCTTGGGGCTTTCTTCGGCCTTGGCCCAGGGGCGGCTGGAGGCGGGGGTGTACGGGGTGCCTGGGGCTTTGGCGCCCACCCTCGAGGCCGCCCTCGCCCTGGAGGCGGGGGAGGCCTACCTCCGCCTCGGTCCGGGGCGGGGGGCCTTGGGCCTGATGGGAAGCCTTTCCTTGGGGCCCTTGGGCTACCTGGCCTACGGGGTGCAGGGGGAGGTGGGGGAGGGGGGGCTTGGAGGCGCCCTCTTCGCCGAGGGCGGGGCAGGGCCCATCGCCTTGGAAGGGCGGCTCGGCTACCGCCCCCAGGAGGCCCTTCCCCTTTTCCCCGAGGCGGGGCTTTTCGGGCGGGTGGCCCTCCGCTACCGCCTCCTGCCCAAGGAGGTGGTGGGCCTCCTCCTGGAGCGGGGGGAGGTGGCCCGGGCCGAGGCCACCTACGCCCTTCGGGAAGGGGCCACGTACACCTTGGGGGCAGGGCTTTCCCGCCTCCCCTACCTGGTTTTGGGATGGAAGGGGGAGGTGGGGGAGGGGATGGAGGTCCTGGACCTGGCCTTGCGCCTAGGGGGGCTCAACCGCCTCGAGGCGGGCCTTTACTTAGGGGAGGCTAGCCTTTTCCTCACCCTTTCTTATCCCTTTGCGGGTAGCCTCGGGGTGTGGCTTGGGGACCTGGGCCTCGAGGGGGGCTACAAGGGCTTTCCCTACGCCTGGGTCCGCTACGTCTGGAGGTGGCCATGAAACGCATGCTGGCGCTTTTGCCTTTGCTCTTTGCCCTAGCCCTAACCCAGTCCGCGACGGAGATCCTGGACCGGGTGGAGAAGAACCTGCAGGACCCCTGGCAGGCGGTGGTCCAGGGCCTGGTGCAGGGCCCCTCGGGCCAGGAGGAGCTTAGGGCCCGGGTCTTCGCCCTCCCCAAGGAAAACCTCTTCCGCATAGAGTTCCAAAAGCCGGGCTCCCTGGAGGGGAACTTCACCGTCATCACCGAGAAGGAGGTCTGGAACTACCTCTACCTCACCAACCAGCTCATCATCAGCCCTAAGGAGAAGGCCCAGGTGCAGGGCCTGGGCTTCAGCCCCCAGGGCCTTGGGGACCTCAAGGGGCTTTCCGAGCGGGTGGCCCTCCGGGTGGTGGGGGAGGAGCGCCTGCCGGAGGGGACAGCCTGGAAGCTCCTCGGCCAGGCCAAGGAGGGGCAGGGCTTCGCCAGCCTGGAGCTTTACATCCTTAAGTCCGACCCCCGCCCCGTGCGCTTCGTCTTCCGCGACGAGGCGGGGAAGGTCCTGGCAGACCTCAAGGTGGTGGAGTTCAAGCGGGCCGCCTTGCGGGCCCAGGACCTCAAGCGCTACCCCAAGGACGCCCAGGTGGTGCGGCGCTAGGGTTCGGCGTAAAGGGGCGTGGTGAGGTACTTCCAGCCCCCGTCCGGGCTGATGCAGGCCACCCGCTTGCCGGGGCCGAGCTCCTTGGCCACCTGCAGGGCTGCCCAGATGATGCCCCCTGAGCTCATCCCCAGGAAAAGCCCCTCCTCCCGGGCGAGGCGCCTTGCTAGGGGAAAGGCGTCCTCCTCCCACACCTGGATGACCCCATCCAGAAGGGAGAGGTCCAGGTTCTCGGGGATGAAGCCGGGTCCCATGCCCTGGAACTGGTGCTGGCCCATCTTGCCCCCGGAGAGGACGTTGGAGCGCGCCGGCTCCACGGCGTAGACCTTCACCTGGGGTAGGCGCTCTTTTAGGTAGCGGCCCACCCCGGTGATGGTCCCCCCGGTGCCCGAGCCGTAGACGAAGGCGTCGATCCGCCCCTCTAAAGCTTCAAAGAGTTCCGGTCCGGTGGTCTCGTAGTGGGCCCGCACGTTGGCGGGGTTGGCGAACTGGTCGGGCATGAAGGCCCCAAGCTCCTCCTTAAGGCGCAAAGCCTCCTCCCTGGCGGCTAGCATCCGCCTCGCCGGGTCGGTGAGGACCAGCTCAGCGCCGAAGGCCTTCAGCACCCGCTTCCTCTCCTCCGACATCTGGGCGGGCATGGTGAGGATGAGGCGGTAGCCTCGGCTGGCGGCGATCATGGCCAGGCCGATCCCGGTGTTGCCGCTGGTGGGCTCCACGATGACCTGGCCGGAGCCAGGGCGGAGGAGGCCTCTTTCCTCGGCATCCCGGATCATGTACCAGGCGGGCCGGTCCTTGATGGACCCCCCCGGGTTCTGACCCTCCAGCTTCACCCAGACTTCGGCCATGTCGGGCTCCACCACCTTGAAAAGGCGCACCACCGGGGTTTTGCCGATGATGGTTTCCACCCGCATACCCCTACTATAGGGCTTGTAAGGGAAGGGGAAAGAGCTTGGATACGGGGAAAGCCTCCTCCACCCTTTCCTCCAAGGGGCGGGTCTGCTAGGCTAAGGGGAGCAAGCCTGGCTTGCGAAAGGGTGACCATGAAGGTGGAACAGGACAAGGTAGTGACCATCCGTTACACCCTCCAGGTGGAGGGGGAGGTCTTGGACCAGGGGGAGCTTTCCTACCTGCACGGGCACGGCAACCTGATCCGGGGCCTCGAGGAGGAGCTGGAAGGCCGCCAGGAGGGCGAGAGCTTCCGGGCCCACGTGCCTGCGGAGAAGGCCTACGGCCCCCACGACCCCGAGGGGGTCCAGGTGGTGCCCCTTTCCGCCTTCCCCGAGGATGCGGAGGTGGTGCCGGGGGCCCAGTTCTACGCCCAGGACATGGAGGGGAACCCCATGCCCCTCACCGTGGTGGAGGTCCAGGGGGAGGAGGTCACCATCGACTTCAACCACCCCCTGGCGGGCAAGGACCTGGACTTTGAGGTGGAGGTGGTGCGGGTGCGGGAGGCCACCCCCGAGGAGATCCTCCACGGCCACGTGCACGAGGGCGGGCACCACCACTAGACCCTCCTGGACTCCCCGGCCCCAAGGCTCCGTGCCTTGGGGCTTGACTTTTTCCTCCCCCCGTGGGATAGTGAAGGGTCCCTGGAAAACCAAGTGGGTTTTCGGGATGAAGGAGAAGCATGAAGAAGGGTACCGTCAAGTGGTTCAACGCGGAAAAAGGCTACGGGTTCATCCAGCAGGAAGAGGGTCCGGATGTGTTCGTGCACTTCACGGCCATCGAGGCCGAGGGCTTCCGCACCCTGAACGAGGGGGAACGGGTGGAGTTCGAGGTGGAGGCCGGCCGGGGGGGCAAGGGCCCCCAGGCCAAGAGGGTCCGCCGCCTCTAAAGGATCTTTCCGCCCTGAGGCCCCTTCGGGGGCCTTTTTGCTTTAGGCTTAAACCATGCGCATCCTGGTTTCCAACGACGACGGCATCTTCTCCCCCGGGATCAAGGCCCTGGGCCTGGCCATGCGGGCCTTGGGCGAGGTTTACGTGGTGGCCCCGGACGTGGAGCAGTCCGCGGTGGGCCACGGCATTACCGTCCGCCGCCCCCTGCGCTTCAAACACACCGCCAGCGCCGGCTTCGGCGAGGTGCCGGCCTACCGGGTGGACGGCACCCCTGCGGACTGCGTGGTGCTGGGCGTACACCTTTTGGGCCGGCCCGACCTGGTGGTTTCCGGCATCAACATCGGGGTGAACCTGGGCCTGGATCTCACCCACTCGGGCACGGTGGCCGCGGCCCTGGAAGGCACCTCCTTGGGCATACCCTCCATCGCCTTTAGCCTGGACACCTCAGGGGAGGAGCTGAACTTTGCCGAGGCGGCGGCGTGGGCGGTGAGGATTGCCCGGCTGGTGATGGCGAAGGGCCTGCCCAAGGGGGTGCTCCTCAACGTGAACTTCCCGGCCGGGGTGCCCAAGGGGGTCATGGTCACCCGGCTCTCCACCCATCACTGGGAGGACAAGGTGGTGGAGCGCCTGGACCCCGAGGGGAGGCCCTACTACTGGATCGCCGGCACCCCCGTGGGCGAGGAGGAGGAGGGCACGGACCTCTTTGCGGTGCGCCGGGGCTACATCTCCATCACCCCGGTGAGCCTGGACTTCACCGCCGGGGAGTTGTTGGTGGAGGTCCGGCGCTGGGTGGCGGAACTCTAAAGGAGCCGGACGGGCATCCCCTCCTTCAGGCCCAAGGCCTCCTTGGCGCTTCCCCGGTTCACGGCCACCTCCAAAAGGCCGGCGCTTCCCAGGTAGGCCACCGCTTCCCCCTCCCCCACCTCGCCGAAGGTGCGCCGCACCGGCACCCGCCTACCTCCTACCTCCACCCAGGCCCCTAGGGGGGCTTGGAGGAGGGTGGTGATGGCGTTTCCAAAGCGGTCAAAGGTGAGCACCTCCCCCTCCGGCCCCGGGCTCAGACGGAGGGGAAGGCGAAGGAGGCTTCCCACGGGCACCTCCGGGCCCAGCTCCCCTGCGGGGAGCCCCAGGGCCAGGTGGGCGGCGGCAGGAGCGAAGAGGTCGCGGCCGTGGAAGGTGTGGCCCCCCGGGGCCCAGCCCCCAAGGGTCTGGACGCCTTGGGGTGCGGGTGGGCGCACCTTTTCCAGAAGAAAGGCCCTTTGAGGGGGGTCCAGGAGCCAGGCCAGGGTGAAGAGGCCGTTATCAGGCCCCACGTAAAGGCGCCTTCCTATGGCGGCGATGGCCCGCCTCCTGGTGCCCACCCCGGGGTCCACCACCGCCAGGACCACCGCCCCTTCCGGCAGGTAGGGGAGGGCCTCGAAAAGGGCATAGGCAGCCCGGCGCAGGTCCTGGGGGGGTAGGGCGTGGGCCAGGTCCAGGACGGGTACCCCGGGGGCTTTTTCCCAGAGCACCGCCTTGACCACGCCCACGTAGGGGTCCTCGAGGCCAAAATCGGAAAGGAAAAAGACGGGACGCATCTTCTCAAGGTATCCCTAACCCGGCGAAGCCGACGGGGAAGGGCCCCATGTACCTCCTCGTGGACTAAGCTACCCCGGGGGCCCTAAGTACCCCGTCGTGGCTTGCGCCACGACGGGGGCCCCAAAGAGGCGACAACCAAGCCGCTTTGGCTTTAGAGACTGTCGTAAAAGTCCCCCACCTCACCTTACGCGGCCCTCGCCAGCCGCTTCACCAGCAAGCGTAGCATGCCCAAGTACAACCACGCCTCACTGACGGAAGGATGCTGCTCGTAATCCTTGCTCAACCTCCGGTTCCTCCCCAACCAGGCAAACGTCCACCCCGCCACCCACCGCTTGGGCAACGGCTTAAAGCCCTCTACCCGGGGAAGCTCCGGCACCAGGTACCGGAGGGTTGACGTGAGGCTGGGCTGGAGGGAGGTGGAGGTGGAGGGGCGGAGGCTGGGCCTGGTGGTCTGCCGGGTGCCGGCCTTGGGGCGGAGGGGGGAGTGGTGGCTGTTGACCAGCCTACCGGTGCGGGGGCGGGAGGATGCCCTGCGGGTGGTGGAGGTGTACCGGAAGCGGTGGGAGGTGGAGGGGTTCTTCCGGTTTCTGAAGGCGGGCTTGGGGCTTGAGAGCTTCCAGGTGCGGGGGCTGTTGCGGATTCGGAAGGTGGTGGCGATTTTGCTGGGGTTGGCGGTGTGGGTGTGGGAGGTGGAGCGGGTGGGGGGGCCTTTCAGGGAACTTCTTTTGCGGCTTGGGGGCAAGCTGGGTCTGGCCAGTGAGCGGGATGGTCCCTACCTGCTCCTGAGGGGGCTGGTGCGGTTGCTCAACCACCTGGCTACCCAAGAGTTCCTGGAGGCGGAGAGAGGGGGAAGTTATGGGTAAAGTCCTGTGAGACCATCCTGATTGACAAGCGGAGGCGCTTGGCGCATAGTAAACCTTGCGGCCATACCTTGGAGGGTTGGCCGAGCGGTTGAAGGCGGCGGTCTTGAAAACCGCTGTGGGCCTAGGGCCCACCGGGGGTTCGAATCCCTCACCCTCCGCCAAAAGGCTTGGAGAGGTGGCCGAGTGGTCGAAGGCGGCACCCTGCTAAGGTGTTGTACCGGGATAACCGGTACCGCGGGTTCGAATCCCGCCCTCTCCGCCAAAGAGCCCGGTCTAAGACCGGGCTAAAGTTTTGGTCATGCTGGCCTTGCCCTTGCCTCCCCTCAAACCCTGCCGTTTCCTGAAGAGGAAAAACCGCTTCCTGGTGGAGGCGGACGTGGGGCCTTTGCACCTCCCCAACTCCGGGCGGATGGGGGAGCTTCTCCTTCCCGGGATCCCTTGCTTTTACCATCCCAGGGCCACCCCCAAGACGGTGGGGCGGCTTCTTCTTTTGGAGAGCCGGGGCGTGCTGGTGGGGGTGGATGCCTCCTTGGCCAACCGTCTCTTGGAGTTGCTTTTGAGGGAAGGGGTTTTCGGCCCCCTCGAGGATTTGCGGAAAGAGGTGCGCCTGGAAGGGGAGAGGCTGGACTTCTCCGCCCGGATTGGGGGAAGGGAAGCCCTTTTGGAAGCCAAGAACTGCAACCGGGTGGAGGGAGGCCTGGCCCTTTTCCCCGATGCCCCTACCCCTCGAGGGGCCCGGCACCTTCGGCTTCTGGCGGGCTTCGCCCGGGGAGGGGGGCTCGCCTATGCGGTCTGGTTCGTCCAGCACCCCCTGGCCCAGGCCTTCGCCCTGGACCCGGAAGACCGCGCCCTCCTCCGGGCAGCGAAGGAGGCAGAGGCCGCGGGGGTTAGGCTCCTGGCCTACCGGGTGCGGCCGGCCCTCGAGGCCCTCCACCTGGAAGGGGAGCTCCCCTGGGTCTGGCTACCCGCCCAGGAGGATCTGGAAGGCCACCATCAGGGCCACGGATAGGGTGAGGACCGTGGCCACCCACTCGGCCCTGGCCTCCTTGAAGGCCTCGGAGAGGATCTCCGCTACCGCCATCCAGATCATGGCCCCGGCGGCGAAGCCCAGCCCCACGGGCAGGGCGGGCTTGAAGGCTTCCACGAACAAAAAGGCGGGCACGGCCATAAGGGGCTGGGGCAGGCTGGAGAAGACGCTCCAAAGGGCGGCCCCTAGGACGCTCACCCCGCGGGGGATCAGGACCAGGCTGATGGCCAGGCCCTCGGGGATGTTGTGCACGGCGATGGCCAGGGTGATGAAGACCCCTAAGGCCTCCCCGCCCCCGAAGGCCACCCCTACCCCCACGCCCTCGGCGAAGGAGTGGAGGGTCATGATCCCCACCATCATGAGGGCCTTGCGGGCATCCAGGCCGTTCAGGCTCCCGAAGCTTACTTCCCGTCCATGGAGGAAGCGGTGGGAGAGCTGGATGAAGAAGAGTCCCAGGACCACGCCCAGGAGGGTGCGGGCCAGGCTGTAGTTGACGCCCTCGTAGATGAGGCCGAAGCTGGCCGAGAGCATCAGGCCAGCGGCCGCGGCGTTGGCGAGGCCCAGGTGGCGGGCCACGATGTTGCGGGTAAAAAGGAAGGGCAGAGCGCCAAACCCGGTGGCGACGGCGGTGAAGAGGGCGTAGAGGAAGACGGTCCAAGGGGTAAGGGGAAACCCGTCCATGGCTTCCATTCTATTGCAAGTGATTACTATTAGCAAGAAGCTGGTCCCGTGCCGCCTGGGCTACCTGTTCCCGGTCCAGGAGGAGGTTGTGGCCGCTCTTCGGGAAGACCAGGTACTCCTTGCGGGGGCTTCCTAAGCGTCTGTACGCAAAGGTTGCCCCATCGGCCAAAGCCAAGGTGGTGCGCTCATGGCTTTTTTGGGGCCCCCGTCGTGGCGCAAGCCACGACGGGGTACTTAGGATGGCGAAATAGCCCCGGACCCCGGCAGGGGCCACCACCCGGTCCCGCCCCGCCTCCACCACCAAGGCAGGGGCCTGCACGCGGGGAAGAACCTCTGGGGTGCGCCGCAAGAGGGCCAGGAGGGCGCCCATGGAAAGCCCTACCACCCCTTTGGGTTCGGGGAGCTTTTGGTAGGCGTCCTGGGCCGCTTTCAGCCAGTCCTGCCAGCGCACCTTGGGGAGGTCTTCCGGGTGGGTGCCGTGCCCAGGGAGGGCGGGCTGGATCACCCCAAATGCAACCATCCTCAGCACCTCGGGCAGGGGGCCCAGGGCGAGGAGGGGATGGGAGGTGAAGCCGTGCAGGAGAAGCAGGTTCATGCCTAAGAATACCCTGCCTGGACGCTTGGAAGGCGGCGTGGTAAAACGGGGGGGAATGCTGGGGCAGCCGTCGGGACACCTTGAGGGCAACCTTGCGGAGTTCCCTTTCCCGGCCTTGGTGGGCGCCCTCATGGGGGCTGGCCGCACCGGGCGGCTCCGCATCCGTTCCCCCCACCTGGAAGGGGAGGTTTACCTGCGGGGCGGCCAGGTGGTCCACGCCCGGGTGCAGTCGGGGGAGCGCTCCTTGGAAGGGGAGGAGGCTTTGGACCTCCTGGCGGGGCTCAAGCGGGCCCCCTTCGCCTTTGAGGCCGAGGTCCTCCCCCCGCACACGACCCTGCTGGGGGGGCTTGCCGTACCCGCCCGCCTGGCGGAGGCTCAGGCCGTGTGGCAGGCCCTTTCCCTGCCTTCGGACTGGGGTTATGTGCTGCGTTTGCCTACCGGGGGGAAGGAGGTGGAGCTTGACCCGGAGGCCCTCCGGGTGCTGGCCCAGGTGGAGGGGAAGCGCATCGCCGAGGTGCTTCTGGCCCCCGGGGTCTTGCGCCTGGCGCGGATCCTGCACACCCTTTTGCAAATGGGCGCCCTCGAGGCCGTGCCCTTGGTGGAGGTGCCGCCCGTTTCCCTCCTGGTCCTCCCCATCTACGGGCCGGGCTCCGGGGTGGCCTACGTGGACGAGGCCCTTTACGCGGAGTGGGCTCGGGCCATCCGCCACGGCTTCCGGCTGCGCCTGAAGCCCCATGGGGTGGTGATGGAAGTGCGCCCCCGGCCCAACATCCCGGGGCGGCTTGGGCTTTTGGAGGAGGATCTCAGGCGTCTCCGCCTCAGGCGGGGGGATAGGGTGGAGGTGGTGCCGGAGGTATAGCCATGGATATCCTAGCCTTAAACGAATATCTCAACCGGGTCGTATACGGCTTTCCCATGAAGCTGGTCTTCCTCCTGGTGGGGGCCTATCTGGTGATTTTCCAGATCCGCTGGTTCAGCGCCCCCTTGCGGATGATGCGGGTTTCCTTCAGCGAAACCCTGGGGGCCATCCGCGAGCGGGCCTTTGGCTTCGGCGGGCAGATCACTCCCTTCCAGGCCACCATGGTGGCCCTCTCCGCCACCGTGGGCACCGGTCACCTCCTGGGCATGCTGGCGGCGGTGCTGGTGGGGGGCCCAGGGGCGGTCTTCTGGATGTGGCTCGGCTACTTCTTCGGCACCGGCACCAAGTTCGCCGAGGCCACCTTGGCGGTGCACTTCCGCCGCCGTTTTGCCGACGGCTCGGTTTCCGGCGGGCCCATGTACTACCTCTACCGAGGTCTCCCCAGGCTTCGTTTTCTGGCCTACTTCTTCGCCTTCTTCGCGGCCGTGGCCGCCTTCGGCATCGGCAATCTCTCCCAGGCCGGGGCGGTGGGTGGGGCCTTGGCGCCCTTGGGAGCCCCCCCGGCCCTGGTGGGCCTTTTCCTGGCCCTCCTGGTGGGGGTGGTGCTGGGCGGGGGCATCGTGCGGGTGGCCCGCTTCGCCCAGGTGGTGGTGCCCCTGAAGCTCCTCCTCTTCCTGGTGGCGGTGGTTCCCCTGCTGGTGCGCTACGGGGGGAAGATCCCCGAGGCCTTAGCCTTGGTCTTCCAGGCGGCCTTTAGCCCCGAGGCGGCCTTGGGCGGGGCGGCGGGCTTTAGCCTCTTCGCCGCCATCAACGCCGGGCTCGGCCGGGGCATCTTCGCCAACGAGGCGGGCTTGGGTTCGGCTCCCATCGCCCACGCCCAGGCCCAGGTGGACCACCCCGTGCGCCAGGGCTTCTGGGGCGTTACAGAGATGTTCGTGAGCTTTCTGGTCACGAGCCTCACCGCCCTCACCTTCATCGCCTCGGGGCTTTGGCGGCAGGGGGGGAGCGCGGCCGAGGCTGCGCAGGCCCTCTTCCAGGCCCACCCCTTGGGCGGGCTGGTCCTGGCCCTTACCGTGGCGGTCTTCGCCCTGGGGACCATGGTTTCCTGGGGCTTTTATGGGGAGGAGGCCGCGGCCTTCCTCTTTGGGGAGGGGATCCGCTGGCCCTACCGCCTCACCTTTGCCGTCTTGGCCCTGGTGGGGCCTTTGGGGGGCCTCGAGGCCTTCTTGGCCATCTCCGACACCCTAAACGGCCTCATGGCCATCCCCAACCTCCTGGGCCTGGTCCTCCTGGGGCCGGTGGTGGCCCGGCTGGTCTACGGCTTCTTCCGAGGGGAGCCCTGGATACCGCCCCGCTGAGCCCAAGGGCCTGCCCCTGGGCGCCCAGTGGGGCCTTCAGCGGAAGAGCTCCCGTATGGTTTTTTCCAGCTCTTCCCCGGCCTTGCGGTCCAAGGTGAGCTTCACCTTGAGGGCCACCCTCAGGGCTTCCTCCTCGAGGCTCTCCCGGCTTTCGCACCCCTCCAGGCGTCGCACGAAGGGCTCCGCCTTGGGGCCCAAACGTTGCTTCAGGAGATCGGTGAGCTTACGGCAGAGCTCCTTAGGCCCTTCCACCGGCAGGATGAGGCCCCGCTTGAGGAGGGTGGCCAGGACCAGGTAGGCTTCCTCCCCTAGGCCGCTTTCCCGGGCCACCTCTTCCTCGGTGCGCCGCCCGTCGCAGAGGGTGTAGACCCGCCACTCCTCGGGGGAGGGCTTCCAGCCGGCCTCGGGAGGGTTGGGGTTGCGGCGGAAGACCATGGCTACAGGGCAGCCACGATGGCGTCCACCAGGCGCAGGACCATGTAGACGAAGACCGCCCCCAAGAGGAGGATAAGGGAGAGGAGGAAGAGGAGAAGGCTGCTGGGCTCGCTCCAGGTGAGGATCAGGACCACCAGGTAGGCAAGGGCGAAGAAGACGATGAGCCCAAGCATCTGCCCGCTTCTTTCCCCCATGACCCCGCCGGGGATGGCCCGCTTGAGCCGCAAGCCGTAGAAGACGTTGTATCCCATGAGCAGAAGGCCCAGGAGGAGCAGGACTTTTTCCATGGCCTTATTCTAGCCGTTCCATTCCCGGATAGGTATAAGCTCTCCTCCCTCAATACTTTTGCGCAGAGGGCGATAACGAGTGTCAAACCAGATCTCCAGGACCGCCCGATCTAGGCTCTTGGGGGCCACGATTTCCTTGCGCACGTAATAGCCTCCTTCCACCGGGCTGATTTCCATGCTCTTGGAGAGCCTTAGCTCCACCACCTCGCCGCTTTTCGTGCGCACCCGCACCCGGAAGGCCAAAGGCCCTTCGGGCTTCACATGGGGGTCTTTGCGGAAGGGCCACACCCTAAACCTCCCTTAGATCTGCCACCTGGGCCCTTGTGAGGGCCAGAAGCTCCTCTGGGGTCAGGGAGAAGAGGGCCTTAGGAGTACCCCCTGCGGCCCAGACTCGAGGGTAGACCAGAAGGTCCTGGTCCAAAAAGGCGGGAAGCGGGGTATCGTGCCCCACAGGGGGCACCCCGCCGATGGCGTAGCCGGTCAGGGCCCGCACCTCCTCCGGGGTGGCCTGGCGCAGGGGTTCACCCACCAGGGCTTGGGCCTTCCTCAGGTCCAGGCGGTTCTTCCCGCTCACCAGGAAGAGGTAAGCCCCCCTTTCCCCCACGAAGACCAGGCTCTTCACGATCTGCCCCACCTCGGCTCCCACGGCCTTAGCCGCCTCCTGGGCAGTGCGGGTGGAGGTGGGAAGCTCCTCTACCTTAAGGTGCCCAAAGCCCCGCGCTTCCAGCACCTTCTGCACCTTGGCCGCGGAAGGGGAGAGGCTCATAGGGCGTAGAGGAGCTCGGCCAAGAGGGCCGCGCGGCGGGGGATCTCCGAAACCACCACGTACTCCGTGCGCTGGTGGGCGTCCCCCCCGTAAAGCCCCAGGCCGTCCAGGGTGGACACCCCCAAGGCAGCGGTGAAGTTGCCGTCCGACCCCCCGCCCACCCGCCCCGGGCGCAAGGAGAGGCCCAAGGCCTCCCCGATGGACCGGGCCTTTTCAAAGAGGGCCAGGCTTTCCGCCGTGGGTTCCATGGGGGGGCGGTTCAGGCCTCCGGAAAGCTCCAGCCGGGCCCCGGGGAGGATGGGGGTGAGGCTTTTGAGGCCCTCCTCCACCCGCTTCACCTCCTCCAGGGTCCAAGCCCGGAGGTCGATTTCCACCCAGGCCTCCTCCGCCACCACGTTGCTCACCGTGCCCCCCGCCACCACGTTGGGGCCCAGGGTGGTGCCCTTTTCCCGGTCCTCGAGGGCCGCGACCCTCAGGATCTGGTGGGCGAGTTCCAGGATGGCGTTCACTCCCCTTTCCGGCTCCACCCCTTGGTGGGCAGCCTTGCCCATGGCCTTCAGCCGGTAAAGCCCTACCCCCTTGCGGGCCACCTTCAGGTCCCCCTCGGCGGTGGGGGGCTCGAGGACCAACACCGCCCGGGCCTTCTTGGCGGCGGCCTCGATAAGGGGCCGGCTTTCTTGGGAGCCGATTTCCTCGTCGGGGGTGAAGAGGATTTCCAAAGGGGGAAGCTTCCTTCCCGTGGCCTCCGCATGGCGAAGGGCATAGAGCAAGGCCACGATGCCCCCTTTCATGTCGTAGACCCCAGGCCCCACCGCCCGGTCCCTTTCCAGGCGGAAGGGTTCGGAGAAGCTTCCCTGGGGGTGGACGGTGTCGTAGTGGCAAAGCACCAGGACCGGGGCTCCCTCCCCTTCCCGCTTCAGGAGAAGGATGGGGCCCAAGGGAGTGTCCTTGCGGGAAAGCCGCCCTTGAAGGGGCCCGAAGGCTTCCTCCAAAAAGGCCGCCGCCTCCTGAAGGCCCTTTAGGTGCTTGGAGGGGGATTCCCGGCGCACGAAGGCCTCGAGGTCCTTTAAAAACTCAGGAAGCTTCGCCTGCATCCAGGCTAGGGTTTCCATGGGCTCATTATGGCCTAAGCCCAAGGGGCCTGGTGCCTCTTGGCAAGGGGGCCTCCCCGTGGTATAAAGGAAGGGTATGCCCTTCGGGGCCGGTTCACACGGAAGCGGGGAGTGAGGCTTCTCCCCCTCCTTTTCGTGTGGACGTGCGCAAAATGCGCCCGCCTTCCTTGGAAGGCGTGTAAGGAGGAAAGAGGCGGCATGGAAGAAAAGGCGACCCAGGTCAGCGAAGCCAACTTGACCCCAGGACAGACCTTCAGCATGGAGGAGGCCCTTCAGGAAACCGAGGCCCGCTTGGAAAAGCGTGTGCGCCCAGGCCAGTTCCTGACGGGCAAGGTGGTTCTGGTGGGCTCAGAGGGTGTGGCGGTTGATATCGGCGCGAAGACGGAAGGCATCATCCCCTTTAACGAGCTAACGGAGAAGCCCCTTCCCGAGGAGGAGCTAAAGGCCCTTTTGAAGCCCGGGGATCTGGTGCGGGTCCAGGTGATCAAGGTGGACCCCGAAACGGGCCAGGTCTTTCTTTCCCGCAAGCGGGTGGAGGCCACGGAGCACTGGGACCGCATCCGGGAGCTTTATGAGAAGGGCGAGCCGGTGACCGTCACCGTCAAGGAGAAGGTCAAGGGAGGCGTGATTGCCGACCTGGATGGTGTGTCCGCCTTCATCCCCGCTTCACAGCTGGACCTCAAGCGCGTTCCCAACCTGGATGCCTACGTGGGCCAGCAGATCCTGGCGAAGATCATCGAGTTTAACCGTAAGAAGGGGCGGGTTCTCCTCTCCCGTCGGGTGGTTTTGGAAGAGGAACAGAAGCGGGTCAAGGAGGCCTTTTTCCAAAGCCTGCAGCCCGGACAGGTGGTGGAGGGCACGGTGGTGGACGTCACCGACTTCGGGGCCTTCGTGAACCTGGGCCCGGTGGACGGCCTGGTGCACCGTTCCGAGATCACCTGGGGGCGGTTTAACCACCCCAAGGAGGTCATTCACAAGGGGCAGAAGGTGCGGGCCCAGGTGGTTTCCGTGGACCCCTCTAGGGAGCGGGTGAACCTGTCCATCAAGGCCTTGATCCCCGATCCCTGGACCACTGTGGCTGAGAAGTACCCGGTGGGAAGCCGGGTCCGGGGCAAGGTGGTGGGCCTGACCCAGTTCGGGGCCTTCGTGGAGGTGGAGCCTGGCCTCGAGGGCCTTATCCACATCTCCGAGCTCTCCTGGACCAAGCGGCCCAAGCACCCCTCCGAGGTGGTGAAGGAGGGGGATGAGGTGGAGGCCGTGGTCCTCAGGCTGGACCCCGCAGAGCGCCGCCTCTCCTTGGGCCTCAAGCAGACCCAGCCCGACCCCTGGCAGCTCCTCACCGAGAAGTATCCCCCAGGTACCGTGGTGAAGGGCAGGATCACCGGGATCACCGACTTCGGGGTCTTCGTGGAGCTGGAGCCGGGCATGGAAGGCCTGGTCCACGTCTCCGAGCTGGACCACCAGCGGGTGGAGAACCCCGCCGCCCTCTTCAAGAAGGGGGAGGAGATGGAGGTGGTGGTCCTCAACATCGACCCCGTGGAGCAAAGGATCTCCCTCTCCCGCAAGCGCCTCCTTCCCCCTCCGCCCCCCAAGGCCGAGGAGGAGCGGCCCCGCCGGGCCAAGGGCAAGGAGGCCCGGGGCAAGAGGAAGCCCGGACCCCGCCGGGAGGAGCGCCGGGAGTACGAGTACGGGGCGGTGGCCGAGTACAACCTCTACGATGCCTCCGCCATCCCCATGGCCAGCGCCAGCGTGAAGTTGGGCGACCTCTACGGCGACCTCCTGGCCAGCCTGGGCCTCGAGGAGGAGAAGTCCTCCTAAGCCCCAAAAAGGCTTGGGGGCCCCACCTAATGGTGGGGCCCCTTTGTTTCTGCCCTCCAGGTGTGGGCCTGGGGGCCCGGGGGCTTTACTGGAGAGCCTTTTCCCTACCGTAGAAGATGCGCAGCAAGGTGTAGGAAACCAGGTAGGTAAGCAGGGGGCCTCCCAGGACCAGGGTCCAGAGCACGGCGTTGTTCCCCAGGATGGAGCCCTGCTGCTGGAAGTCGATCTTGTACCCCGCTAGGGTGGCCATGAGGAAGAAGACCAGGAGGGCCAGGATGGCGCTGGTGCGCCCGGGATGCTCCGAGGGAAGCTCCATGTAGCGCATCTTGTCCTTGCGGGTGTCCAGGAAGGGCAGGAGGAGGCCCACCAGGCCCAGGATCCCCGGAATCACCACCCCCCCGATGAACTCCGGCCCGATGGTGGCTCCGAATAGGTGGAACTCCCAGGTGGAGGGAATGAGTTGGAGAATGCCGTAGATCCAGAGGAAGTACCAATCGGGCTTGACCGCTGGGGTGTTGGGGGTGGGCGGCCCAAAGGCCTCGATGGGGTGGGCCAGGAAAGCCCCGGCGATCAGGGTCATGATGCCCACGTACAGGGCGAAGAGAATGCCCATCATCACCAGCTGCTGGGGGTACATGGGCACGCCCAGGATCTTGCCCGGGGCCACCCGCTCCGCGTAGCGGGGCTGGGTGTGCTTCTGCTTCATCATGATGGCCAAGTGGGCTCCGATGAGGGCCATGAGGAGGAGGGGCAGCCAGAGGACGTGCAGGCTGAAGAGCCGGGGGATGGACTTGGTCGAGCCCGGGAACTCTCCCCCAAACATCACCTCTGCTATGGCCCCGCCCACCCAGGGGATGGAGGCGGCGATGCCGTAGCCGATGCGGGTGGCGGTCACCGCATAGTTGTCGTAGGGCAGGGCGTAGCCGGTGAAGGCGGTGACCACCGCCAGGCCCAAAAGGGCCAGGCCCACCAGGTAGTTGAGTTCCCGGGGTTTCTTGTAGGCTCCTGAGAGGAGAATGCGGAGCATGTGCAGGAAGGCGGCGGCGATCATCACGTGGGCCGACCAGTGGTGGAGGCTCCGGATCACCGCCCCGAAGGGGAGGCTGTCGATGTAAAGGACGCTGGCGTAGGCTGCGGGCACGGTACGGCCGTCGGGGAGCTTCACCTCGCGGATGGAGGGCTCAAAGTTCAAGGTAAGGAAGATGCCGGTAAGTACCAGAACGATGAAGGCAAAGAGGGTGATCTCTCCTAGAAAGAAGGAGTGGTGTACCGGGAAGGCCTTGCGCAGGACCTTCTGGTAAAGGCCAGAGAGGTCTAGGCGTTCATCCAACCACTTGTACATGCTTCCCTCCTAGACGTGACGGCAGAAAGCCGCTTCCGCCTTCACCCCCACCTCGCCCAAGAACTCCCCTGCGGCCACCAGGAGGCCGCCTTCCACTTTGAGGGGAAGCTGGGGCACGGGCCTGGGCGGGGGGCCGGAGATGATCTTGGCCCCTTGGGCGAAGTCAAAAGTGCCCCCGTGGCAGGGGCAAAGGCCCGCTTTCTTGTCCGCCACCCACTGGCTGATGATACAGCCCAGGTGGGTACAGACGGCCGAGAAGGCCACGATGCCTTCCACTCCGTGCTGGGCCACCTCTGGGGCAAGATCTTCGGGCCTATAGCGCACCACCAAGACGGTGTTCTTGGCCTCCCCGCTTTTCACCACCTTGCTCTTGGGGTCCATGGGGTAGGCCAGAAGGAAGGGGTCCCCGGGCTTGAGCTCCTCTGGACGTATGGGCTTGGGCTCCCCCCCGCCTTGGGCGTAGACCAGGATGTCCCCGGGCTTTAAGGGCTCTTTCTCCGGTGTGACCTCAGCTTTGGGACGTAGGCTGGCGCCCACGTAGAAAGCGGACACCAGGGAGAGGCCGATACCGGTGCCGATGGCGGTCTTTAAGAAGAGCCGCCTGCGGGAGGTGCGTAAGCGAAGCTCGCGTTCGTCCATGCTTCACCTCTTACCAGGGGAAGTGGCTCTTCTCCTCCTCGGTGACGGTTTCATCGCGGCCGAAGAACTTTTTGTAAATGCCGAGAAGGGCTGCCACCACAAGGCTGATAGCCCCGAAGACTGCGCCTTGGAGCCAGGTGGGGTTGTGGCCGGTCTGGGCGGAGTAAACGATAAGGCGCACGAAGAACCCGGAGAGGGCGGTGAGGAGGAGGACCAGGATCACCCCTACCGCCACAGGAGCGGTGGAGGGGGTGGGGAAATGGCGGCCGGGGCGTAGCTCTACTCCCTCCAGCCAGTAGGACACCAGGCCGATGAGGCCGTAGAGAAGGAAGACGGCGCCGAAGGCCATCAGGCCGATCTGGCCCACGGAGAGCTCCTCGGGCGTGTGGCCCAAAAGGCGAGCGATGTGGAGCCCATCCATGTAGGCCATGTAGAAGAGGCCTGCGGCCAGGATGAGGGCGAAGGTGGGTACGATGGGGTCATTGCGGTACATACCTTAGCCCTCCTTATTCCACCGGGCCGAAGCTGTTGCCGAAGCTGTTGCGGATGTAGGTGGCCACGGCCTTCAGGTCCTCGTCCGAGAAGGCGGCGCCCACCGCAGGCATAGCGCCGCGCCCGTTTTTGACCACGTTCAGGATCATCTGGGCGTCTTTCAGGTTGGCGTTGCCCGCCAGGGCGGGGAAGGCCGGGGGTATGCCCTGGCCGTTCGCCCCGTGGCAGGCGGCGCAGTTGGCCTCGTAGATGGACTTGCCCTTTTCCATGAGGGCCTGGTCCAAGTTACCCGCAGGGGCAGCCTGACCGCCGTGGGTCTGGGTTCCCTGGGCAGGGGGGGCTACTTCGGCCACGATCCTCTCGGTGGCCGGGCTCAAGGCGAAGTAGGCCCAGATGCTACCCAGCACGATCACCGAAGCCACCACGTACCAGATGGGGTTGAAGCGCACCGGCTCCACGGGGAGCTCGGGTTCCCCCACGGCCAGGCGGAGCTCGAGGGTTCCCGCCACCTCTCCCCCCTCATCCAAGCCCAGGACCATCACGTCGGGGTAGTTGTTAACGGTGAAGGGGATTTCTCGTATCTCCTCACCTCCGCCGCGGAAGTGGGTTACCACCCGCAAGACATGCTCCCCGTCGGGGATCTTTCGGGTGTCCAGGTTTAGCCGGTATGGGGGTTCCTTCAGAACCGCCAGGGGCTCGCTGGCCCCGTCCAGGTACACCTCAATCCGGTCTACGACCATTCTGCCTCCCTTTGTGAAGGGGGGTACAAACCCCCACCCCACTACTATAAGCGTACCCTGGCAAGGACAGATGTCCCCGCTTATGGAAGGAGAGGCTCAGGAGGCAAGGAGGGTCTGCAGGCGGGAAAAGCTCTGGCGTACTCCTTGGATGTTCCCACCCACCTCGAGGGCCGCGGTGGCCAGGAAGCCCTTCAGCCGGGGGGCTAGCCTTTCCCAGGGCACGGCTCCCGTGCCCACGGGCAGATGGTCATCCCTGCGGGCGTGGTTGTCGTGGAGGTGCAGGTGGATGAGCCGGTCTCCCAGGGCCTCCCAGTAGAGGGATGGACCTAGGGGACCCAGCTCCACCAGGGCGTGGCCCACATCCAGGCAGAAGCCGTAATGGGGGAAGCGGTCCAGGAGGGCCTTTAGCTCCTCCGGGCCCCGGAGGAGGTCCTCCTCGGAAAGGGCCAAGTTTTCCAAAGCCACGGGGAAGGGAAGGGGAAGGAGGGCGGAGAGGGTCTTTTCCAAGGCCTCCCAGGCCAGGCTTAAGGCCATGGGGTGGCGCACGGGTACCTGGCCGGTGTGGAGCACGCCCACCTTGGCCCCCAGGGCCTCGCCAAACTCCAGGGCCCGCTTGAGGCGTTCCTCGGCCAGGGCGCGGACGCTGGGGATGAGGCTGGCTGGGTTCATTTCCACGAAGGGAAGGTGCAGGGTGAACCCCACCCCCAAGGCTTCCCCCGTGGCCCGCAAGGTCTTGGCGTCGGGAAGGGGTAGGACCTCGTGCAGGTCGTAGGGAACCTCGAGGTCCAGCCCCAGTTCCGCCGCTAAGCGGAAGGCTTCCTCATAGCCCATCTCCGCATTGAAGGGACTGAAACCTAGGCGCATCCCTGCCATTTTAGGGTCTTTATGGAGGAATTAACCCCTTCTCGCCATATTGTACCCCTTAGGTACTCCCAAACGTGGCTTAGAGAGGGGGCTTGTCGGGACCCCCACCCTGGCAGAGCCAGGGTGGGGTGGTATTACCGGATGGCCTCCGCCTTCCGCTGGGCCTCCTCCAAGGCCTTCTGGGGAGGAACCCCACCCTTTAGGGTTTTTTCCAGGGCCTCTGCCAGGAGAGCGGCCCAGGCGGAGAACTGGGGATGGCGGGGGCGCTCCTGGGCGTAGGCGATCTGCTCAAAGGCTACCTTGCGGAAGGGGTTTTCCCGGTAGAACCCCTCCAAGAGGGGGATGGCCGATTTGCGCACGGGCACGTAGTAGCTGGCCTGCACCCAGCGGGCCACGTTCGGAGGCTCCATCAGGTACTTCCAGAACTCCAAAGCCCCCCGCACTTGGGCCTCGGAGGCCCCCTTCAGAACCACCAGCTGGGCTCCACCCATGGGCACCTTGCCCCCGGGTTCCCGGGGCACCGGGGCCACCCCTAGGGTGAAGGCGAAGGAGAAGTTTTCCGCAGCGGGCCAGTTGGCGATGGAGGCCATGACCATCATCCCCTTGGTGCGCACGAAGTCCAGCTGGGCGAAGGTGGACTCGGCCATGCTCCTTGCGGAGAGGGCCCCGGCCCGGTTCAGGCGCCAGAGCATTTCCAGGGCCTCGAGGGCCTCCTTGGAGGCGAAGTTGGGCTTGCCATCCTTCACCAGGTTACCCCCTCGGCTGGTCACCATGGCCTCAAAGAGCCAGGCCTGGGGGTCGGTGACGAAGATGAAGCCCTTGGCCTGGCGGGAGGTGAGGGCCCTGGCCACCTCCTCAAACTCCTGCCAGTTCCTCGGGGCCTTAAGCCCCTTGGCCCGGAAGACGTCTAGGTTGTAGAAGAGAACCGGGGTGGAGGTGTTTAGGGGAAGGCCGTAACGTTTCCCCTCCATGACCCCGTAGTTCCAGGCGGGTTCAAAGAGATCCTCCAGGAAGGCGTGCTCCAGGTTCAGATAACCATCCAGGGCCAGGGCCCGGCCCTCCCCCACCAGCCGGGGGAAAAAGCTGATCTCCGCCTGGAAAAGCACGGGCTGGCTTCCCGTGCGTAAGGAGGCCACCAGCTTGGTTTCGGCATCCCGGTAGTTTCCTGCATACTGGGGTACCACCCGGTAGAGCCCCTGGCGGGCGTTGAACTCCTGGGCGAAGGTGGAAAGAAGCCTCCCCGCGGGGCCATCCATGGAGTGCCAGAAGGAAACCTCCGTGCGGGTGCCGGCCTGGGCCAAAGCTAGGGGAAGGAGAAGAAACCCGAGGGCCAAAGCTAACGGCTGTTTCATGGGGTGGATTTTACCATCCAAAAAGTCAAGCCCAGGTCAGGGCTTCTTTAGCGCCTCTCCACCCCCATGGCCTTCCTCTGGGCCTCCTCGAGGGCCACCTGGGGCTTCACCCCCTGCTTCAGGCTTCGTTCCAGGGCTTCCTCCAGGAAGCTGTACCAGACCACCAGCTCCGGGTCCTGGCTCCAGGGGCGCCCCACCTCCGCCTGGGCGAAGACCGCCTGCCTTTCGGGGTCTTTCAGGAAGTCCCCAAGCTCCCGCTCCACCTCCCTCCGGAGGGGCAAGTACCAGGTAGTCCGCACCCACTCCGCCTGGCGCTTGGGCTCCAGGAAGTGGAGCCAGAAGGCCACGGCCCCCCGGGCCTGCTCCGGGCTTGCCCCCTTGAGCACCGCCAGGGCCGCCCCGGAAAGGGGCACCCAACCCCCTTCCCGCCGGGGCAGGGGGGCCATGCCCACCTGGAAGGGCAAGGAGGTCTGGGCGAGGACCACGGGGAGGGCGGTGGTGGGGCCGATGCCCATAAAGGCCTTGGTGCGCAGAAAATCGGCCACGGCAAACTGGGCCTCGGCCAGGTTCCTGGCCTGGGCGTGTCCTTTCTGCACCATGCGGTACAGCATCTCCAAGGCTTCCACCGCCTCCTTAGAGGTGAAGGCGGGAAGACCATTCCTGACCAGGCTCCCCCCGAGGCTCATCACCAGGGCGTTGAAGCTCCAGATGTCCGTGGAGATGACAAGCCCCTTGCTGGTGCGGCTGGTGAGCCTGCTGGCAGCCTCCTCCACCTCGGCCCAGGTCCTGGGGGGCTTAAGGCCCCGGGCGCGGAAGGCATCCTTGTTGTAGTAAAGGACGGGTACAGAAAGCCCAAGGGGAAGGCCATAGGTCTGCCCCCGGACCTGGGCGGTTCGCATCATTTCCGGATAGAGGTCCCTGGGCAGGTTCTGGAGGTAGGGGTTCAGGGCCAAGGCCACCCCTTCCTGGGCCAGGCGGGGGAGGAAGGAAAGCTCCCCGTGGAAAAGGACCGGGGCCCCTCCCGAGCGCAAGGCGGCCAGGAGCTTTACCCCTGCCTCCCGGTAGTCCCCCACGTAGCGGGCCTCAATCCGGTAGGTGCGCTGGGACTCGTTGAAGCTTTTTATAGCCTCCTCCAGGACGGTATTCCCTGGGGGGCCCGCCGTGTGCCAGAAGGGGATGACCACCTGGGCTTGGGCCAGGGTGGCCAGGACTAGGGGAAGGGATAGAAACCGCCTCATCCCCTAAAGGTTATCCCGTCTGGGGTGAGAGGGCTGAGAGGGGGAGGGAGAGCTTTTTAAGGAAGGGTTCGGCCTGCCGGTAAAGGGTTTCCCGAAGGGCGAGGAAGCGCTCCCGGGCGAAGGGGCCTGGGAAGCCTGGGGGAAGGAGCTCGGGGGGCAGAAGGGGGTCCAGGAAAAGGAGCTTGCGCATCTCGTGCACCAGGCGGGTCAGGGTCCGGAAGGCCAGAAGGGGGTCCTCGAGCACCGGGGGCACGCTGGAGAAGAGGGTTTGGTAATGGGTCGAGGCCTCCTTAAGGGAAAAGGGGCGGAGCACTTCCTCCTTCGGCCCGAGGTGCTCCGCCCGGAAGAGGGTGGCGGAAAGCCCGTAGAAGGCGAGGAGCTCCTGGGTGGCCTCGAGGTCCACCCCCGCCCCCAAGTAGACCCCGCTTTGCAGGCTACCGTAGCCCAAAAGGGCCATCTCCCGCCGGAAGCGTTCCCTTTCCCCCCGTTCCCTGGGGCCTTCCGGCAGGACCAGGAGGAAACGCCCGTCCCAGGAGGTCCTGGCCTCATAGAGGCGCCGCCGAACCTGGCGCACCTGCCAGTAGACCCGGTCGGAAAGGGCGTAGTAGGCCATGCGCCCCCGCCGCTCTGGCACCACCCAGCCCCTTTTGGCGCTCCGGGAAAGGGCCGCCCTCACCGCTCCCTCGGAGAAGCCCAAGACCTCCATCATGGTGATGAGGTCCCGCACCCGAGCGCGCCGTTCCGGGTAGATGTATTCCACAAAGAGGGTGAAGATGGTGGACCTGGCCCGCATCAGAAGGCTGGCTCCAAAAGGCGTTCCTTGTATTCCTTAAAGGCGGCCTCCAGGAAGGTGGCCAGGGGCATGCTTCCCAGGTTCCCCTTCAGCCGCCTGCGGACGCTAACCGTGCCCTCGGCCTTTTCCCTGTCCCCCACCACCAGGACATAGGGCACTTTCTGCAGCTCAGCGTCGCGGATACGGGCCTGCATGCGCTCGGGGCGGAGGTCGGCCTCGGCCCTGAGGCCCGCTTCCTTGAGCCTAAAGACCACCTCCTTGGCGTAGTCCTCCTGTTTTTCCGAAACCGGCACCACCACCATCTGCACCGGGGCGAGCCAGAGGGGAAAGTTTCCGGCGAAGTGCTCGATGAGGATGCCGATGAAGCGCTCCAAGGAGCCAAAGGGGGCGCGGTGGATCATGACCGGGCGGTGCTCCTGGCCGTCCGGCCCCACATAGGTGAGGCCGAAGCGCTCGGGGAGGTTGTAGTCCACCTGGATGGTGCCAAGCTGCCACTCCCTTCCCAGAGCGTCCTTCACCACGAAGTCCAGCTTGGGGCCATAAAAGGCGGCATCCCCTTCCTCCACCGTGTAGTGGAGGCCAGCTTCCAGGGCCGCCTCCTCAATCTGCCTTTCCGCCAAGGTCCACTTGGCTTCATCCCCCACGTACTTGTCGCTTTTGGGGTCCCGGGTGCCGATGCGGGCGCGGAAGTCCTTGAGGCCCAAGGTGGCGAAGACCTTCAGCACCAGGTCCAGGACCCCCAAGAACTCCGCCTTCACTTGCTCCGGGGTGCAGAAGAGGTGGGCGTCGTCCTGGGTGAAGCCCCGCACCCGGGTGAGGCCCAGAAGCTCCCCCGCCTTCTCGTAGCGGTAGACGGTGCCGAATTCGGCGATCCTCAGGGGAAGCTCGCGGTAGGAGCGCTTCTTAAAGGCGTAGATGCGGATGTGGTGGGGACAGTTCATGGGCTTTAAGAGGTACTCCTCCTCCTCGCCCCTTTCCTTGAAGCTGATGGGAGGGAACTGGCTTTCCGCATAGTAGGGGTAGTGGCCGCTGGTGCGGTAAAGCTCGAGGCTCCCGATATGGGGGGTGGTGACCAGCTGGTAGCCCCGCCGGATCTGCTCCTCCCGCATGAAGGCCATGAGCTCCTCGCGGATCACGTTCCCCTTGGGAAGCCAAAGCACCAGGCCCTTGCCCACCATGGGGTCTATCAGGAAAAGCTCCAGCTCCCGCCCCAGGCGGCGGTGGTCCCGCCTTTTGGCCTCCTCCAGCTGCCAAAGGTATTCCTTTAGCTCCTCGGCGGTGCGGAAGGCCACCCCGTAGACCCGCTGGAGCATGGGCCTTCTCTCGTCCCCCCGCCAGTAGGCCCCGGCCACGTGGGTGAGCTTGAAGTGGGGGGGAATGCGGCCCGTGGAGGGCACATGAGGCCCGCGGCAGAGATCGGTGAAGCCGTAGGCCTCGTCCCCTTGCTGGTAAAAGCTGATCTCCTCGCCCTCGGGAAGGTCCAGGATGAGCTCGGTTTTGTAGGGGTCCTTGCCCTGATAGCGGGAAAGGGCCACCTCTCTGGGAAGCACAAAGCGGCGCATGGGAAGGTCTTTGGCGATGATGGCCCGCATCTTTTCCTCTATGGCGGGGAGGTCTTCGTCGGAGATGGGCTCGGGGGCGTCGATGTCGTAGTAGAAGCCCTTTTCGATCACCGGCCCCACCCCAAGCCGCACGCTTTCCGGGTCGTAACCCTTTTCGGCGAAGAACTCCTTCACCGCCTGGGCCAGCACGTGGGCCAGGGTGTGGCGGAAAAGGAGCTGGTACTCGGGGTCCTTTTCCGTGAGGATCCGGACCTGGGCCCCGGGCGGGAGGGGCTTTAGCAGGTCGTAGACCTCCCCGTTCACCAAGGCCCCCACGGCCGCCTTGGCCAACCCTGGGCCTATGGCCCGGGCCACGTCCCAAGCGGTGGCGCCCTCGGGGACCTCGAGGGCCTTCCCATCCGGCAGGTAGACCACCATGAACCCTACTATACACAGCCCCGTGGCTGGCGGGGATGGATTCAGCCAAGCCGAGGACTTGGGGCAAAACCAGGGTTTGCGCAAGGTGCGGGAACCGAACCCGCATGAGCAAGGACGTGGAGCTAATGGATGAAAGAAGCCTTTGGCCCATGAGGCCTTTCCTCTCTTTACCCCTCGTGGGGGAGTTTTCTCCCGGCGTAGAAGGCCCAGGCGTAGAAAGAAGCTGCCAGGAGGAAGAGGCCAGAAAACCCCAGGCTGTCGGCCACCCATCCTCCCAGGACGGTGGCGAAGGCGAAGGCCCCGGCCACGGTGTTGGCCAGGCCAATGAAGGCGCTACGCTCCTCGGGTGGGGCCAGGTTCAGGAGATAGGTGGTGGTGGAAAGCCCCAAGGCGGCCAGGTAGGCCCCCTGGAGGAGGAAGACCAAACCGAAGAGGTGCCGGGGCAGGAGGAGGGCCAAAAGGGGGGCGAGGAGGGCCAGAAAAGCCCCAGCTTGAAGCACTGTCTTGGAGCCCCGCTCCGCTAGCCTGGCCCAGAGCAGGTTGGAAAGGGTGAAGGAAAGGGCGTAAAGGGAGAGGTAAAGGCCAAGTTCCTGCCCTTGCCCTAGGGTGCGCACCGCATAGACCGCGTAGAAGGGCTCGGCCATCCCCGCCAGGCCCAAAAGCACCCGCACCCGCAGGTAGCGGCGAAAACCCGCATTCCTTAGAGGCAGGCGGAGGTCCAGGCGCTCCTCCCGGGGGGGTTCCTCAGGTTCCTGGGTGAGGCCGAAAAGGTACCAGCCCGTGCCGAAGGCCAAGGCTCCCAGGGTGAAGAGGAGGGCGTAGGGGAGGGGGAAGGGGAGGGGAAGGGCGAGGATCTCCCGGACCCCGAACCCCCCCAGAAAGGCCAAGAGCCCCCCCACGAGGTTGCGGGCGGAGAAAAGGGCGGCGCGCCTTGCCGGGGGCGTGGTCTTGGCCACCACCTCCCAGAAGGGGAGGCTGGAAACTCCGGTGAAGAGGGCATTTAGGAGAAGGCCCGCGAGGAAGCCCGCAAGGAGGAGGTGGGGCCAAGGACCCAGGAAGAAGGTGGCCAAGGCCATGAGGATCACCCCGGAAAGCCTTAGGGCCGCCACCTTCCGGTAGAGCACGATCTTGCGGGGAAAGCGGGCCACGTGGGGGGCTAGGAAGGCCTGGGGGACCATGCCCCCGGCCTGCAGCAAGGCGGGGAGGAGGCCGATCAGGGCCCCAGGGGCCCCCAGCTTGGCGGCGAAGCTGGTGAGGACGATGTTGGGGTTCAAGAAGGTATCCCCCAGCCACACCAGCCAGCCGTTGAGCACCGCCAGGCGGTAATTGCGGTCCCGGAGGTCTAAGATGGTGAGGATGCTGCTTCTTCCTTCCCTTGGGCCCTTCCACATCCTGCATCCACGCTACAACGCCGCCACGGTGCTGGCCCTTTTGGAAAAGGCCGGTGCCCCCGTCCTCTACCTGGCCTCCCACTCGGGGGAAAGCCTGCGGGAAGGGCTTTGGCGGGAGGAGGATCCCCTTCTCTTTCACCTGCTTCCCTGGGCGGAGGCCAAGGGCATTCCCGTGGTGGCCCTGGACGAGGAGGCCCATCTAAGGGAGGAGGCCGAGGCCTTCCGTCAGGCCCTGGCCCAGCACCCCCTGGGGAAACCCCACCTGGAGCGGATGCACGCCTTTGACCGGGAGCTTTTGCAGCTGCTCAAGACCCCCCTTACCCCGGAGGTCTTGGGCTCGCAGGCCTTCCTGGACCATCTGGGCCAGATCTACGAGGGGTACGCCCAGGCCTTTGGGGAGGGTCCGGCCACGGGATTCCGGGCCCGCCGCATGGAAAGGGTGGCGGAGGCCTTGAGGGGCCGGGAAGGGGTGGTGGTGGCGGAGCTTCTGGACTATCTCCTTCTGGCCAAGAGCTTTCCCGAGGCCTTGCCCAAGGCCCATGAGCCCACGGAGAAGGAACGTCAGAGGGCCCTTTTGGACCGGGCCTGGCAGCTTAGGGAGGAAGACGACTGGACGGGGCTCTTGGAGGGGCTCTTCCAGATAGGGGATCCCGAAGCCCTGTACCTGGCGGCCCAGATCTACCTGGCGGCCGGGGAGTGGCAGGAGGCCTTAAGCCTTATGGAGGAGGTGTTCCGCATGGACTTCCAGCACCCCGGTTACCTGCCAGGGTACGTGCTGGCCCGCTTTGGCCAGCTTCTGGACCTGGCAGGGGAAAGGGAACGGGCCCTGAGGGCCTACCGGGGGGTTCTGGCCCTTTCCTGGGCCCCGGAGGAGGCCAGGGCCATCGCCTTGGCCGGGCTGAGGAGCCCTTTCCGGCTCCCTTAGTCCTTGGGGGCATTTGTCCCGAGGGCCCTTGTCTAAGATGGAACCATGGAGGTGGAGATTCGCCGTGCCCGCCACGCCGCCTACCTCCGCCTGGCTGCGGCCCATGCGGGGCCCTTGGGGCCGGCTCTTTTGGGGCATCCGGAGCTGGCTCCCCTTTACCCCAAGGCCTATGCGGCTTGCAAGGGGGCATCCGGTCTGCCGTGCGCCGGGGTGGGGGGGGAGCCCAGGGTGTGCGTGGTGCGGCGGCTGGAGCACCTGGCCTATAGCGCCCTGAGGGGGGGAAAGCGCCGGCGGGAGCAGGAGAAGGCCATGGTGGAAGGGCTTCTGGTGTGCATGGGCCACCTGGTCCAGGAGTTCCCCCCCGAGTTCACCCCGGTCCTCGAGGCCACCCGCCAGGTGCTGGAAAAGGACCTCGCCTACCTAAGGCAGGTTTCCCAGGAAAGGGGACAAAACGCCCCCAGGACCTAAGGAAAGGCGCCTAGGGGTTACGGGCTTGGTCTGGGTTCCCGTGGCGGCGCAAGCCGCCATGGGGTACTTGAACCGGGGCCCCTGAGGGGGGTCCGGGCCTTTGGCACCGCAGGTTTTTCCGAAAATCTGGGCTCGGGCAGGGGTTTACAGCAGATGGTGCATCTTGCCTAGGGTTAGCATCAGGGCCACGGTGCTGGCGGCCAGGACGATGAGCATCAGCATGAAGAGGATGAAGCGCAGGTCAAAGGTTTCCCCCTCGGTGGTGAGCACGCGGGGGTTCAGGATCAGGTAGAAGAGCAGGGTAACCAGGGCCGCTCCCAAGGCAAACAGCGCAATGTACACCATATTCTCCCTCCCGTTACCAGAGGCTGAAAAGCGCCTCCAGGCTTGCCCGTAAGTTTACCAAACCCACCCCGTAGGTGGGAATCCCCAAGGCCAAGCCCACGCTTCCCCAATAGGGCCCAGGGCTTATGGGTAGGTCCAGGTTGAGGGGAGGGCTTTCCCAGGGGCCGTAGGCCCGCACCTCGCGGTAGACAAGGCCGGTGGGGGCTTCCACGTGGAGCGTCAGGGGTTCCCCTTCCGCCTCGAGGGGTTGCCATCCGGGGGCCGCCCCGTCGGATTTGCCGGCGGTTTCCTTGCCCCCCGGGAAGCCCTGGCCCAGGCCCTCCCCGGGAAAGGCCAAGAGGAGGCGGTCGGGGCGGGTTTTTTCCAGAAGGTGGGCCAGGGGTGCCCGGGTGGGGCCAGAAAGGGGAAGGCCTTCCAGGGTGGGGGAGAGGGGGGAGGGGTCCAGGGCCAGGAGGATACGCCCCCGAAAAGAAAGGCCATTTAGGGCCTGGAGCACAGGCAAGGCCTCCTGGTAAGGGGCATGGAGGAGGTAGGTCCTTCCTCCCCGTCCCCCCTCCAGGTAACAGTACAGGGTGCCGAACTCGTCCAGCCCTGCCCGAAGGTGTTCCGAAAGGACCTCGAGGTCTGCGGAAAGCTGTTCCAGCAAAGAGGAAGCCATGTTCTCATGGTATCCTAAACCCCGTGCGCTACCTGGTCCTCTCCGACATCCACGGAAACTGGCCCGCCTTGCAGGCGGTCCTCGAGGCGGCCCCTTCTTTTGATGGGGTGCTCTTCCTGGGGGATGCGGTGGGCTACTATCCGGATGGGGACCGGGTACTGGACTGGCTTATGGAGGTGGGGGCCCAGTGCGTCTTGGGCAACCACGATGCCTGGCTTCTGGCCCTGGACCGGTTGCCCAAGGAGGGGGTGGTCCTGGAGATCCTGGCCTGGCAACGGGCGAGGCTTTCCCCCAGGCACCTGGACTTCCTTGCCTCCTGGCCTTGGCAAAAGGAGGTGGAGGGGGCGCTTCTGGTCCACGGCAGCCCCTGCGATCCCCTGGAGTACCTGGATGGGTTGGAGCTGGCCCGCCAGGCCTTCGCCTGTACGGACCACCGCCTCACCTTCCACGGGCACACCCATCTGGCCGGGGCCTTTCTGGAGCTTTCCGGACCCCGCCCCTGGGTGCGCTACCAGCGCCTGGCCGAAGGGGGTGAGCTGATCCTTCCCCCCACGGTGCGGGCCTTGGTCAACCCGGGTTCGGTGGGCCAGCCCCGCGACCACGTGCCGGGGGCGGCCTTTGCCCTGTGGGAGGGGGACGGGATCACCTTTTTCCGGGTGGGGTACAACCTGGACCAAGTGGCCCAGCGCCTGGCGGAGGAGGGGTTTCCCCCATGGCTCTACACCCGCCTGACCCTTGGGGAATAATCGGCCATGAGGCCGTCTTGGAGCTCCTGCCCCGGCTTGGGGCCTCCACCTTGCTCTTCTCGGGGCCGGAAGGGGTGGGGAGGCGCCTGGTGGCCCGCTGGTATGCCTGGGGACTGAACCGGGGGTTTCCTCCCCCCGCCTTGGGGGAGCATCCAGACCTTTTGGAGATAGGTCCGCCAGAGCGGGGTTTGAAGGGGCGGGTGGAGATCCGCCTCGAGGAGGTGGAACCCCTTTTCGACTGGTTCGCCACCCACCCCCGGGAGCGGGTCAAGGTGGCCGTCCTGGATGCCGCCCACCTCCTTACCGAGGCGGCGGCCAACGCCCTTTTGAAGCTTCTGGAGGAACCCCCCTCCTACGGGCGCATCGTCCTCATCGCCCCAAGCCGTGCCACCCTGCTTCCCACCTTGGCCAGCCGGGCCCTGGAGGTGGCCTTTGCCCCGGTGCCAGAGGAGCGGCTTCGCTCCTTGACCCAGGACCCGGAGCTTCTGGCTTACGCCGGCGGGGCTCCAGGCCGGCTCCTGAGGGCCCTGGCCGACCCCACTGCCTTTCGCGCCCGCATGGAGAAGGCCAGGGAGGTGGGTGGCGCCTCCTCCTGGCGGCGGTTTACCCTCCTGAAGGAGCTCTTCGCGGACGAGGAAGGGATTTTCGCGCTTTATGCTGCCTTCCGCCACCGCCCGCAGGCGCTTCTAGCCCTCGAGGCTGCCCGGGAAGCCCTGGAGCGGTATGTGAGCCCGGACCTCGTCCTAGCCCGATTGGCCTTAGACTTGGAAACATGACCGTGGGCGTTCGTCTGCACGCCGATCTGCGCAAAGCCCGCACCCCCGTCCTGCGCTATTTCCGCTTCCAAGGGGATCCCCCACCCCTGGAGGCGTATGTGGTGGTGCGCACCAGCCGGGGCCTGGAGATGGGCAAGGTGCGCACCCCGCCCCGCAAGGAGAAGGAGGCCGGAGAGGTGGTGCGCCTGGCCACCAAGGAGGATCTGGACCTGGCCTCGAGGCTCCGGGCCAAGGCGGAGGAGGCCGCCTTTTACCTGCGGGCCCGCCTTCAGGAAGAGGGGGTGAGGGCCAAGGTCCTGGGGTGCGACTTCACCCTGGATGGCCGACACCTTTCCGTGCACTACGCCGCGGAGGAGCGGGTGAACCTCAAGCGCTTTACCCGGGAGCTTTCCGAGCGGTTCGGGGCCCGGGTGGAGTTTTTGGCTGAAGGCCCCCGGGAGGAGGCCGCCTACCTGGGCACCCTGGGGGCCTGCGGGATGGAGTCCTGCTGCTCCACCTGGCTCCAGGGCTTCGCCCAGGTCTCCATCAAGCTGGCCCGGGACCAGCAGCTGCCCCTGAACCCTGAGAAGATCTCGGGTCCTTGCGGACGGCTCCTTTGCTGCCTGGCTTACGAGCATCCCGTGTACCAGGAACTTTTGGCGGAGCTTCCCCGGAGGAATGCCCGGGTCTGCACCAAGGGGGGGGTCTGCGGCAAGGTGCAGAAGGTGAATCCCTTGAAGGGGACGGTGGAGCTCCTCCTGGAGGAGGGAAAGGCGGTGGAGGTGTCCAAGGAGGATCTGGCCTGAGGGGATGCGTGGGGCCCAGGTTTTCGCCCGAAGGGTGCGCCGCCTGGTGTTGAACCGCCAGGGCACCGAGGCCCAGATCTTCCTCCTCACCCCTGGGGGGGAGGGTTTCCTCTACCTGCGCTCGGATGGCTTCGCCCACTTTGCCCAGGGTCTAGGGGCGGAGGAGGTGGCGGGCTTCGCCTTGGGAAAGGGGCGGGTGGAGCTCCGCTTCCATGACGGTAGCGCCCTCACCCTCCGCTACCGCCTGGGGCGATGGGTCAGGGTCCTTCACTTTTCGTAGGGCCTTCCCACTGCCGCCGGGGGTCGGCTCTTGCCCATGAAGCCCGCCAGCACCAGAACGGTGACCACGTAGGGGAAGGCCTGCACCAAGACCGCGGGCAGGATCTCTGTGCCCTGAAGCTGGATGGCCAGGGCGCTGGCGAAGCCAAAGAGCAAGGTGGCGAAGAGGATGCCCAAGGGGTGCCACTTTCCGAAGATCATGGCCGCTAGGGCGATGAACCCCATCCCCGCAGACATGCCCCGCACGAACTGGTTGAGGAAGCCGATGGCCAGGTAGGCCCCGGCGAGGCCTGCCAAAACCCCGGAGAGCACCACCCCGATGTAGCGCATGCGGAACACGTTGATTCCCAGGGTGTCGGCGGCTTCGGGATGCTCGCCCACGGCCCTAAGGCGCAGGCCGAAGGGGGTTTTAAAGAGGACCCACCAGCTCACGGGCACCAGGAGGAAGGCCAGGTAGACCAAGGGGGAAAGGGCAAAACCCTCGGGCCCCCAAAGGGGCAGGCGGTTTGCCACCTCCTTGGAGTTGGTGGCGTTGCCGTAGAAGTAGGTGAGGACCAGGCTGGGGGCTCCCAGGGCCAGGAGGTTGATGGCGGTGGCGCTGATGATCTGGTCGGCCCGGTATTTGATGGAGACCACCGCATGCACCAGGGCCACCAGCCCTCCCACCAGCATGGCGCTTAGGACCCCAAGCCAGGGAAGCCAGGGATGGGGGCCGGGGCCTAAGGTGTGTTCCACCCTCTCCACCACCACCGCGGCGGTGAGGGCTCCGAAGAGGATGATGCCCTCGAGGGCGATGTTCACTACCCCGCTCCTTTCGGAGAACATCCCCCCCAAGGCGGTGAGCAAGAGGGGCGTGGTCTGGCGCAGGGTGGAGAAGAAGAGGGCGATCCAAAAGGCGGCATCCAGGTTCATGGGGTCTCCTCCCTTTCCTCTCGCTTTCGGCTTTCTTCCTTAAGTTCCACCTCGGCTGCCCGCAAGGGGTCGGTGAAGTAGCGGGGCAAAAAGCCCCCTGCGGCGATGAAGAGAACGATCAAGGCCTGAAGCACCGCCACCAGTTCCCGGCTGATGCCGAGCTGCAGGTTCACCTGCAATCCCCCTGTAAGGAGGATGCCGAAAAGCCAAGCGGCGAGGCCCACCCCCAAGGGGGTGTTCTGGCCCATCAGGGCCACGGCGATGCCGTCAAAGCCCACGGAGTAGGGCAGGGACTGCTTCAGGCGGTACTCGTCAATCCCTCCGCCCAGCACGTAGTGGGTGGCGGCCAGACCCGCCAAGGCCCCTGCCAGGAACATGATGAGGACCATCTTCCGCCCGGCCAGCACCCCTCCGTACTCCGCCGCCTTGGGGGCCAGGCCCATGGCCCTAAGCTCATACCCCCCCACGGTGCGGAAGACGTAGAAGTGGAAGAAGAGGAGGGCGAAGAGGGCCAAAAGGAAGGCCCCGTTGAGCCGCACCGAGGTGAGGTCGGGGCCGAAGGCCACCGCGGGCCCTGGTAGGAGGCCGCCCAGCACGTAGCCCGCCACCACCCCCAGGAGGCCAAAGAGCACCTTGTGGCCTAGGCTCTTCCGGACCAGGAAATAGCCTAAAAGCCCCAGGAGGAGGGCCAGGGGCAGGGCAAAGGAAAGCTCCCCCCCTGGGGCCACCAGCTCGGTCCAGTGGGGGATGCGGGCCTCCGGGCGGATCTCGTGGCTCCGGGCCTCGTACCCGGGGTACTTGAAGGGCAGGTACAGGGTGTTGCCGAAGAACTTGTACTCGTTGGAGGAGATGAGGAAGAGGAAGAGGCTTGCGGCGATGTAGTTCAGCATGATGGTGTTGATCACCTCGTGGGCCCCGAAGCGGGCCTTGAGCCAACCGGGCAGGGCACCCCATAGCCCCCCGGCCAAAGCGGCGGCCAGGATGGCCAGGGGCAGGACCAGCCACCTGGGCCCTGGCAGGTACACCCCCACCAGCATGGCGGCGATGCCCCCCAGTATGAGCTGCCCCGGGGCCCCGATGTTGAAAAGCCCCCCGCGGAAGCCCAGGGCCACCGAGAGGCCGGTGAAGATCAGGGGCGTGGCCAGGAGGAGGCTCTGCAGGAAGCCCGAAGGGTTCACCAGGGGGCTATAGAGGAGCTGGTAGGTGTAGGTGATGAGGTCCAGCTTCAGCATCCAGGCTTCCCTTAGGGTCTGGGCTTCCCCCGGTGCCCTCTTTATCACCGCCACGATGAGGCTGCCCAACAAGGAGGCCAGGAGGAGGGAGAAAAGGGGCACCACCACCCCCCGGCGGCGCACCAGGAAGGCCAACCCCCCAGGGGAGAAAAGCCGCGCCAGGAGGAGGAGGTAGAGGCTATAGGCCAAGGTGGCGTAGCTGCCAAGCCCCAAGGTGTACCGCCTGAGGATGGGCCTTTCCGCACCCGCGTTCACCAGGGCCACGCTGGCTTGGAAGAGAAGGTGGGTGAGGAGGAAGAGGCCTAGGCCCAGGATCCCCATGAGGTAAAGCTTCCGGACGGGCTTAGGAGTCCAGGCTAGGACCAGGGTGAGGGCCAGCCAGGCTAAGGAGGGATAGAAGACCCAAGAGAGCCAGCCATCCCGGTAACCCGGGGGCAGGGTTCCTTGGGGGAGGTGGTGGCCGAAGGGGCTTAGAAGCACGCCTTCGCCGCCAAAAAGGCGATGGGGTACCGCCCAGGGCGCCAGGTACCAGAGGAGGAGGAGAACCCCTCCCCCCAGGGCCACCAGGATTCCCAGGCGCTTACGGTCCTTCCACACGCCCACGATTGTACCCTAGCCCCGTAGGTCTACGGCCCCGGGCGGTGCTAGACTTCTTTCGTGGAGGTTTCCCCCCGGGAAAAGGCCGAGCGGGTGCGGCGCATGTTTGCGGAGATCGCTCCCCGCTACGACCTCTTGAACCGGCTTCTTTCCTTTGGCGCCGATCTTCGCTGGCGCAGGCGGGCGGTGGCCCTGGCTTTGGAAAAAAATCCCCGGCGCATTCTGGACCTGGCCACGGGCACGGGGGATCTGGCCCTTATGTTGAAGAGGAAGGCGCCCACGGCTCAGGTGGTGGGGGCGGACTTCGCCCTGCCCATGCTGGAGATCGCCCGCAGGAAAGCCCGGGCGCAGGGCCTTGCGGTGGAGTTTCTGGAAGCCGATGCCCTGTCCCTTCCTTTCCCCCAAGGGAGCTTTGAGGCCATCACCATCGCCTTCGGTTTCCGCAACTTCGCCGACTACCGTAAGGCCCTTTTCGAACTCCGCCGGGTCCTGGCCCCGGGGGGGCGGCTGGTCATCCTGGAGTTTCCCCCGCCTCCCCGGGGGGTCTTTGGCCTGGTTTACCGGGTTTACTTCCAGCGGCTTCTCCCCTTCCTGGGGGGGGTGGTCTCGGGGAGCTTCGGGGCCTACCGCTACTTGCCGGAAAGCGTGGAGGCCTTTCCCCCGCCGGAAACCTTAAAGGCCATGATGGAGGAAGCGGGCTTCAAGGTGCGCTACGAACTCCTCACCTTCGGGGTGGCGGCCATCCACATCGGGGACCTCGAGGCCGGATCGGCCCGATAGGGCTACCTTGCAGCTTCCTCCAGTTCCTCGTCTGTGGGGATGCGCCCCACTTTCAGGTTTTCCACCAGGTGGCGGGCCATGCGCCCGAGGGCGTCCCGCACCCTGCGCCACTCCTCCAGGGGTTTTCCCGAGGGGTCGGGGAAGGAAACATGGCGCTTTGCCGTCTTGGCGGGGTAGGCGGGGCAGGCTTCCTTAGCGGCATCGCACACGGTGAGGACCAGGTGGAAGTTCCAGGGATCGGGGAGCTCAAAAAGGGTTTTGGAGAAGTGCCCCGTAAGGTCAATCCCCACCTCGGCCATCACCCGCTTGGCCTCCTCCTTGACGAGGGTCTTCTCGGTGCCGGCGGAGTGGACCTCGAGGTCCACTCCCATTTCCTTGGCCCAGTGCCGGAGCCAGCCCTCCGCCATCTGGCTACGGGCGGAGTTGTGGGTGCAGAGAACCAAAAGGCGCATCCTATAAACCTAACCTTCTCCAGGTCAGGGGAAGGTCAGGAAGGTGCCCGGCTGGGCTAAGTACCCCGTCGTGGCTTGTGCCACGACGGGGGCCCCAAAGAGGCCACGAGCACGTCGCTTTGGCTTTGACCGATGGGGCAACCTTTGCGTGCGAGTGCTTAGGCAAGCCTCCTCTCCAGCTCCTCCACCTTCTCGGCCAAAACCGCAAACCCCTTTTGCCAGAAGGCGGGGCTTTCCAGGTCAAAGCCGTAGCGGGCCGCCAGCTCCTTGGCCCGGTACATGCCCGAGGAGGCCAAAAGCTCCTCGTACCGCTCGGCGAAGCCTGGGTCTTCCTTGGCCTCCTGGTACACGGCCAAGCCGAAGAGGAGGCCGAAGGCGTAGGGGTAGTTGTAGAAGTCGGAGCCGTAGTAATGCCCCTTCACCGCCCACATGTAGGGGTGATGGGTGGCGAGGACCTCCCCGTAGGCCTCCTTCTGGGCCTTCAGCATGAGTTCCTTGAACTCCCTAGGAGAAAGCTCCCGGGCCTTCCTCCTTTCAAAGACCCAAGACTCAAAGAGGTAACGGCTGTAGATGTCCACCACCACCTGGGCCGCCCCCTGGAGGTAGGCGTCCAGGATCAGAACTCCCTCTTCCGGGGAGGCTTCCTTAAGGGCTGCCTCCACCACCAGGGTCTCGTTCATGATGCTGGCGGTCTCCGCCAGGGTCATGGGCACCTCCCGCAGGCTGGCGGGCACCCGGGCCAGGGCGAAGTTGTGGTAGGCGTGGCCCAGCTCGTGGCCCAGGGTGGAAACCGACTCAAAGCTCTCCTCGTAGTTGGCCAGGATGAGGCTTTTGCCCCCGCCCCTTCCCATGCAGTAAGCCCCGCCGATCTTGCCCTTGCGGGGCAGGAGATCCATCCAGCGCTCTTGGAATGCGGTTTCCGCCACCTTAGCGGCGTTCGGGACCAGGGTGGCGAGCTTTTCCACGATGAAGCGCCGGGCCTCCTCCAGGGTCCACTTCCGGCCTTGGCCGATGGGGGCGAAGAGGTCCCACCAGTCCAGCCTCTCCTTGCCCAGGGCCTTGGCCTTGAGGAGGTAGTAGCGGTGGAAGAGGGGAAGGTTTTCCCGCACCGCTTCCAAGAGAGCCATGAGGGCTTTCCGGGTGATGCGGTTTCGGTGCAGGCTGGGCTCGAGGTCGTCCCGGTAGCCCCGCCTGCGGTTCAGGACCCCCGCTTCCCCCTTCACCCCGTTCAGGGCGTAGGCCAGGGGCACCTCATGGCGCTCCCAGGCCAAAAGCTCCGCCTCGTAGGCCTTCTTGCGCACCTCCTCCTCGGGGCGGAAGTAGAGGTTGCGCACCTGGGTGATGGGCAACTCCTCCCCGTCCACCACCGCAGTGATCTGGCTGGTGAGGTTCTCGTGGAGCTTGGACCAGGCCTGGCGCCCGGAAAGGGAGAGCTCCGCCGCCAGAACCTCTTCCCCTTCCGGCATCATGTGCAGGGCTTCCTCCCGGGCCTCCTCCACCAGGATGCGGTAAGGCCCGGCCTCCTCCGGGTCCTGTAGGGCCAGGTAGCGGGTGAGGCGGGGCCTGAGGCGCTGGAAGTCCAAAAAGAGCACCTCCAGCTCGGAGAGCTTGGCCAAAGCGGCCTCGTCGGTGGTGTCGGCGGTGAAGCGGGCGTAGAGGTAGGCCCAAAGGGGGGTGGCTTCTTCCTGCAGGGCGTCCAGGGCAGAAAGAACCTCCCCTAGGGGGGCCTCCCCTTCCACCAAGGCCCTAAGCTGGCCGATGCGCCGCTTCACTCCGTCCCAAGTGGCCCCGAACTCGGGGCTTTCTAGGCTGGGGAAGAGGGGGGTTAGGTCCCACGTGGTTTCCATGGCCCCACTATACCTGACCCGCGGGTCAGCCCTGGTATACTCTGGCTTCGTGGAGGGTTTTCCCGTATCCGTACCCATACAGGTACGCTTCCGCGACCTGGATGCCCTGGGGCATGTGAACAACGCGGTCTACCTCACCTACTTTGAGGTGGCCCGCGCCGCCTACTTCCAGAGATTGGAAAGGGACTGGGTGGAGAAGGGGCATTTCATCCTGGCCCGGGCGGAGGTGGATTTCCTGAAGCCCATTCTCCTCGAGGATCCCGTGGAGGTGGGGGTGCGGGTGGTGCGCATCGGGCGGAGCAGCTTTGACATGGAGTACCTCCTCCTGGCCAGGGGGGAGGAGGCCGCCCGGGGCAAGACGGTTCAGGTTTGGCTGGAAGGAGGCAGGCCTGCGCCTTTGCCCCCGGTCATCCGAGGGCGCATAGAGGCCCTGGAAGGCCGCTCCTTCTAAGTGCCCCGTCGTGGCTTGCACCACGACGGGGGCCCCAAAGAGGTCATGGGCAAGCCGCTTTGGCTTTGGCCGATGGAGCGGCCTTTGTCCGTGGGTGCTTAGCTCTTCAGCACCACCACCGTGACCCCGTGCCCGCCCTCGTGGGGAGGGGCGTCGGCGAAGGTTTCCACCCGTTTGTCCCGCCTTAGGGCCTCGCGGATGGCCTGCCTGAGGGCCCCCGTGCCCTTGCCGTGGAGGAGGCGCAGGGTGGGAAGCCCCAAGGCCTTGGCCTCTTCCAGGGCGCTGTCCACCTCGAGGAGGGCCTCTTCCACGGTGAGCCCCCTGAGGTCCACCTCCTTCACCTCCCGCCTGGGCCTGGTGGAAAGGGCTTTGGGGGCTTCGGGGGCCTTGAGGGGCTTGAGCTCCTTGGCCTTCAGGGTCATCCGCACCGGGCCCACCTGGACCAAGGCCTCCTCACCCCGAAGCTCCAAGAGCCGCCCCTGGCGGCCCAGGGAGACCACCTCCACCAGCTGGCCCTCGGCCAGCTCCGCAGGGGGCGGGGGTGGGGGAGCCTTTTTGGCGTAGCGCTCCCTTAGGGCCATAAGCTCCCTAAGGGCGTCTTTCTTGGCTCCCACCCGAGCTTTTTCCTTCAGGGCCTTGAGCTCGGCCTCCACCTGGAGAAGCTGCCTGCGCACCTCCTCTTCCAGGGCCCGCATCCTTTCCGCCCGCTCCTCCTCGTAGCGGGCCTCGCGGGCCTCGAGGCGCCGCCTCAGCTCCTCCGCCCGGGCGAGCTCTTCCCGGAGTTTGCGCCCTTCCTCCTCCAGGGCGAGCCTTTCCGCCTCCAGCTTTTCCAGGAGGGCCTCCAGCCTACCCCCCTCGGGCAGAAGGGCCTCGGCCCGCTGCAGCACCTCTTCGGGCAGGGCGAGCCTCCGGGCGATGGCCAGGGCGTAGCTCCGCCCCGGCACCCCCAGGACCAGCTCGTAGGTGGGGCGAAGCCCTTCCAGGTCAAAGCGCATGGAGGCGTTCCGGATGCCCTCCCGCCCCTGGGCGAAGGCCTTCAGGGGGGAGAGGTGGGTGGTGACCATGCCCTTCACCCCCCGCTCCAAGAGGGCTTCCAGGATGGCCTGGGAAAGCGCCGCCCCCTCCTCGGGGTCGGTGCCGCTGCCCAGCTCGTCGATGAGGACCAGGCTTTGGGGCGTGGCCCCCTCCAGCATCTCCTTGAGGCGGCGGAGGTGCCCGGCGAAGGTGGAGAGGCTTTCCTGCAGGGACTGCTCGTCCCCGATGTCGGCAAAGACCCGGTCGGGCCAGGCCAAAAGGGCCCGCTTGGCCCCCACGAAGAGGCCGGACTGGGCCATGAGGACCGCCAGGCCCAGGGTCTTCAAGAGGGCGGTTTTGCCCCCCATGTTGGGGCCGGAGATGAGGAGGAGGCGGTGATGGTCGTCCAGGGCAAAGGAGTTCTTGACGGGGTTTGGGATGAGGGGGTGGAAGGCCTCCCAAAGCTCGTAGCGCTCCCCGAAGCGAGGGCGGGTGAGGCCCAGGTCCCGGGCCAGGGCTGCCTGGGCCTGCACCAGGTCCAAAAGGCCCAAGGCCTTCAGGGTGCCCGGTACCCCGGGGTCCTGGGCCAGCCTCTCCGAGAGCTCCCGCAGGATGCGGTTCACCTCCTCCTCCTCCTGCAGGCGCAGGGCCTGGAGGCGGTTGTTGAGCTTCACCACGGAAAGGGGCTCGATGAAAAGGGTGGCCCCGGATTCGGACTCATCCAGGAGAAGGCCGGGGATCCTTTGGGCCATCCCCGCGCGCACGGGAATGCAGTAGCGCTCGCGGCGCAGGGTGACGAACCGGTCCTGGATCGCCTCGGGGTGGCGGTCCATGAGGGCGTAGAGTTTGTCCAGGATCTGCTGGCGCAGGGGCTTGAGTTCCCGGCGGATGGCGAAAAGCTTGGGGCTTGCCTCATCCCGCACGGCTCCTTCCTCGTCCAGGGCTTTCCTGACCTTGGCGAGGAAGGCCCCGTGGTCCCCTATGCCCGCCGCCACCTGGCTCAGGAGGTTTTGTAGGGGAAGAAGTTCCTCCTTGAGGGCCATGGCCTCCTCCAGGGCCTGGGCTGATTTCAGGAGCTCGAGGCCCGAAAGCCTGGCCCCGCCTTGGGCCTTTTGGTAGGCCTCCTCGAGGGTTCCCGCCTCGGGAAGGGTGTAGGGATAGGCTAAGGCCTCCTGGGTTAGCCCGTGGCGCCTTTCCGCCTCCTCCTGGGGGAGGGGGGCAAGGGCCAAGGCCAGCCTTTGCCCTAAAGGGGTCTTGGCCCTTTCCGCCAAGAGGGCGCGGACCTTGGGGAACTCCAGGACCTCGAGGACATCCCGCACAAAGGAAGAGTATACCCCGGAAAGGGGTTAGCGTCTTAGAAGCCGCAGGAGAAGGCCCAAAAGGGCCTGGCCCTCGGGTCCGGCAGCCCGCTTCAGGAGCCAGCCCACCCGTCCCAGCCGCCCCAGGGGTAAGAGGGCCAGAAGCCCGGTAAGCAGGGCGAGAAAGCGTTGCCTTTCTTCCGGGGAGAAGGAACCCCAGCGGCGTTGGGCTTCCCGAAGGAGCCCCAAGAGCCGCCTAGGGAAGCCTATAGCCCTGCCGCCTTCTCCCTTGAGCGCTTCGGCTTGCGCCAGGAGATCCCCGCGGGAAGCCTCCTTCCGCACCACCCGCCTCACCCTGCCGGAAAACCGCTTCAAGCGCACCCCCTTCAGTTTAAGGGTTGGAAGAGGAGGTATTGGGCCTCCACCTCCCCCGCCACCTCCTCCTCCCGTAGGAGGTCCACCCCCCTGGGGAGCCTTAGGCGCGCCCCCTCCTTGGCGAAGAAGGCCCAGACCTCCTCCCCCCGGTACCGCCTCCGGAAGGCCAGCACTCCCTCCGGGGCCTTCAGGGGCAGAAGGCTTCCCCGGCGCAGGGCGGGGTGGGTCTTCTTGAGGCGCACCAGGCGCCTCAAGAACCCCAGCGTCTCCCGGTTCCAAAGGGCCTCGTCCCAAGGGAAGGGGGCCCGGCAGTAGGGGTCTCCCTGCCACAGGGTGTAGGGGTTGGGCTGGGAAAGGCCCACCTCGTCCCCGTAGTAGATGGCGGGGCTCCCGGGGAAGGCGAAGAGGAGGGCGTAGGCCAACTGGAAAAGCCCCAGGTTGCCCCGAAGCCGCCACAGGGCCCGGGGGATGTCGTGGGAGGAGACGAAGGTGTACATGGCGTGGCGCACCTGCAGGGGCAGGGCCCGGTAGTGGTCCCAGAGCACCTCCCAGGCTTCCTCCGCGCTCAAGGCCGCTTCCCGCCCGTGCACGTCCCGCCCGGAGAGCCAGGCCATCACCGGGTGGGCGAAGCCCGCGTAGTGCATGGCCCCGTCCAGGGTGTGGGCGCGCAGGGTGGGGGTGGCGTCGTAGGAGAGCTCCCCGATGACCAAGGCCTCGGGCCTTTCTTCCTTAGCCGCCCGGGCCAGGGCGCGGAGCCAGCGGGCGTTTTTGCGGTTCGTCCCCCCTTCCCCGATGGAGTGGGCCACGTCCAGCCGCCAGCCGTGGGCTAGGCGCATCCAGTAGCGGATGGGGGCCTTCTTGCCGAAGACGAAGCGCTCCTGGGTGAGGGGGGAGGCGTAGTCCAGCTTGGGCATGGACTTCACCCCCCAGAAGGCGGCGTAGGAGCCATCGGGGTAAAAGGTGAACATGCTCCGTTCCGGGCTCTCCAGGTCCTTTAGGGCCCTTTGAAACCAAGGGTGGGTGGCCCCCACATGGTTGAAGACGCCATCCAGCACCAGGCGCATGCCCCTTTTTTCTAAAGCCTGGAAGAGGGCTTCCAGGGCCTCTTCTCCTCCCAGGTGGGGGTCCACCCGCAGGTAGTCTTCCGTGTCGTAGCGGTGGCTGGAGGGGCTTTGGAAGATGGGGGTGAGGTAGAGCACCTCCACCCCTAAGCCCTCCAGGTGGGGAAGGGCCTCGAGGACGCCCCACAGGTCCCCCCCGTAAAACTCCCAGGGGCCTTCGGGCCCTGGGGGCTCGTGCCAGGCCTTCCTCCGGATGGGCCTCCCCTGGTAGCGCCAAGCCCCGTCCTGGGGGGCGAGTTCGGGGCGCCCCATGCGGAAGCGGTCGGGGAAGATCTGGTAGTAGACCGCCCCCTGGGCCCACTCCGGGGGCTGGGGCCCCGCCAGGAGGTGGAAGAAGCGGTCATAGCGAGGGAGGGCCTTTTCCAGGCCGTGGCTTCCCAGGAAGCCTTCCGGGAGGCGGAAGACGTAGCGGAAGGGGCTCGTGGGCACGAAGACGCGCACCCTTAGGCCCCCTTCCGTCCTTTCCATGGGTTTTTGGTGGATCTCCCCGTCCTTCTCAAAAAGGAGAAGCCCCTCCTTTGCCGGGGTTTCCAAGGAGAGGACCACCTCCTCCCCCAGGTCGGGAAAGGGGGGGTCCACGTGTTCCAGGTCGTGGTGGTTCATTCCTTCACCGCCCCCGCGGTGTAGCCGGAGACGAAGTACTGCTGGAAGCCGTAGAAGAGGAAGAGGATGGGCAAGGAGCCGAGGACGCTGGCCGCGGCGAAGATCCCCCACTTGGTTTGGAACTGGCCGGTGGTGAAGCTCCTTAAGCCCACCCCCACGTTCCAGCTCTCCACCCCGGTGAGGACCAGGTTAGCCAGGACGAACTCCGAGTAGGTGCCCACGAACTGCAGGAGGAAGATGAAGACGAACATGGGGGCGGAAAGGGGGAGGAGGATCTTGGTGAAGACCTGCCACTTGGTGGCCCCGTCCACCATGGCCGCCTCCTCGAGGCTCGGGGAGATGCTTTCCAGGTACCCCTTGTACACCCAGGTGCCGAAGCTGATGATCCCCCCGGAGTAGGCCAGCACCAGCCCGGTGAAGGTGTTCAGGAGGTCCAGCCGGGAAAGCAGGTAGTAGATGGCCACCAGGGCCAAAAACCCCGGGAACATCTGCACGAAGATGAAGAAGAGGAGCATGGGGTAGCGGCCCGGCAGGTGGCGGAAGCGGGCGAAGGCGTAGCCGGCGGTGGCGGTGAGGAGGACGGCCAGAAGCCCCGTGAGCCCGGAGATGAGGAAGGTGTTCCGCACCCAGAGGAGGAACTTCGCCTCCGTGCCCTGGCCGGTGAACTGCTTGGGGGAAAGGAAGAGGGCCAGGGCGAATACGGCAAGGGCTAAGACCAAAAGAAGCCTCCCCTGCCAGAGGTCCATCCAGCCGTCCGGGGGCAGGAGCCGCCTCAGGAGGCCGATGAGGGCTACACCCAGAAGGGCGAGCCCCCCGAGGAGGAGAAGGCCCACCTGGTAGGGGTAAAGCACCACCCCCTCCACCAGCTTGGCGTAGTTTTCCAAGGAGGGCTCGGGCACGTAAGGGATGACCTTGGCGTCCAGGAGGAGAAACCCCGTATCCGGCCTGCGGAAACTGAAGAGGTTGTTGGTGGGATCAAAGCTAGCGGCCACCACCTGCACCACGGGGTAGTAGACGAGGAGGATCAGCACCCAGAGGAAGAGGTGGGTCACCCCTTGCCAGAAAAGGGGCCAGGGGCTTCGCTTGCGCCCTTGGATGCGGTTGGCCAAGGCGGTGCGAATCACGCTGTAAAGGAGAAGCAGGAGGACCAGGCTCAAAAGGATGCCCAGGGCATAGGCCCATCCATAGGGCACGAAGACGCTACCGAAGGCCACCTGCTTGCGGTAGGAGCCCTCGTCAAAAAGCCGGTGGGCGGCGAACCAGTAGGCTCCATAGAGGATAAGGCCTGCAAGGAAGAAATAGGCCAGGCGCCGCATCTACCTCACCTCCCTTAGGGCCCCCGTGACCCGGAAGTTCACCAGGCTGATGGCTACGGTGATGGCGAAGATGAGGAGGCTGATGGCCGCCCCCAGGCCGTAGGCCGACTGCCCTTCGGCGCTGAAGGCGGTCTTGTAGGCCCAGGAGATGAGGATGTCCGTGGCCTGGGCTGTGGCCAGGCGCCCTTCCTGGGCCGGACCGCCCCCGGTGAGCAGGTAGATGATGTAGAAGTTGTTGAAGTTGAAGGCGAAGGAGGAGAGGAGGATGGGCACCATGGGCTTCTCCAAAAGGGGCAGGGTGATGCCCCAAAGGGCCTGCCAGGGAGTGGCCCCGTCCACCTTGGCCGCCTCGTAGAGCTCGTCGGGGATGGTGGAAAGGGCTCCCAAGGTGGCGGTCATCATGTAGGGGAAGCCCAGCCAAAGGTTCACCAGGAGGATGGCCACCTTGGCCCAGTCGGGGTCGTTGAGCCAGGGGATGGGGTAGATGCCCAGGACCCCCAGGAGGCGGTTGATGGCCCCGAAGTTGTAGTTTAAGAGGGCCACCCAGACCTGCACGGTGATGACCCCGGGGAGGGCCCAGGACACGATGAGCACCGTGCGGTAGAAGTTTCTTAGCTTCAGGGCCTTGTTGTTCAAGATGAGGCCCAGGACCAGGCCCACCAGGGCGTTCAAAAGCACGGTGGCGGCGGCGAAGACCACGTTCCAGGCGAAGACGGGCAGGAGGGCCTGGCTGGCCTGGGAGAGGATGAAGGCGAAGTTCTTGAGGCCCACGAAGCGGAAGGCGTTTACCTTGGCCACGAAGGCCGCCGGGAAGGGGAGGGCGCGGTCCAGGAGCAGGGTGCTTCCCTCGGCCTCGAGGATCTTGGCCCGCACTCGGTGGCCTTCCGCATAAACCTCCACCGGCTCCCCCCGGCAGGGGTCGCAACGGAGAGCCTCCCGCACAGGTTCTTCCAGGGTGAGCCGGTTACCCTCCTGCTTCACCACCCGGGTTTCCGTGGAGCGGTCGGGGAAGCCGTTTTTGGCCCCCGAGTAGTCGGTGAAGGCCAGGTAGAGGGTGAGGCCGATGGGGTAGAGGGTGAAGACCAGGAGGAAGGAGAGGGCGGGGAGAAAGTAGTACCAGTCCGTGAGCCAGGGGAAGAGGCGCCCTATCAGGATGGCTCCAGGGACTAGGACCAAGAGGGCCAAAAGCAGGAGGGTCCAGCCAGGCGGGGCAAAGTAGGCCTCGAGGGCCAGGTAGCCCAGAAGGGCCACCCCCGTGGCCAGGACGAGGAGGCCCAGGAGGAGGCCGAGGGCCAGGAGAAAGCCTTTCAGGCCAGGCGGGTGCTTCATGCTTTAACGATACGCCCCCCACGGGGGAGGATGGTCCCGTGGGGGGCGGGCATGGGCCTTATTTGCCGATGGCCTTCCGGATCTCGGCCACCATGTCCTCCACGATCTTCTTCAAGTTGGAGTCGGGCCGCTGGATGGCCAGGTTGATGGCGTTGGCCCAAGGACCCCAGACCTTGCCCATCTCCGGGATGTTGGGCATGGGGGTGCCCAGGGCGAAGACCTTGGAAAAGCCCGCCACCACCGGGTCCTTCTCCAGGGTCTTGGCGGCGCTCTTAGACACAGGGATGCGGCCACCTGCCTGATTGAAGGACACCAGGTTCTTGCCGGAGATAAGGGTCTTGGCGAAGTTGACCGCGGCAGTCTTGTTCTTGGAGTAGGCGTTCACCACCACCCCCTGCACGCCCAGGAAAGGGCCCCAAGGGTTCTTAGCCCCGGGCGGGGTGGGGAAGGGGGCGATGCCGAAGTCGATCTTGGCCTTCTTGTAGTCCCCCAGGGCCCAGGGGCCATTGATGATCATGGCCAAGGCCCCGTCCTTGAAGGCTCCGTCGGCTACGCCGTAGTCCACGCCCTCGGGCACCAGGTTGTAGCGGTAGCGGAGGTCCTTGATGAAGGCCAGGGCCTTCTCTCCCACCTCCCCACCCAGGAGGAGCCTAGCGGGGTCCAGGTTCCCCTTTGCGTCCTTGGCGAAGACGTTGTCGGCGCCAAAGGCCTTGAAGAAGCCGAAGTTGAAGTAGGGGTCGCCGATGTTGTAGAGGAAGCCGAAGGTGGAGCCGGTGGTGTACTGCCGGGCCAGGGCCAGGAACTCGTCCCAGGTCTTGGGGGCTTCCTTCACGTACTTCTTGTTGTAGATGAGGGCCACGCTCTCGGCGAAGGCGGGAAGGCCCATGAGCTTGCCCCCGAAGGTGAAGGCCTCCACCGCCACGCTTTGCAGATCGGAGAGGTAGCTTGGCGTCACGTACTTGCCCATGGGCTCCAGCACCCCGGCCTGGGCCATCTCCCCCAGCCAGTCGTGGGGGATGGAAACCACCAGGTCCGCCGCCTGCCCCTGCGGGGCCCCCAGGATGAACTTCTGCTTGATGTCCCCAAAGGGAACCTCCACCACCTCCACCTTGGTGCCGGAGGTTTTCTCGTAAGCCCGGGCCTGGGCCTTCAGCCACTCCAGCTCGGGGCCGCCGAAGTGGGTCCACACCGTGATCTTCCCCTGGGCAAGGGCCAGGGAAAGTCCGAGGGCCAGTGCTGCCAGTGCTCGTTTCATATCCCACCTCCGGGCGCGTGGTAGCGTTTCCGCTTAACTTTTTCCGCGCCCTGCGGGCTGAGTATACTCCTACTTTCCCGGGACGCAAGTCCCCTTTAATAGAGGGCCCGCACCACCTCAAAGGCGATGAGGGCCAGGATGCCCACCTCCACCGCCTGGCTTCTTAAGTGCACCACCTCCTCGGTGACCATCTCGTAGGTGGCCTCGAGGACCCTGAGCTTTTCCTCCAGGCTCCGTTCCAGCTCGTGGGCCCCGTAAAGCTCCAAGGCCGCCCGGTAGATCTTGGCGTAGAAGAGGTCCTCGGTGATGCGCAAGGCCCCTTCCATCCTGGCCCGCACGTCGGCGATCTCCGCATGCCGGGCCATGAGGCGCCGCCTTAAGCGCTGGAGCTTCCCGTAACCCCAAAGGCCGCGGTGTTTGAGCACCTGGGGCACGGCCTCCAGTTCCTGGGTGAGGACCCCGTCGTAGTAGGAAAGCTCCAGGAGTTGCGCGTGCACGAACTCCACCAGGTCGGCCACGTCCCAGATGCCCTCCGAGTCCAGGATGAAGACCCGGTCGAAGCCCAAAAGGGCCAGGTCCTCGGTGGAGTAGCTGTAGCGGTAGCGCTCCATCTCCCGCCTGACCTCGGGGGCGAACTCCTCCTTGGCCCCCATCCAGAGAGGGGTGAGGTCCACGGGGGGGCTTGCCGCCTTGTGCCCCTCAAACCCCAAGGCGTGGTAGACGGTGAACTCTTCCGAGAGGCGCTTCTCCTCCGGGCGCAGGAGGGCGCCTTGCAGGTAGGGCTCGAGGGCCAAAAGCTCCGCCAGAAAAAACCCTTCCCAAAAGGGAAGTTCCGGCAAAGCCAGGGCCTGGGCCAGGAAGGTCTCCCAGGGGACCTTTTCCCCCAGGTGCACGCGAAAGGAAAGCGAGGCCACCCCGAACTCGTAAAGCCGGGCGGTGAGCAGGCCCGAGATCCCCTCCACGCTTCTTACCCCGAGCTCTATCTGCGCCGGGGGGTTTTCGAAGCGCACCGCCCCCAGCCGGGGCCGGGAAAGGCGAAGCCTGGGGGTGGCCAGGCGGGAGAGGTCAATCTCGTCCGCCAGGTCGTAGAGACGGTAAAGGGCGATGTGGGGCGAGAGGAGGTTCATTCCAGCTTGGAGATTTCCCGGGGTGGGGGCCCGTGCTCGTAGGCCTTAAGGAGGGCCTTTAGGGCCTGGCCCCGGTGGGAGTGGCGGGCCTTTTCCTCCAGGGTCATCTCCGCGAAGGTCTTGTCCGCTTCGGGCACGTAGAAGAGGGGGTCGTAGCCGAAGCCTCCCTCCCCCCGAGGGGCCTCGAGGATGTACCCCTCCACGCTCCCCTCGTAGGCCTCCGCGTGCCCGTCGGGGTAGGCCAGGACCAGGACCGCCACGAAGCGTGCCCTTCGCTCCTCCCCTTTCAGGTGGCGCATCCTCTCCAGGAGGTAGACGTTTCTTTCCCTGTCGGTTTCCCGGCCTCCGTAGCGGGCGGAGTAGACCCCGGGTTCCCCCCCGAGGGCGTACACCTCCAGCCCCGAGTCGTCGGCCAAGGCGGGGAGCCCCGTGGCCTTGGCCACGTAGGCCGCCTTGAGGAGAGCGTTTTCCAGGAAGGTGGCCCCCTCCTCCTTGGGCAGGCGCAAGGGGAAGTCGGCGAGGGAGAAAAGGGTCCAGCCCAGGGGGGTGAGCCCCTCCTTGAGCTCCCGCACCTTGCCGGGGTTGGAGGTGGCCAGGACCACGCGCATCCTTTTCAGGATACTCCCTTGAGGGCCTCCACCACCTCCTCCGGGGTGTCCAGGGGGGTGAGGAGGGCGAGGTCCTGGGGGTCGATGGCCCCTTGTTCTTTCAGGAAGGCCATCCAGGAGAGGAGGCCTTCCCAATACCCCCGGTCCAAGGCGAAGACGGGAAAGGGGTGGACCTTTTGCGTCTGAATGAGCACCAGGACCTCCGATAGTTCGTCCAAGGTGCCGAAGCCCCCGGGGAGGAAAACGAAGGCGTGGGCGTAGCGCACAAAGAGCACCTTGCGCACGAAGAAGTAGCGCAGGGTGAGGGCGTGGGTCTGGTAGGGGTTAGGCTTCTGCTCGTGGGGAAGCTCAATGTTCAGGCCCACGCTCACCCCGCCCGCCTCAAAGGCTCCCCGGTTCACCGCCTCCATGACCCCTGGTCCTCCGCCCGTGACCACCCCGAAGCCCGCTTGGGCTAGGGCCCTTCCCAGGCGGTAGCCCAAGGCGTAGGCGGGGTGCCCTTCCCCGAAGCGGGCCGAGCCGAAGACGGAAACCAGGGGGACCCCTATTTCCGAAAGGGTTTCAAACCCCTCCACGAACTCCGCCAGGATGCGGAAAAGCCGCCAGGCATCCTCGTGGTGAAGCTGGTCGATCAGGGGCTTCTTGGCCATCAGAGCTCCTCCAAGCTGACCCGCTTCAGCTCCTCCACCCTCACCCCCAGGCGCTCCGCCAGGTTCCGGTAGCTTTCCGGGTCCCCCGTGACGAAGTGCACCACCCGGCTTTGGCCCTCGGGGTTTAAAAGCCCCTCCTCCTGTAGGGCTTTGGCCACCGCTTCCGCCGTGGCCTCAGCGGAATCGATGAGCCTCACTCCGGGCAGAACCTTGGCCAGGGTGCCCTTCAGGAAGGGGTAATGGGTGCAACCCAGGATCAGGGCCTCGAGGTCCTGGGGCGCCTCCTCCAGGTAGTGCCGGGCCACCAAGAGGGCCACGGGGTCATCCCAAAGCCCTTCCTCCACTAAGGGCACGAAGAGGGGACAGGCCCTGGCCCAGGAAACCTCCACGTAGCGCTCGTAGGACCGGCTTTCCACCGTGGCCTGGGTGCCGATGAGGCCCACCTTGCGGTAGGTGCGGGCTACCTCCGCCGCCGGCTCCAGCACGCCAAAGACGGGCACGGAAAGATCCTCCGCCAAGTCCGGAAGGGCCGCGGAGCTGGCGGTGTTGCAGGCCACCACGATGGCCTTGACCCCTTGGCGGAGCAAAAACCCCGCGATCTCCCAGGCAAAGCGCCGCACCATGGAAAGGGGTTTGCTGCCGTAGGGTACCCGGGCGGTGTCGCCAAAATAGAGGAAATCCTCCTGGGGCAGGGCCCGGCGCAAAGCGGAAAGCACCGTAAGCCCCCCTACCCCCGAATCAAAGACGCCGATGGGCCTCCTAGGGTCCTTCACGAGCCGCCATCATACCCTGGACGGAAAAGGGGGGGTGCTATACTATCAGGGTTGCCCCGGTGGGGGGCGAGGGAGGTGCGCAAGTTGAGGCTGGTCACGTCCGAGTCGGTCACGGAAGGACACCCGGATAAGCTGGCGGACCGGATCTCCGACGCCATCCTGGATGCTTTGATTGCCCAGGATAAGAAGGCCCGGGTGGCGGCGGAAACCCTAGTCACCACCGGGCTGGTGTTCGTGGCGGGAGAGATCTCCACCGAGGGGTATGTGGATATCCCCGGCCTGGTGCGCAAGACGGTGAGGGAGGTGGGCTACACCCGGGCCAAGTACGGCTTTGATGCCGACACCTGCGCGGTGCTCACCGCCATCGACGAGCAGTCCCCGGACATCGCGGGCGGGGTCAACCTCTCCTACGAGTGGCGGGTCCTCAAGTCCACGGATCCTCTGGACCGCACGGGCGCGGGGGACCAGGGCCTCATGTTCGGTTACGCCACCGACGAGACCCCCGAGCTCATGCCCCTGCCCATCACCCTGGCCCACCGCCTCACCATGCGCCTGGCGGAGGTGCGCAAGACGGGCTTGCTGCCCTACCTGCGCCCCGACGGCAAGGCCCAGGTCACCGTGGTCTACGAGGGGGATAAGCCCCTTTACGTGAAGACGGTGGTGGTCTCCGCCCAGCATTCCCCGGAGGTGGAGCAGGACCAGCTCCGCGAGGACCTCATCCGCGAGGTGGTGCGCCAGGCCATCCCCCCCGAGTACCTGAAGGAAGGGGAGACGGAGTACCTCATCAACCCTTCGGGCCGCTTCATCCTAGGGGGGCCCCATGCGGACACCGGGCTTACCGGGCGCAAGATCATCGTGGACACCTACGGGGGGGCGGTGCCCCACGGGGGCGGGGCCTTCAGCGGCAAGGATCCCACCAAGGTGGACCGTTCCGCCAGCTACTACGCCCGCTACATGGCTAAAAACCTGGTGGCGGCAGGCCTGGCCCGGCGGGCCCTGGTGGAGCTGGCCTACGCCATTGGCAAGGCTAGGCCTGTTTCCTTGCGGGTGGAAACCTTCGGCACCGGGGTCTTGCCCGATGAAAAGCTCACGGACATCGTGAAGCGGGTCTTTGACCCCAGGCCCTTGGCCATCATCGAGGAGCTGGACCTCCTCCGTCCCATCTACACCCCCACCAGCGCCTACGGCCACTTTGGCCGCGCAGGCTTCCCCTGGGAGGAAACCGACCGGGTGGAGGCCTTAAGGCGGGAAGCAGGCCTCTAATCACCCCAACCTGGCTAAAGCCAGGTTGGGGGCCCCAGTAGGGAGGGGTGGGTTTAACCCACCTCTATCCGGTTTTTCCCCCGGCGTTTGGCTTGGTAAAGGGCGTCGTCGGCCCGCTTGAGGAGGGAAAGGGGGGAGTCCTCGGGGCGGGCCTCGGCCACGCCAATGCTGGCGGTCATTCCCGCCACCGGGGGGACCTTCAGGGCGGCCACCGCCTGGCGCAGGCGCCCCGCCAGGCGCACCGCCTGGGCCAGAGGGGTTTCCACCAGGAGGACGGCAAACTCCTCCCCCCCCAGGCGCACGGGCCGGTCGCTTTGCCGGAGGTGCTCTTCCAGGCAGCGGGCAAGAGCCCTTAGCACCCGGTCCCCCGCGGGGTGGCCGTAGGTATCGTTTACCTTTTTGAAGTCGTCCAAGTCCAGGACCAGGAGGGAGAGGGGCCGGTTATAACGTTGGACGCGGAAGAGCTCCCTTTCCAGGACTAGATCCAGATAGCGCCGGTTCCTGAGGCCGGTGAGGGGGTCGGTGTAGGCTTCCAGCTGGGCTTCCAGGTAGCCCTCCTTGACCCGCACCAGCATGTAGAGAAGGCCCACATAAGCCAGGTTGGCCCCGAAGAACTGGGCCAAGGCGTTGAGGTGCTCCGTGTGGAGGTGGCCGCGGAAAGCCCCTAGGAGGGATAGGAGGAAGAGGGTGAGGAGGTAAAGAAGGGCCAGGCGCACCGCCTGCCGGGTTTGAAAGAAAAGAAAACTGCTAAAGTACACGAAGGGCACCCAGTAGGCGGCAGGGGACAGGCCCAGGGGGTTGGGAGCGAAAAGCAGCTGATAGGCCAGGGTGACCAGGAGGTAGGTGGCCACGAGAGCATGGGCCAGGGGCAGAACCCAGGGGCTGGTGCGGGGGAAGCGCCACAGGACTATGGCCAAAAGGGAAAAACCCAAGGCCAGGAGAGGGAGGAAGAGGCGGTCCACCGGGTCCAGGCCCACGGCCCTCGAGGCGGCCCAGGCCACCAGGGTCAAAAGGGTCCCCAAGGGCAGAAGCCAAAGGGCCATCCGCCGCCTTAGGGGGTTTAGGGGGTCCAAAAGCTCCAGGGTAGGATGCAAGCCACTTCGAGTATACAGGGGTCCCGCCCGGGCCATACCTCCAGGATGGGCGGGACCCCTTAACCAGCCCTTAACGGCTCTTCAGTCTTCCAGATAGGTGTAGCCCTGGAGCTCCCGCATGTACCGCTCCAAGAAGGCTCCCTTCTCCACGGGGGAGAGGCGGCTTTGCCGCACCAGCCGCTCCACTCCTAGGAAGAGCTCCCGGGCGGTGAAGCCCATCTTCTCGATGACCTTCTCCGCGGTCTCCCCGGGGACAAACCGCTCGATGGCAAACCCCTCCTCGTCCACCACCACGTGGGCTTCCCCCACCTGGCCGAAAAGGTTGTGGTTGGAGCCCAACACGTCCTGGTAGCCCCCCACCAGGAAGACCCCCAGGTAGTAGTCCTCCCCCGGGCGGATGGGGTGGACAGGCAAGCTCTGACGCACGTCGTGCAGGTCGATGAAGCGGTCTATCTTGCCGTCGGAGTCGCAGGAGATGTCCACCAGGGTGGCCTGGCGGGTGGGGGGCTCGTTAAGGCGGCTTAGGGGGACGATGGGGAAGAGCTGGTGGATGGCCCAGGCGTCGGGAAGGCTTTGAAAGATGGAAAAATTGCAGACCAATTTGTCTGCCAGAAGCTTCTCCAGGTCCTCAAACTCGTCGGGGGCGTAGGGCAGCTCCTTCACGATGGCATACACCTTGCGGGCGATGTGGTAAAAGATCTCCTCGGCCAAAGCCCGGTCCCTTAGGGACACCAACCCCAAGTCGTAGAGGGTCTGCAGGGTCTCCTTGTCGGCAAAGGCGTCGTGGTAGACCTCGCGGAAGTTCTTGGGGGAGAGGGTTTCCAGGCTCTCCCAGAGCTCCTTGACCAGGGGGTGGGCCTCCGCAGGCGGGGGGGAGGGCCGGGCCTCCCCCGGGGGGGTGATGACGTCGATGACCTCGAGGACCAGGACCTCATGGTATGCGGTCACCGCCCGGCCCGACTCCGTGACCAGGGTGGGGTGGGGCTCCCCCTGGGCCTCCACCACCTCCTTGGTCACGTAGACCAGATCCTCGGCGTACTCGGGAAGGGTGTAGTTGGCGGAGGCGTAGAAGTTGGTCTTGGAGCCGTCGTAGTCCACCGCCAGCCCCCCGCCCAGGTTCAGGTACTGGAGGGGAGCCCCCAGCTTGCGGAGCTGCACGTAGGTCTGGGCTGCCTCCCGCACCATGGCCTTGATCCTGCGGATGTCTGTCACCTGGCTGCCGATGTGGGCGTGGACCATGACCAGGGTGTCCAGGAGGCCTTCCTCTTTTAGGATCTCCACCGCCCGGATGATCTCCGGGGTGGTGAGGCCGAACTTGGCGTTTTCCCCGCCGCTGGCTTCCCACTGCCCGGCCCCTTTGGCCTTCAGCTTGTAGCGGATGCCCAGCTTGGGCCGCACACCCAGCTCTTTGGAGATGCGGATCACCCGGGGGAGCTCGGCGAACTTCTCCAGGGTGATGACCACGTTCCGGGAAAGCTTTCTTCCCATTAGGGCCAGGCGGATGAAGTCGTCGTCCTTGAAGCCGTTGGTTGTGATGAGGGCTTCCGGGGAGAGGTCCTGGGCCAGGATCAGGGCGAGTTCCGCTTTGCTCCCCGCCTCGAGGCCGTAGTGGTAGGGCCTCCCCGCCTTGGCCACGGTTTCCAGCACCAGCCGGCGCTGGTTCACCTTCACGGGGTAGACCCCGCGGTAGCCCCCGTGGTAGCTGTACTTTTCCATGGCCCTGCGAAAGGCCTCGTTCAGCTCCCGCACCCGGGCCTCGAGGATCTGGGGGAAGCGGAGCACCAGGGGCAGGGGCCGCCCCTCGTCCCGGAGGGCCTCCACGATCTCCAAAAGGGAGGCGGAAGGCCCCTCTGGACCCAGGGGGGTTACCTCCAACTCCCCGTCCCGCCCTACCCGGAAGAACCCCGCCCCCCAGTAGGGCACCAGGTAGATCTCCTCAGCTTCCTTGGGGGAAAAGCGCCTGGCGGTTTTCAAGCTAGCCCTCCAGGGCTGACCAATCCCGGTCAACCTCCGCCCTTGAGTGTAGGGCGGAAGGGGCGGCTTGGGAAGAGGTGGGGCTCCGGTAAAGGTACCCCTGGCCTTCCCTGGGGATTTCCCCAGGGTCCACCAGGTAGAGGAAAGGGCCTCCCGTTTGGTTTACCAGGGCGTAGCCCCGTTCTTTGAGAAGGGGATGCAAGGCCTCCTCGGCTTGAAAGGCAAGGGGTACCGGCCCCACCTCTTTCAAGACCTCCTCCAAAAGGTCCAGCCAGCGGGCCAGTTGGGTGGGGTCCACACTCGGAGGAACCGCAATCCGCACCGCCCCCCTTTTCTCCCCAAAGAGCCCAAACCGCCTTAAGAAGCGCCTTAAGGTACGCCTCTCCCCCCCTGAGGGCTGGAAGGAGAAGTGCTTGTGGCCAAAGACGCTGAAGCGGAATCCCACCGGGGCCAGGGTCTTCAAGCGGCTTATGGTCCTCTTGTCCCCCGCCCGGTGCCACCAAGAGAGCTCCACCGTGGGGAAGGCCTTGGCATAGGCCTTGAAGCCCCCAGGGTAGCCCCTATACCCCTTAAGGCCTTCCAGGATCAAGCCAAGCCTCCAAGAAGGCCAGCCCCATCCGGGCCATCAGGGGGGTGATGGCGTGCCCGGCTCCCTCCTCCACAAACCAGGCTAAGCGGCCTTCGGGGTAGTGGGGCCTCAAGGCCTCCACGGTTTTCCCCATGCGGGAAAGGGGCACGATCAGGTCCTTGGTGCCGTGGAGGTGGAGGAGGGGCACACCTCCATAGGCTTCCCCCCTCTGGGCGGGAGGGGTTTCGTAAAGGGCCAGGACTCGAGGGTCCCGTACCTCCTGACCCTGGGGGAGCTTCATGGGAAAGCCGCTTCCAATGAAGGCCAGGGCCCCTTCTGCCCGGAACCCCTGGGAAAGAAGCAGGTGCACCACAAAGGCCCCCAGGCTCCCTCCTGCCAGGAAAAGGGGTAGGCCGAAGCGTTCCCTGGCCTCCTGGGCCACTTCCCTGGTTTCCTCGGCAAAGGCCAGGGCTATCTGGTACACCTCCTCCACATACCTGGGGCTTTTGGAGGAGGGGGGTGGGCCTTCCCGTTTCCCGTGCCGGGGGGCGTCGAAGGCCAGGAGGAGGAAGCCCCTTTCCGCATACCCCGGGAGGAGGGAAAGGATGTGTTCCCTGGAGCCCTGAAGCCCGTGGAGGGCCAGGAGGAGGGCCCTCGGGCGCTCGGGGATGTGGGCCAGCACGCTTTGCCCCGCCAGGGTGAAGGCTTCTTTCCGCATCCCGCTCCCCTCAGGTGAACAGACTGGACACCGACTCCCCCCGGTGGATGCGCCAGATGGCCTCGGCGAAGAGGGGGGCCACGGAGAGGGTCTTGAGCTTGGGACCCTCCTTGGGAGGGCAGGTGTCGGTGGCGGCCACCTCCTTGACCGGGCTCTGGGCGATGCGCTCCAGGGCCGGGCCCACATAGACCCCGTGGGTGGCGGCGGCGTAGACCTCCTTGGCCCCCGCCTGCAGGAGGGCGTCCACCGCCTCCACCAGGCTTCCGGCGGTGGAGATCTCATCGTCCACGATCAGGGCGGTTTTCCCCTTCACCTCCCCCACCAGCATCCGCACCCGCACCTCGGTGTCCGAGACCCGCTCCTTGTCGATGAAGGCCAGGGGGAGGCCGAGCCTGCGGGCCAGGGAGCTGGCCCGCTTGAGGTCCCCCGCGTCCGGGGCCACCACCACGGCGTTTTCCAGGTCCACCCGGGTGGCGAAGTGGTTGGCGATGACGGGCTCGGCGGAGAGGTGGTCCACGGGCACCTTGAAGAAGCCGTGGACCTGGGGGGAGTGCAGGGTCATGGTGAGGACCCGGTCGGCCCCGGCGGTCTGGAGGAGGTCGGCGATGAGCCGGGCGGCGATGGAGATGCGGGGGGCGTCCTTCTTGTCGCTCCGGGCGTAGGAGAAGTAGGGGATGACCGCCGTGACCCTGGCGGCGCTGGCCCCCTTGGCGGCGTCCACCATCATGAGGAGCTCCATGAGGTGGTCCTGCACCGGAGGGGTCAGGGACTGGACGATGAAGACATCCCCTTCCCTCAGGCTTTCCTCGAAGCGCACGAAGAGGTTGTCATTGGCGAAGCGCAAGGTGGTGCTTTTGCCCAAGGGGAGCCCCAGGGCCTCGGCGATGGCTTGGGCCAGGGGGCGGTTGGACTGGCCGGAGAAGATCAGCAGGGGGCGGTCCATGCCGTTCCCCAAGATACCACGGGAGAGGGGTATGCCCAAGTTGGCCCCGAAGGGGCTACTTAAAGGAGGGTGAGGGCTTCCTGCAAGGGAGTGGTAACCTCCGGACCCGTGGGGTGCAGGTAGACGTTCACCTCGGTGCGCACCCCGAAGCCAGGCAGGTAAAGCCCGGGCTCCACGGTGAAGGCCAGCCCCGGCACCAAGGGGCGGAAGTCGTGGGTTTCCAGGTCATCCAGGTGGGGACCCGAGCCGTGGACCTCCTCCCCCAGGTTATGCCCCGTGCGGTGGCGGAGGTAGGGGCCGTAGCCTGCGTCTTCCAGAAGCTTCCGGGCCACCTGGTCCACCTCGAAGCCCTTGGGGTAGCGCCCTCTTTGGTAGGCCTCGGCCACGAAGCGGATGGCCTCATCCCGGGCCTTTACCACAGCCTGGAAGGCTTGGTGGGCGGCCTCGGGAGGCCTTAGGCCCGCCATCCAGGTGATGTCGGCATAGACCCCGCCTTTCTCCTTGGCCCAGAGGTCCAAAAGCACCACCTCCCCCTCCTCGAGGGCCTTGTCCGTGGGGGTGTGGTGAGGGTTGGCGGCGTTTCGGCCGAAGGCCACCATGGGGGGGTGGTCAAAGGCCAGGCCCCGTTCCTCCAGGGCCTGGACCAAGACGGCCTGTACCGCCTGTTCCGTGGACCCAGGGTTTTGGCGCAGGAAGGCTATGGCCTGGTCCTTGGCGGCCACCAGGCCCTCGGCTGCCCGGCGGTGGCTCCTTAGCTTTTCCTCCCCCCAGGTCTGGAAGAGGAGGAGCAAGGGCCAGGAGGAGGCGAGCTCGAGGCCCATTCCCCTGAGAAGGTCCAAACTGCCCCCATCCACCCGGGACAGGTAGGGGATGAGCCCTCCCGGCACATACTCCAAGGCGATGCGCCGCTGTCCTTCCAAAAGCTCCGAAAGGGCTTCCAGGTACCCTCGCCAGGTGTGGTAGGTGCGCCTCTTCCCGGGAAGGGGGGGAAAGAGGCTTTCCTCTATGGCGTGGCAGAGGAGCACGGGTTCCCCTTCCCGGGGGATGAGGTAGGCAAAACGGCGGGTTAGGTGAAGGTGGGTGAGGGCAAGCACCTCGAGGGCCAAGGGATTGCTCCGGCCAAAGGAGAGGAGGAGCCAAGCATCCAGCCTCTCTTCCCTGAGGATTTCCTGCACGCGGGTGAGCTCCACGTTTCCATGCTACCCCTTGGAACCCACCTCACCTTTTCTTACCCCTGACGTGCTACGTTGGGGGGTAGGGAGGTTTGGAAGATGGTCGAAACGCAGGAGGCGGTCATCCGCATTACCCCCTTGGCGGCGGAGAAGGCTAAGGAGATCCTGGCCCGTTATGGCAAGGAGCATGCGGCCATCCGGGTCTACGTCAAGTCCGGCGGGTGCTCGGGCTTCCAGTACGGCATGGCCGTGGACGAAAGGGAGCTCGAGGGGGATACCCTGGTGGAGATGCACGGGGTGCGCCTGGTGGTGGACCCCAGGTCCCTGCCCTACCTGGTGGGCTCGGAGATCGACTGGGTGGAAAGCCTTATGGGCGGCGGCTTCACCGTTCACAACCCCAACGCCGCCAGCACCTGCGGCTGCGGCCACTCCTTTCGCACCAAGGACCAGGAAGGCGAGGTCCGCGCCTGCGGCCACTGATTCCCCCTTTTGAGCACCTTTTGGGGCCCAGGTCCTGGGCCCCTTTAACCTTCTTCCCATTGACCTTCATGGGAGGCGCCGTATAATAGCCTCGGCCACTAAGGATAGTGCCGCGACCACGAAAGGAGGCCGTATGAGAAAAGTAGGCAAGCTGGCTGTACTCGGTTTAACCGCCCTGGGCCTGGCCCTAGCAGGTCCCCAGGACAACAGCCTGGTCGTAGGGGCTTCCCAGGAGCCTAGGGTGTTGGCGGGGGACTTCCTCAGCGTCATCTCCAACCAGTCCATCAAGGCGGAGATCGAGCAGTACCTCTACCCCCCCTTCATCACCATCGACTTGGACGGCAAAAACGTGGCTGTCCTGGCCACGGAAGTCCCCACGGTGCAAAATGGCCGGGTGCGCTTCACCGACATCGGGGGTGGTAAGAGGCGCCTGGAAATCGACCTCACCATCCGTCCGGACGCCAGGTGGTCTGACGGTAGGCCCCTAACTACGGAGGACGTTCAGTTTTACTTTGAGGTGGGCAAGGCCAAGGGCATGCCCGTGTTGAACCCGGACTACTGGCAGCGGGTGAACCTGCGTGTACGCGACGCTCGCAACTTCACCGTTATCTTTGAGCCCGCCTACGCCACCGACCTGATCGGTTCGCCCATCGGTTACGCTCCCAAGCACATCATGGGCGCGGCGTGGGAGCAGGTGAAACGCCAGACCGCGGCCCTTGATCCCGCAAGGGATGCCCAGCGGCTGAACGAAATCTACCGCAACTTCTTCACCCAGTTCTCCACCCCGGCCTACCTGAACCAGAGGAAAATGGCGTACTCTGGTCCCTTTGTCGTCCAGCGGTGGGTGCCGGGGAGCACCCTGGAGCTGGTGCGCAACCCCAACTTCCCCATCGAACCTCCAGGGGGTGCCAGCCGCTACGTGCAGCGGGTCACGTACCGCTTCATCCAAAACACGGCCTCTTTGCAGGTAGCCTTCATGGGTGGGAGCCTAGACGCCATCTCCCGCGTAGGCCTGACATTTGATCAGGCTCGAGCCCGGGAGTTCGTGAACCGGGTGGGTCGCAATTTCGATATCTGGTTCGTGCCTGGGGCCATTTGGGAGCACATCGATATCAACCAGTTCCCCAACGTCCCGCAGGTGCGCGACCTGGGCTTGAACGACAAGCGTACCCGTCAGGCCCTCCTCCATGCCATCAACCGGGAAGGCTTCGTGCGCACCTTCTTCCAGGGCCTGCAGCCGGTTTCCCATACCTGGATCGCTCCCACCAACCCCCTGCACAACCCCAACGTGCGCAAGTACGAGTACAACCTGGACCGGGCGCGGGCGCTTTTGGCGGAGATGGGGTGGCGGCCTGGGCCGGACGGGATCCTGCAGCGGACGGTGGACGGCCGGACGGTGCGCTTTGAGATCGAGTGGGTGACCACGGCGGGCAACGTGGTGCGTGAGCGCTTCCAGCAGTTCGTGGCTGAGGACTTCCGCAAGATCGGCATTGCTGTTAGGATCAACAATGCTCCCAGCGCCGTGGTCTTTGCGGATGACTTCATCCAGCGGGCCAGCGAGGGGCGTTGGACGGGGATGTTCATGTTCGCCTGGGTATCGGGCTTGGCGGAGCAGGGTAACCTCTTCGCCTGCGAGTTCCGACCCACCCGGGAGAACAACTATGTGGGCCAGAACGTGGGCGGTTGGTGCAACCCCGAGTACGACCGCCTGCGGGAGCAGGCCAACCTGGAGTTTGACCAGGCGCGCCGCAAGCAGCTCTTTGACCGGATGCAAGAGATCTGGGCAGAGGAGTTGCCTGCTCTGCCCCTTTACTTCCGGGCCGACCCCCTGGTGGTGCGGAAGGGCCTTGTGAACTACGTGTCTGCAGCCTACTCAGGCGGGAACAACTACCCCAACTGGTGGCCTTGGGCCATCGGTTGGGAGAGCCGTGGAGCGCAGAAGCTCTTCGATCAGGCCAAGTACGCTCTCCCGGTTCGCTAGCCTCGTGGTATAGTGAACCCCGCCGGGGACGACCCGGCGGGGCCTTTCTTGTCTAGAAGCGTTTTTGGGAGGAAAAATGATAGCTTACACTGTGCGTCGGCTTTTGCAGATGGTCCCCCTGCTCCTGGCTGCTTCTTTCGCGATCTTTGCCCTCTTGGCCCTACAGCCGGGGGATCCTTTGGATGAAGTGCGGATGCAAAATCCCAGGATCACTGCCGAGGAGTTGCAGGCGCTCCGGCGGGCTTACGGGTTGGACGACCCCATTCACGTGCGCTACGCCAAGTGGCTCACCCGCGTCCTTCAGGGAGACTTAGGCTATAGCCGCACCTATGGGGTGGCTGCTGCTGAGTACATCTTTGAGCAGCGCCTGCCCAAGACGCTGCTTCTCTCGGGGATTTCCCTTTTAGTAGCCTTGTTGGTGGCCATTCCCGTGGGCGTCTTCTCAGCGGTGCGGCAGTACACCCCTGCGGATTATATCGTTACCTTCTTGGCTTTCGTGGGTCTTTCCATACCCAACTTCTTCCTCGGCATTCTCCTCCTCTACCTCTTTTCCGTGCGCTTACCCGAGGCTATCCCCGGTTTTCCCCAGTTCCCCACCGGAGGTGTGCCTCCCCTGCTTTTTGAAGAGGTCCGGCAAGGGATCGTAAGCCTCTGGGAGTACCTACGCCTCTGGGCCTGGCACCTGGTTTTGCCGGTGATCGTGCTAAGCACGGGATCCATGGCTGAGTGGACCCGCTTCATGCGGGCCTCCCTGCTGGAGGTGCTTTCCCAGGACTACATCCGTACCGCCCGGGCCAAGGGGTTGGCGGAGCGGGTGGTCCTCTATAAGCACGCTCTGCGCAACGCCCTGATACCCATCGTCACCTTGGTGGGCCTCGCCATACCTGGGGTGATGAGCGGTGCGGTGCTTACGGAAACCGTGTTCAGCTACCCAGGGATGGGCCGGGCCATTTTTGACGCTTTGGTGGAGAAAGACTACAACGTGGCCATGGCTGCCCTGGCTTTCTTAGCCTTGATGGTGGCTCTTTTCAACCTGGTCACGGACTTGCTTTATGCGGTAGTGGATCCCCGCATTCGCTACAGCTAGAGGTGAACTATGGCGACACAGGCGGTGAATACCCAAGCCCGCTCCTTTTCCGCTCTGTTCTGGCGGCGTTTTCGGCGGCATAAGCTGGCCATGGTCAGCCTCACCTTCATCGCTCTGCTGGTTTTGGTGGCCGTTTTCGCCCCTTGGATAGCGCCTCACGACCCCTTTGCTCAGCCTCGAAGCGATGACCTTTCCGCGCGGATCTTTGCTCCCCCCAGCCCCGAGCATCCCTTGGGCACGGATGATCTTGGGCGGGATGTGCTTTCCCGCCTGATCTACGGGGCGCGAATATCCCTCCTGGTGGGCTTTGCCGTTTCCTTCTCCAGTGTCTTTGTGGGCCTTATAATGGGCGCTTTGGCGGGATACTACGCAGGTCGCCCCTTGCGCCTGTACCTGGGGCCGCTAAGGCAAGAGCGGGGAGGATGGTACCCCCTGGGCTTTGCCCTGTGGCGCGTCCTTTCGTGGTTTGCTTTTTACGGCCTTATCTACCTGCTAGGGCAGATGGTTTTCGGCGTGACCCACCTGGGGCGGGAGGCGGGTTCCCCCCTGGCTTGGGCCTTCTTTCTTTTGGGCGTGGGCGCCCTCGTGTGGGCGGCTTTTTGGGGTTTTAAGGGCAAGGCGGTTTTGGATCTGGACACAGCTATAAGCCGCCTCATTGACTTCATGTTGGCCATCCCTACCCTTCCGCTCCTCCTGGTTCTTTCCGCTCTCCTTCGCGATCCCCGGGTGGCCTTCGGTGCCTGGATACAAGGGGCTTTGGGGGATGCGGCCAGCGTCTTCCTCATTATCCTAATCTTGGTGCTCTTCGGCTGGCTGACGTCCGCGCGAATCGTTCGGGGACAGATCTTGGCTTTGCGAGAACAGGATTATGCCACTGCCGCCCAGGCCCTCGGTGCTTCCGATTTCCGGGTGCTTTTCCGGCACCTGGTGCCCAACGCCTTGGCTCCCCTGGTGGTCTTGGCCACCTTGCAAATCGGCAACGCCATTTTGGTGGAGTCTGCCCTCTCCTTTTTGGGCTTTGGCATCCAGCCTCCAGTGGCCACATGGGGGAACATGTTGGCCAATGCCCAAGAGTACATCTTCATGGCCCCCTGGTTGGCCTTACCCCCCGGCTTCATGATCTTTCTCACTGTTTTGGCCTTCAATTTCGTGGGGGACGGCCTTCGGGATGCCTTGGACCCGAGGAGTAGGCTCTAGGCGGTGAGGGCCGGGGTTTCCCCGGTCCTCAGGTTTTTGGGGGGAGCTTGTCCTCCGGGTAGCGCGCCTCGAGGAAATATAACCCCTGGGGTGGTGCCGAGGGGCCCGCTTGGCCCCGGTCCTGGGTTTGCAGGATGAGCCGGAGGCTCTCCGGGAAGCGCTTGCCCAGGCCCACCTCGAGGAGGGTTCCCACCATTCCCCGCACCTGGCCCCTCAGAAAGCTTTGGCCCCGGAAGTAGAAGCGTAGCTCCCTACCCGCTTCCCCTTCCACCTCCTCCATGCGGGCCTCGTAAAGCTCCCTTTCCCCTGCCCGCACCTCTTCCTTGGCGAACCCCAGGAAGTTGTGCCGGCCCGGGAGGTAGGCGAGGGCCTCCTGTATGGCGGCGAGGTCCAGGGGGTGGCGGATCCAAAGGGCCCGGTGCCGCAGGAGGGGGGAGGGGTGGGGCCGGAGGAGCACCCGGTAAAGATAAGCCCGCCAGAGGGCGTCCTTGCGGGCATGGAAGTCTGGGGCCACCTCCCTTGCGGCGAGCACCTTGAGGTCCTCGGGAAGGAGGCGGTTTAGGGCCTCGGGGATCTTCTCCGTGGGGATCCTCCCCGGGAGGTCAAAGTGGAAGGGCATGGCCAGGGCGTGGACCCCGGCGTCCGTGCGCCCGGCGGCCACCGCTTTGGGCAGGGCCCCGATTTCCGGCAAAATCCTTTCCAGCTCCCCCTGTACGGTGCGCAGGCCCGGGCGCTGGCGTTGAAGCCCCGCAAAATGGGTGCCATCGTACTCGGTGAGGATCAGGATGCGGCGCACGCACCCAGCTTAATCCGCCCCCACCGGGGCCTTGGAGGGATGCCCCTCGAGGGCCACGCCCTTTCCCACCACCTTAAGCCGCACCCGGTCCCCCACGCGGAAGGGGCTTTCCGGCCCCTCCTGCACCAGGATCTCCTTCTCCGGGGAGAGGAGGCGCACCCGGTAGGTGAGGTCGTGCCCCTTGAACTCCCGGGCCAGCACCTGTCCCAGGGCGCCCTCCGGGGCCTCCGGGGGAAGAAGCCTTAGGGCCTCGGGGCGCAGGGAGAGGAGAAGGGGTCCGTGGGCGGGCTCGGCCAGCGGAACCGGACCCAGGCAGGTCTCCGCATATCGTCCAAACCCTTCCCCCGAAAGCAGGTTGGTGCGCCCCAGAAACTGGGCCACGAAGGGGGTCTTGGGCTTGAGGTAAACCTCCTCCGGGCTACCCACCTGCTCTAGCCTCCCTCCCCGCATGACTCCCAGGCGGTCGGCGAAGGAGAGGGCCTCTTCCTGGTCGTGGGTGACCAGGAGGGCGGTGGTGCCCGTTTCCTTGAGGATCTTGCGCACCTCCTCCCGGGTGCTGGCCTTGAGGCTGGCGTCCAGGCTGGAAAAGGGCTCGTCCAGGAGGACCAGCTTCGGCCCCGGGGCCAGGGCCCGGGCCAGGGCGATACGCTGCTGCTGCCCCCCGGAAAGCTCCCCGGGCTTGCGGTCCTGGAAGAGGGTCATGCCCACCCGCTCCAGGGCCTTCCTGGCCTTCTCGTGGCGGTCTTTTCCCTTAAGGCCGAAGGCCACGTTGCCCAAGGCGGTGAGGTGAGGAAAAAGGGCGTAGTCCTGGAAGACAAAGCCGATCCCCCGCTTTTCCGGGGGCAGGGAGGTGATCTCCTTGCCTTCCAGGAAAATCCGCCCTGCCTCCGGGTTTTCTAACCCGGCCACCACTCGGAGGAGGGTGGTCTTGCCGCAACCCGAGGGCCCCAAAAGGGCCAGGATCTCCCCGGGATAGACCTCGAGGTCGATTCCCTTAAGCACCTCGTGCTCCCCGAAGCGCTTGACGATGCCTTCCAGGATTAGAAGCGGCGCTCGCTCCAAAGCAACACCCCCACGAAGGCCGCCGAGAGGAGGGCGATGGCTAGGGCAAAGGGGGCGGCCTCGGCGAACATGGCTTCCTGAGTGTAACTGAAGACCCGGGTGGAAAGGGTGCTGTAGCCCATGGGAGCTAGGAGCAAGGTGAGGGGTAGCTCCTTCACCGCCCCGATGAAGGCCAAGGCTCCCCCGGCCACCGCTCCCCGCCAGAGGAGGGGAAAGGTCACGCGGAAGAAGGCCCGGGTAGGGGTGTCCCCTAGGGTCCTGGCCGCCTCCTCCAGGCGCCTTGGCACCTGGTAAAGCGCCCCCCGCACCGGCCCCAGGCCCTCGGCCAGGAAGTGGAAGGCCAAAACTAGGATGAGGAGGGGTAGGGTGCCGTAGAGGAAGGGAAGGCTTTTCAGGCTGAAGAAGATCCAGGCCAGGGCAAAGGCCAAAGGGGGAACCGTGTAGCCTAGGTAGGCCAGCCTTTCCAAGAAGCGGGAGGCCGGCGAGGGGTAGCGCACCACCAGATAGGCGATGGGCAGGGCCATGCCCACGGCTAGCAGGGAGGCGGGCACAGCGGCCATGGCCGAGTGGAAAAGGGCCTCCCAGAGGCCTTCCAGGTTTTCCCGGGGGAAGCGGCTGGCCAGGTGGAAGAGGGCATAAAGGGGTAGAACCAGGGCCAGGAGGACAGGCAGAAGGAGAGAAAGGTAAGCCCAGGGGGCAAACCTTCCCAGGCTTAGGGGCCGGGCTTTTTTCCCGCTTCCCTTGCCCGTGCGGGCCAGGCTGAGGCGGCGCAGGAGAAGGCCTTCCAGCAGAAGGAGCCCCCCGGTGAAGAGGAGGAGGAAAAGGGCCAGCCAGGCGGCGTACACCCGGTCAAAGGCGGCGCTGTACTGAAGGTAAATGGCGTAGGAGAAGGTTTCGTAGCGAAGGAGGCTCACGGTGCCGAAGTCCCCCAGGACGTGGAGGCCCACCACCAGGTACCCCGAAAGGAGGGCGGGGAGGAGCTGGGGGAAAACCACCTGCAAAAAGGCCCTTAAAGGCCCCGCCCCCAGGGTTCGGGCGGCTTCCTCCAGGCTGGGATCTAGCCCCAAAAAGGCGGCCCGCAGGCCCAGGAAGAGGTAGGGGTAGGTGATGAGGGAGAGGACCAAGAGCGCTCCCCAGTACCCCTCGAGGCGCGGCAGGGGGAGGATTCCCCCGGGCCCCGTGGCCGAAAGGATCACGTAGGCCCCCACGTACCCGGGGATGGCCAGGGGCAGGGTGAGGAGGATGGAGAAGAGGCTCTTCCCTTTGAGGTCGGTGCGGGTGGTGAGGAAGGCTAGGGGCAAGGCGATCAGGGTGGTGAGGAGGAGGACCCCGAGGAGGAGGGAGAGGGTGTTCTTCACCAGCTCCAGGTTCTTGGGGCGGAGGAGGATATCCCGAAGGGTTTCGGGATCGGCCTCCAAGGCCCTTAAGGCTAGGTAGAGGAGGGGAAGGGCCACCCCGCCCCCCGTGAGGAGGGCGGGCACCAGGAAGGGCAGGAGCCCGGGAAGTTGGTGAAGCCTTCTTGCGCTGGTCATCTTCGGCTTCGGCGCTCGCCCCCGGATCCGGGGGGAGGGGGTGGTCCTAGAGAATCCCCAGTTCCCTTAGGAGCCTTAGGGCCTGGTCCAGGGGGAGCTTTTCAAAGTCTAGCTTGGGGCTTTTCGCCAGGGCCTCCTCGAGGGGCAGGAGGTGGGCATCGGCCACCACTCCCTTCACCAAGGGGTATTCCCCCACGGTGCCCGCGAAGTACTGCTGCCCCTTGGGGGAAAGCAGGTAGGTGAGGAAGCGGTTTGCGGCCACCAGGTTCTTGGAGGTCTTGAGGATGCCCGCCCCCGTGACCAAGGCCAGGTTGCCGGGGTCCCCGTCCTTAAAGTAGTGCAGCCCCAGGTTGTACCCGGCCCGGCGGAAGCGCACCACATAGTAGTGGTTGGTGGAACCGAGGTCGATTTCCCCGGCGCGGATGGCGTCCAGCATGGCCGGGTTGGAGGCATAGCCCTTGGGGTTTAGGGCCTTCATGGCGGAAAGCCACTCCCGGGTCCTGACTTCCCCGTAGAGGGCGATCATCCCCGCCACCATGTCCTGGAAGCTGGAGTAGGTGGGGGTCCAGCCCACCCGGCCCGCCAGGCCCTTTTCCTGGGCGAAGCGGGGGAGGTCCAGGATGCTGGCGGGAAGCTCTTCCGGCCTTAGCTTCTGGGGGTTATAGGCCAGCACCCTCAGGCGCAGGGTCACCGGCACCCAGGCCTTGGAGGTGGGTGCGAAGGCCAGGGGTTGCCTAAGGAGGGTATCCCCCAGAGGCCTTAAGAGCCCTTTGCTGGCGGCTTGGCCCAAGGCGCCCGCGGTGTTGGCCCAGAAGACATCCGCCGGGGAACGGCTTCCTTCCTCCTGCAAGGCCGCCAGGATCTGGGCGTCGGTGCCGTAGCGCACCTGGACCCGGATGCCCGTTTCCGCCTGGAACTGCCTCACCAAGGGTTCCACCAGGCTCTGCCCCCGCCCGGAGTAGAGGGTTAGGGTCTGCTGCTGGGCGAAGGCCAGTCCTAAAGCCCCAAGGCCGATAAGGGTAAGAAACCTTCTAAGCTGCATTTCGCCTCCTTCCCGCATCCCCAGGGGTTTCCCAGGGCGAGGGCGCCCTCTACCTGGGGACTTTACCCCAAGGGGGGGTTAAAGTCAAGTATTCCGGTCGGATTTTGTAAGTTTAGAAGTGATAATCACTTGCAGCCAGGAAAACACCCCCACCAGGTCTTGCGGCCAGAAGGGGATTTCCCCGGTATACACCAGGGGTACGGGGTTTCGGGTGTGCTTGGGGTGCCAGGGCTCCTCGGCGTTCCCGTGGTCAGAGGTGAGGAGGAGGGTGCCCCCTTCCTCCAGGAAGCCCTTCAGGAACTGGGAAAGCTCGCGAAAGCGCTCGGGAAGGGTATCTGGATGGCGATGGGCGGCCAGGTCCAGGGCCCAGTACTCCAGGACCACCAGGTCGAAGCCCCGGGCCAGGGCCGCCGCCTGGGCGCCTGCGCCGTAGGGATCCTCCCAGAACCCGGGGGTGAGGGCCTTGGGATGGCCCAGGGGCAAAAGGGGGAGGCCTGCCAGGAGGGCCGCCTGGGCAAAGGCGGAAAGCATAAGCCTCCTTCCCCCGGTGGCCCGCTTCAGGTATTCCGGGCGGTAGGCGTTGGCGTGGAGGACCCTGAGGCCGGCTTCCTTAGCCCAGGCGTAAAGGCTTTGCCGGAGAAGGGGCCTGAGCCTGGGGCTCGGGAAAGGCCCCTGATGGTGGCCTAGGAGCCTGGCGGCATTGACCCCGGTGAGGAGCGTGGTTTGGCCCGTGCCCGACTGGGGTAGGCCCTCCACCCCCAAGGTGGCCTCCAGGGCCCTGGGGGAAAGCTCCAAGAGAAGGGGCAAAAGGTCCTCCAAGGCCTCCCCCAGGCCCAGGCCATCCACGAAGAGGAAGAGCACGCCCTTAGTGTGGGTTACCCGTCCCCCTTCGTCAAACCCCGGGGGGCGTGGGAAAAGTGCCTTTCCTCACTGGAGCTTCCCCAAGGTGCTAGGTATCCTGGCACTGGAGGTAAACCTATGCCGGTAAGAAAGGCCAATGCCGTATGGGAGGGAGGTTTGCGGAGCGGTAAGGGGTTGATGCGGCTGCAAAGCCAGGCCTTTGAGGGACCCTATTCCTTCCCCTCCCGCTTTGAGGAGGGGCCGGGGACCAACCCCGAGGAGCTCATCGCCGCGGCCCATGCGGGGTGCTTCTCCATGGCCCTGGCGGCCTCCCTGGAACGGGAGGGGTTTCCCCCCAAGCGGGTTTCCACCGAGGCCCGGGTGCACCTGGAAATGGTGGACGGAAAGGCCACCATCACCCGTATTGAGCTCATCGCCGAGGCGGAGGTGCCGGGGATAACCCCGGAGAAGTTCCAGGAGATCGCCCAGGCGGCCAAGGAAGGGTGTCCGGTCTCCCGGGCCCTGGGGGCGGTGAAGGAGATTACCCTCGAGGCCCGCCTGGCCTAAGTACCCGCACGCAAAGGTTGCCCCACTGGCCAAAGCCAAAGTGGCGTGCTCATGGCCTCTTTGGGGCCCCCGTCGTGGCGCAAGCCACGACGGGGTACTTAGCCTTCCCCCTTCCAGAGGAGCCGGCCACAGGAGGGGCAGCGGGTGAGCTGTCCCTGTACCACTTTTTGCGCCACATGGGTGGGCAGGACCACGTTGCACCCCTCGCAACGGAAGACCTGGCCCTGGCGGTGCATGCGGGCGATGCCGGTGCCTTTCCGGGCCCGGCGGATGGCCTCGTACTCCTTCAGGACAGGGGCAGGGATGGCCTGGGCCATGAGGGAGCGTTCCTCCAGCCTGAGGGCGATCTCCGCCTTTAGGGCCTCCACCCTTACCTGGTTGGCCTCCAAGAGCTCTTCCAGGCGGGGCCTTAAGGCCGCCAGCTGGGCTTCCACCTCCTGGATCTCCTTTTCCAGGTTCTCCATGGCCTCCATGATGGGGGTGGAAAGCTCCAGGAGCTCCTTGATGCGGTCCTTGATCTGCTGGATGCGGTTCTCGTACTGGGTCTGTTCGCGGGCGCTTTGGGCCTGGCGCTGCTCGGCCTCCGCTTGCTTTTCCTTGGCGGTGAGATCCTCGATGTCCAGGCTGTGGCGGTTGTACTCCTTGCGGAGCTCCGCCTGGCGCTCCAGGAGGTCGGCAAGCCGGTCTTCCAGGGCCTCCACCTGGGCCTTCACGGAAACCAGGTCCTCGGGGAGGGTTTCCGCTTCCTTTTGCAACCGGTCTATCTCCAGGTCCTTTTCCTGTAGCTGGTAAAGAGCCTTGAGCGCCTCAAGCTGTCCCCTCTGGGGAGCATCCGCCCCGTTCACGTTTCCCATTCTAATCCGAGGAGGAAGGGATTGGTCTTGGCCTCGAGGGCCAGGGTGGTGCTGGGTCCATGCCCTGGGTAGACCTCCGTTTGTGGGGGCAGGGTGAGGAGGCGCTTTAAGGAGCGGAAAAGATCTTCCCGGCTTGCCCCCGGCAGGTCGTAGCGGCCGATGCTTCCTTGGAAGAGGAGGTCCCCGGAAAGGACCCGGGGGGGTTCCCCGGCCTCGCCGGGATGGATGAAGGCCACATGGCCGGGGCTATGGCCGGGAAGGTGCCAAACGGTGAAGCCGAAAAGGACCTGCCCCTCTTCCAGAGGCTCTACCGGGAGGGGAGGGTCGGGGATGGCGAGGCCCCACATGCGGGCCACCTCCGCCGCATGCCGATAAAGGGGGAGGTCCAGGGGGTGGAGGAAGACGGGTAGGGACAAAGCTTTCACCAACGGGGCCACCGCCCCCACGTGGTCGAAGTGGGCGTGGGTGAGGAGGATGGCCTTGGGGGTTAATCCTGTGGACTCCAAAAGGGCCAGGATCCTTTCCGCCTCGTCCCCAGGGTCTATGAGCACCGCTCCTTCCTTCCCCTCCACCAGGTAGGTGTTTTCCTGGAGGGGGCCCACGCTTAAGCCGTACACCCTCATGGCTCGGTGGGAAGGCCTTCTGCTAGCCACTCGTGCATGGAGCCCAGGTAGTTCCTGGCCCGCACCCCGAGGCTTCTCAGCACGAAGAAGGCCACGGCGCTTCGGGCCCCGGAGTGGCAGTAGACCCCCACCTCCTGTCCCGGCTCCAGGCCGAGTTGCTTCAGCACCTTGTCCGGCTCCAGGAAAAGCTCCAGGGGAGCATTCCGGCTCCCCGGGATCCGCCCCCCCTTGGGGCAGCAGGGGGGGTGGACCTTGCCCTGGTATTCCTCGGGGCTTCGCACATCCAAGAGAAGAGGGTGCCTGGCCGCCTCGTCCGCGGTGAGGAGCCAGTCCCGCCGGAGGCGGGCTAGGGTATCCGAGCGCTCGGGCTTGGGCTCTTCCCGCTCGGTGGCGTAGGGTTCCCAACCCTCCGTCCAAAGCTCCACCTCTAGCCCCCCGAGGCCTAGGAAGAAGGCCGTGCGGCAAAGGCGGCTGGTGAGGCCCTCGTCGTAGAGGACCACCGGGCTTCTTAGGCCAAGTTCCCGGAAGAGTTCGGTGAGGCCGGCCTCGAGGGCCTTGAGCTCCGCCTCATCCCTCAGGCGGAGCTTGGGAGCGGAAAGATCCAGGTGGCGGGCGCCTGGCAGGTGGCCTGCCTCGTAGGCAGCCCTAGGCCGGGTGTCCACCAAGACGGCCTCAGGAGGGATCTCCATGCCCTTGATTATAGGGGGCGCAAGGGTAGGCGCATAAGCCTAAAGAGACTTGACAAGAGGACGCGCAGCTGATATAAGTGAGAAGGGAGGTGATAGATATGGCCCTGGTTCGTAGGGATGTGCGCCCTGCGGAGATCACTCCCTTCCGTACCTGGGGTCCTTTCTCCCTGCTGGAGGAAGCCAACCGGCTCTTTGAGGAGGTTTTGGGTGACTTTGCCCGGCCCGTGGCTACTTACGTAGCTCCTGCTGACCTCTACGAGACCGACGAGGCCTTGGTCCTGGAGATGGCGGTGCCGGGCCTTTCCCCGGAGGACCTGGAGGTGAGCCTCGAGGGGAACAAGCTCACCGTACGGGGCCAGGTGAAGCCCGCCGAGGAGCCCAAGGTGCGCCGCTACTACCTACAGGAGATCCCTCACGGCTCCTTCGTGCGCACCTTCACCCTCCCCGTGGAGGTGGATTCCTCCCAGGCCAAGGCGGAGTTCCGCCACGGGATCCTGCGCCTCACCCTGCCCAAGGTGGCCGAGGCCCGGGCCAAGCGGATCCCCATCGAGGTGGTCCAGTAAGCCCGGAGGTCCCTTCCCCCTGGGGAACGTCCCCGGGGGGTTTACACTTTCTTTAGAGCCTCGGCAAGGCGCTTTAGGGCTTCCTCCAGCACCTCCGGGTAGGTGGCGAAGTTGAGGCGCACGTAGCGGTCGTACCCTTCCCCGAAGTTTTCCCCGGGGTTCAGGGCCACCCGGGCTTCCTTGAGGAAGAAGGTGGCCGCTTGGGGAATGGGGGTTTTGAGCCAGGCCAGGTAGGTGCCCTCCGGAGCGAAGTACCCGAGGCCCACCTCCTTGGCCCAGGCCGCCACCCGGTCGCGGTTGGCCTTGAGCCGGGCTAGGGTTTCCCGAAGCCAGGGTCCGGCCTCCAGCAGGGCGGCCTTCCAGGCGGCCATGGCCAACACGTTGGGGAAGGTGGGGGGCAGGTGGCGCTTAAAGGCCTCCACCAGGGGCCTAGGCCCCACCACCGCCCCTATGGGCAGCCCAGCCAGGTTGTAGGCCTTTCCCGGGCCCAGGAGGGTTAGGGTGCGCTCGGGGAGGAAGCGGGCCAGGGGCACGTGGGGCCTCTCGTAGGTCAAAGGGGCGTGGAGCTCATCGGAGACCACGATGAGGTCGTGCTTGCGGGCGATGGCGGCCAGGGCGGAAAGCTCCTCCTCGCTGTAGACCCTTCCCGTGGGGTTTTGCGGGTGGCAAAAGAGGAGGAGCCGGCTGGCGTAGGCCAGGCGCTCCAGGCCCTCGAGGTCCAGCCTGTACCCCTCCTCTGTTTCCCGTAAGGGGTTGGCCAGAACCGTGCGCCTTTGCTGGCGGATGGCAGCCAGAAACGGAGGGTATACGGGGACCTGGGTCAGGACCCCCTGCCCGGGGGCGGTGAAGGCGGCCACCGCCCCGTAGAGCCCCACCACCACCCCGGGCATGAAGGCCACATCGCCTTCTAAGCCCGTTTGTTCCAGGATGAGGGCCTTGAGCTCCTGGTCCCCTTCCCGGGGCGGGTAGCCCAAAAAGCCCTCGGCCCTTTCCCGTATGGCCCTCTGGATGGGCTTGGCCACGGGGAAGTCCATGTCCGCCACCCAAAGGGGCAGGATGTCCTCAGGGTAGGTGCCCCACTTCAACGAGTCCTTGCGGGGGGGAAGCACCATGGGCTTATCTTAACCGGCCCAGGCGCCGAAGCATGTACCAGGAAAAGAGGATGAGGGGCAGGCTCACCACCTGGGTGGCGGTGAAAAGACCGATGCCCAGCTCGTCGTTGCGGTAGACGGGAAGCCACAGGGGGTTCAAACGGAAGGGCTCTTCCAGCACGGAGCGCAATACGCTGTACCAGAGAATAAAATTCCAAAAGGCGTAGCCGTAGAAGGGCTTCTTCTTTAGCCAGTAATAGGCAAGGGGAAGGAGGATGAGCCCCACCAGGGCCCCGTAGATCTGGGTGAGGTGCACGGGGCCCCGCACCAGCTCTTGGCACCGGTAGACCTGGGAGATGTCGTCAATCCCCAGGCAGACCCCGGGGAAGCCCTTGGCCCACTCGGGCCAGGTGAAGCCGATGGGCAAAGAGGTGAGGCGGCCCACGGTGTCGGAGCCGTTCATGAGGTTGCCAATCCGGCCGGCGATGATGCCCAGGGCTACCCCGGGGGTGGCGGCGTCCAGATAGGGCCACAAGGGGTAGCCCCGGCGGCGGTGGTAGTAGAGGAAGACCAAAGCCCCGCCCAAAATGGCCCCGTGGAAGGAGAGCCCCCCGTGCCAGATGTAAAGGATCTCCGCCGGGTTTTGCAGGAAGTAGCCGGGGGAGGTGAGCACGTACCCCAGCCTGGCCCCCACCACCCCCCAGACAACGGCCCAAAAGGCCACGGTCTCAAACTTCTCCGCGTCCAACCCCCAGGCCCTAAGGCGCCGCTTGGCCAGCTCAAAGCCGATGAAGATGGCCAGGGTGAGGAGAAAACCGTACCACTGGATGCGCAAGGGGCCGATCTGGATCATGGTGGGGTTCATGCCTCACCCCCTCTTTGAAGCTTCTGCATCAACTCCATCAGCGACTTCTCGTCAAAAACGCCTTCTAAAAGCACCCTATTCCCCAGAAGAAGCACGGGTACCCGGAAGGTGTAAAGGCGGAAGAGCTCGGGGTCTTGGTCCACATCCCGGCGCACATAGGGTATTCCCAGGGTCCAAAGAGCCCTTTCCGCCTTTTCGCAAAGGCCACATCCTTCCCGGGTGACGAGGACCAGGTCCATGGGGAAAAGCATACCTTAGCCTTGAAAGATGGCCCGGATCACCAGGATTCCCATGGCTACGTGGACGATCACCTTGGCCACCACGCCCCCCATGAGGCCCACTAGGGTGCCCCAAGCGGCCTTCAGGGCTTCCTCGGGCCTGCGCCCCGAGAGGTACTCAAAAAGCCAGGCCAACGCGAAGGGCAGGACCAAGACCCCCACAGCCCCCAGGAAGAGGCCAAGCAGCCCTCCCAGGAAAGCCCCCCAGAGCCCCGCCCGGCCCGCCCCGTAACGCCGGGCCCCCAGGAGGGCGGCCAGGTTGTCCACCGCCATGGCCAGGAGGGCCAGGGCCCCCAGGAGGAGCCATAGCCCCACGCTCAGGTCGCGGAAGCCCAGGAGGAGCTCGTGCAGAAAGGCGGCGGCCAGGATGAGGAGGGTGGCGGGGAAAAAGGGCAGAAAGGTGAGGAGGACCGCAAGGCCCCAGAGGGCCACGAAGAGCCAGTCGGCAAAGGCCTCCACGGGGAAAGTCTAGGCGGGGATGCCATGAGAAGGGCAAGGGACATCCGCCTTGGGGAAAGCGCGTAAGCTCAGAAGCGAGGAGGCGGTATGGACTTTGGCCTGCCCAAGGAGCACGCGAGCCTGAAAACCCTTCCCCCCTTCGGGGAAGAGGTCCGGGAGGGAAGGGTGGCCCTCACTCCCCAAGGGGTGCGGGAGCTGGCCCAAAGGGGCCACCGGGTGTACGTGGAGCGGGGGGCGGGGGAGCGGGCGGGCTTCCCCGATGCCCTTTACGAGGAGGCTGGGGCCCGGCTGGTGAGCCGGGAGGAGGCCTTTGGGCGAGGCGAGGTGGTGCTGAAGGTGGGAAGGCCCACCCTCGAGGAGATCGCCCTCCTCCGCCCCGAGGCCACCGTCATGGCCTTTATGCACCTGGCGGTGGCCGAGTCCAGCCTGGTGGAGGCCATGGCCCAAAAGGGCCTGACGGCCATCGGCTACGAGCTGGTGGGAGGTGAGGGGAAGCGGCCCGTCCTCAAGGCCATGAGCGAGATTGCAGGCCGCCTGGCCCCGCAGATTGCGGGAAGGCTTCTGGAGGCCCCCTTCGGCCCTGGGGTGCTCCTCTCCGGCCTCCCCGGCATCCCCCCTGCGGACGTGGTCATCCTGGGGGCCGGGGTGCTGGGCCGGGCCGCCGCCCGGGCCTTCTTGGGGACGGGGGCCTCGGTGTACGTGCTGGACAAGGAGCTCGCCCCCCTGGAGGAGGCGGCCAGGGAGGCCAGGGGAGCGGTGACCGCCCTCATTACCCAAAGCCGTCTGGAGCGCTACGTGGCCTTCGCCGACGTCCTGGTGGGGGCGGTGGCGGTGCCGGGGGAAAGGGCCCCCCTTCTCCTCTCCCGGGATCTCATGGCCCGCATGCGCCCAGGGGCGGTCCTCCTGGACTTCGCCATCGACCAGGGGGGCATTGCGGAAACCAGCCGCCCTGGGGTCTACCAGGAGATGGGCATCACCCACTTCTGCCTCCCCAACGTCCCCGCCCTGGTGCCCCGCACCGCCAGCCACGCCCTCACCGCCACCCTCCTCCCCTTCCTCCTGCAGGTGGAAGACGACCCCCTAAAGGTGCCCGAACTCCGCCAAGGAGCCTACCTCCTCCTGGGCCAGAAAGGAGGCCACCTAGAATGAGCTACCGCAAGAAGCTGACCTCCCCCGAGGACGCCGTGCGCCTCATCCAATCGGGGATGCGGGTCTTCGTCTCCGGCAACGCCGCCACCCCCACGCCCCTCCTCAAGGCCCTGGCTGCCCGCAAGGACGAGCTGGAGGGCGTGGAGCTCGTCCACCTCCTGCAAATGGGCGAAGACCCCTTTGCTGGAGAGGAGATGGAGGGGCACTTCCGCCGCCGCTCCCTCTTCGTGGGCCCCACGGACCGGGAGGCGGTGAACCAGGGCCGGGCCGACTACGTGCCCATCATGCTCCACCAGGTGCCCTGGCTCTTCAAAAGGCGCATCCTGCCCCTGGACGCGGCCATCGTCCAGGTCTCCCCTCCGGACGAGCACGGCTTCTGCTCCTTGGGGGTGGAGGTCATCGCCACCAAGGCGGCCCTCGAGGCCGCCCCCATCGTGATCGCCATGGTGAACCCCAGGATGCCCCGCACCCTGGGGGATACCTTCGTCCACGTTTCCCGCCTCACCGCCATCGTGGAGATGGACTGGCCCTTGCCCGAGCTCAAGCGGGAGGGCTTCGGGGAGGTGGAGAGGCGCATCGGGGAGCACGTGGCGAGCCTCATCGAGGACGGGGCCACCCTGCAGATGGGCATCGGGGCCATCCCGGACGCCGTCTTGGCCAGCCTCGAGGGCCGCCGGGACCTGGGGGTGCACACGGAGATGATCTCCGACGGGGTGCTGGAAGCCTTTGAAAAGGGCCTCATCACCGGGGCCAGGAAGACCCTCCACCCCGGCAAGGTGATCGGCACCTTCGTCCTGGGCTCGGAAAGGCTCTACCGCTTCGTCCACGACAACCCCCTTTTCGAGCTCCACCCCGCGGACTACGTGAACGACCCCTTCGTGGTGGCCCAGAATCGCAAGATGGTGGCCATCAACTCCGCCATCGAGGTGGACCTCACCGGCCAGGTGGTGGCGGACTCCATCGGCACCCGCATCTACTCGGGCTTCGGCGGCCAGCTGGACTTCATCCGGGGGGCGGCCCGGAGCGAGGGGGGCAAGCCCATCATCGCCCTTCCCTCCACCGCCAAGGGGCATAGCCGCATCGTCCCCTACCTCCGCCCAGGAGCAGGGGTGGTCACCACCCGGGCCGACGTGCACTATGTGGTCACGGAGTGGGGGGTGGCGGAGCTTTTCGGCCGCTCCCTAAGGGAAAGGGCCCTGGCCCTGATCGAGGTGGCCCACCCCGACTTCCGGGAGGAGCTCCTAAAGGCCGCCTGGGAGCGGAGGCTTTTGCCGAGGAGCTACCCAGGGGCGGACCTCAAGCCGCGCACTTGACAAGGGGGCCTTGGCGCCCCTAAATAGGGGGCGATGCCGACTAAGGGGAACGCCAAAGCCACGTCCCGGAAATCCCCCGGGGCCAGCCTGAAGGCGGGGAACGCCACCACCTTGGTGGTGGTGGAGTCCCCTGCCAAGGCCAAGAGCATCCAGAAGATGCTGGGCCCTGGCTACGAGGTCAAGGCCAGCCTGGGCCACGTGGCCGACCTCCCCGAGAGGGAGCTGGGGGTGGACGTGGCCCGGGACTTCGCCCCCACCTACGAGGTGAAGAAGGATAAAAAGGCGGTGGTGGAGGAGCTAAGGCGGGCCGCCCAGGGCAAACGCCTCCTCATCGCCACCGACCCCGACCGGGAAGGAGAGGCCATCGGCTGGCACGTGGCCAGGCTCCTGGAGCGCGACCCCAAGGAGCCCCTAAGGGTGGAGTTTCACGAGATCACCCCCAAGGTGGTGCGCCAGGCGGTGGAGCGCCCTAGGCCCATCGACCAGAACCTGGTGGACGCCCAGCAGGCCCGGCGCGTCCTGGACCGCCTGGTGGGCTACAACCTCTCCCCTCTCCTCTCCCTGGAGTTCCGCAAGCGGGCCCTCTCCGCCGGCAGGGTGCAGAGCGTGGCCCTCCGGCTGGTGGTGGAGCGGGAGGAGGCCATCGAGGCCTTCCGGCGGGAAGAGTACTGGACCCTCGAGGGCCTCTTTGAAGTCCAGGGCAAAACCTTCCCCGCCCTCCTCCACGAGGTGGAGGGCCAGCGCCTCTGGACCGGGCAGGGGGAGAAGGAAGGAAAACTGCACCTGGCAACCGAAGCTCAGGCCCTCGCCCTGGCGGAACGAGCGCAAACCCTCCCCTACCGCGTGGCCCAGGTGGAGGTCAGGGAAAGGCGCAAATCCCCCCCGCCCCCCTTCACCACCTCCACCCTGCAGCAGGCCGCCTCCAGCCGCCTGGGCTACACCGCGGGCCGCACCATGCGCATCGCCCAACGCCTCTACGAGGGGGTGGACCTGCCCGAGGGCACCGTGGGCCTCATCACCTACATGCGCACCGACTCCGTGCGCGTCTCCCCCGAGGCCGTGGCCCTGGCGCGGGAGGTGATCGGGGAAATGTACGGCCCCGCCTACCTGCCCGAGGCCCCCCGGGTCTACCGCAACCGCAAGGAAGGAGTCCAAGACGCCCACGAGGCCATCCGCCCCACGGACCCCAGGCGCACCCCTGAAGGGGTGCGCCCCTACCTCTCCGAGGAGGAGTACCGCCTCTACGACCTCATCTGGCGCCGCTTCCTGGCCAGCCAGATGAAAGACGCCCTCTACGAGCAGACGGTGATCCTGCTGGAGGGTCAAGGACAGCCCCGCTTCACCTTCCGGGCCGCGGGCTCGGTGCTCCGGTTTGAGGGCTACCTGAAGGCCTGGGGCCGGGAAGGGGAGGACGAGGAGGAAGCCCCCCCGGTGCCTGCCGTGCCCCAGGGGGCGGAGGCCAGGCTTCTCCAGGCGAGGCCCGAGCAGCACTTCACCGAGCCCCCGCCCCGCTACACCGATGCCACCTTGGTGAAGACCATGGAGGAGCTCGGCATCGGCCGTCCCTCCACCTACGCCCCTACCCTCGAGACCCTGGAGAAGCGGGGCTACGTGGAGCGAAAGGGGCGCACCCTCCTCCCCACCCCCCTGGGGCGGCAGATCGTCCACTACCTCAAGGAGCGCTTCCCCCGGGTGGTGGCCTACGAGTTCACCGCCCAGATGGAGGAGGGGCTGGACCAGGTGGAGGAGGGCAAGGTCCCCTGGCCTAAGGTGGTGTGGGAGTTCTACGAGCCATTTTTGAAGGAGCTGAGCCAGGTGCCCAAGAAGACCTGCCCCCAGTGCGGCAGGCCCCTGGAGCTCAAGGTGAGCCGCTTCGGGCAGTTCTTAGGGTGCACCGGCTACCCGGAGTGCACCTACACCGAGCCCCTGGAAAGAAAAAAGGAGGCCGAGCCCATCGGGGAAGCCTGCCCCAAGTGCGGCAGGCCCCTGGTGCGGAAGGAAGGCCGCTACGGCAGTTTCATCGCCTGCTCCGGCTACCCCGAGTGCGACTACACCCGGGACGACGGCACCCCCACGGGCCACACCTGCCCCAAATGCGGAAGCCGGGTCCTGGAAAAGCGGAGCAAGCGGGGGAAGCCCTACTACAAGTGCGAAAGCAACGCCTGCGACTTCCTTTCCTTCTACCCCCTTCTGGACCAGACCTGCCCTTCTTGTGGCTGGCCGTTGGTGGGCAAAGGGCAAGGGGCCTGCATGAACCCCGCCTGCCCGGCGCACGATCCCAAGCTGGTCCCGCTCCCCAAAGCCCAGGCAACCTCGGCTTCCAAGGGCGGGAAAACCGCCCGCCGCAAGGCCGCTTCGGGAGCATCGAGCCGTACCGGGGCAAAGGCCAAAGGAAAGGGCCAAGGAGCCTCCCCACCCAAGCCGCCCTCGGACTGGGAGGAGCTGAAACCCTTCCTTCAAGAGCTGGCCCCGGAGGAGCGCGGGGCGGTGGAAGCCCTGGCCCTTGGCGAGCCTCTTTCCCCGGAAAACGCCAAGCTGGCCCAGCGGGCCCTCTTCAAACTGCGCATGCGCAAGGGACGGGCCAGAAAGGAGACGGTAGCCCCCTGATGGAAAGCTTCAAACTCCACCTTCTGCGGCTAGCCCGGCAGGGGCCGGTGGAGGTGCCCGGGGTGCCCGCACGGGCCTACACCCTCTTGGAACCCGTGGAACGGGAAGGGAGTGGGTTTTACCTCCTTCTGGAAGGGGAGCTGGTCATCGACCTCCCCGAAGGGCGCTACCTCCACCTCAAAAAAGGGGAGGCCGCCCGGCTCACGGAGCCCCACCGCCTCCTCCCTGTGGAGCGGGCGGTGCTTTTGGAGGTGGGGTAGGCCCCACCAGGTAGACCGCCCCCCAGGGGCGGTACACGCTCACCAGCTTGTCCTCCCTCACCCGTCCGTCCCCGTAGCGCACGGTACGCCGCACCTCCACCTTTGCCCCCTCGGCGGCAAAGTCCACCTGCTTGCGCGTCCCAGGGGGCAGGGAGGGTTCCACCACCTCCTTCGGAGGTAAGGGCGGCTTGCGCTCCGAAACAAAGGGGCCTTCCCAGCGCACCTCCCGGTCCTTGGTGCCGAAGAGGTGAAAGCGCAGGGTGGTGCCCTGGACGGAGCGTTGCACCAGGATATACCCGGGGGTGTCGTTGAGCACCCGTAGATCCTTGTAGGGCTGGATCACGGCGGCGTCCAGGCCGGTGGGCTTGTAGTAGGCCACCTGGTAGCTGTGGGCGTGGCGCTCCAGGATGGGAAGCCCTGCGAAGAAGAAGGCCCGGAAGAGGGTGGTGGAAACCTGGCACACCCCGCCCCCCACCCCCTGCTCCGTGCGGTCGCCCACGATGACGAAGGCTTCCTTGTACCCTTCCTCCTGGGTCACGGGCCCCAGGGCCTGGTTGAAGGAGAACCTGCCCGGGGGGATGAGGAGGCCGTCCAACTTGCTGGAGGCCAGGAGGAGGTTGTGGGTGCGCTCCCGGCTGGAGCCCCGGAAGTCCGTCTCCCCCGTGGCCAGGTGTTCCTTGATCCCCAGGGCGTAGAGCTCCCTGAGGCTGGGGCGAGGGGGGGTGTAGCGCACGGGGAGGTGGAAGCTCCGCCGCCCCGCCCCCAGGGCCTCCCGGTAGGCGGCCAGGGCCTCGGCCTCGCTGAAGGCGAGGCCCTTCTTCTCCACCCCCCGCCACCGTCCCTCCTGGAGGATGAAGCGGGGAGGCCTAGGGTCACGGGCGAGCCGCCGGATGAGGGCCAAAAGCTCCGCCTCCGAGGCCACGGGGTAGCGCTGGACCCCGGTGTAGGTGACCAGCCGGCTCTCCTCGATGACGTCCTCCTGGAGCACCAGAAGGGCCTCCACGGGGAGGCTCCCCCCCTCCTGCCCCAAGCCCCCCGGGGCTCCCAGCAGGAGGGCCAGGGCCCCCAAGAGCTGCCAGCGCATGCCCCAAGGGTAGCACGGAGGCAGGGGAAACCCCGTGATCCCCCTGGCCTTGCCTTCCCTACTTCCCCATGGTACCCTTCAGCCTAGGCCCCAGCTTTCACACCGTTTTCACACCCTTCCCCCATGCTGGGACCTGTGAAAGGAGGGCAGAGATGAAGGCAAAAGGCTTCACGCTGATCGAGCTGGCGATCGTGATCGTGATCATCGGGATCCTGGTGGCCATCGCGGTGCCGCGGTTCACGGATCTTTCCAGCCAGGCCACGCAGGCAGCCAAGGAAGCGTCTTACGGCTCCATCCGTTCCGCCTATGCCATCGCCATCGCGCAGAAAAAGGGCTACCCCACGGTGCAAGAGATCCTCGGCAAACTGGAAGGCGGCGCTAGCTTCTCTGAGGGCAAGATCCAGGTTGTCATAGGGGGAACGGCCACCGACATCGCCAACGTCTATACTGACGAGACCTGCACTACCCCTGCTACTGCTGTGGGAAATACTGTTCGTTGTATTACCAAGGCCTTCTGAGAAGGAGCCTTCGGGGATAGGGGGTGGGATGGATCCCACCCCCATATGTCTCAAAGAGGAGGGGCTTTGAAGGCAAGAGGTTTCACCTTGGCGGAGCTCGCGGTGACCCTTCTCCTCCTAGCCGTCCTGGCCGCGGTGGCCGTGCCCCGGTACCTGGACCTGCAGGCCCAGGCCCAAAAGGCCCAGCGGCAGGAGGTCCTGCGCCACCTGCGCTCGGCCTACGCCATCCACGTGGCCCAGCACCGCAGCCCGCCCACCTGGAACGCCCTCAAGGCCCTCATGGGCAACCCCACCCCCCTCCGGCTCTCCTCCAGCTGCCCTTCCGGCACCACCGTGGCCTACTGGGACGGAAACGGCAACGCCCTGTGCAACGCCGGGGAGCGCCTGGCCTACCTCTACGCCGACGAGGCCTGCACCCTCTTCCTCATCGCCGTGAGCCAGACCACCGTCACCGTGCCCATCCGCTGCCTGCGGGCCCACCCGGACACCCTAAACTGAAGGAGGGAGGATGCGGAAAGGGTTCACCCTTATTGAACTGGCCCTGGTGATCCTGATCCTGGGATTGTTGGTGGCAGTGGCCGTGCCGCGCTTCGTGGACCTCTCCTTGCAGGCCGAACAGGCGGCGGCGCGGCAGACCCTCTTGGCCCTGAACTCCACGGTGCGCATCCTCACGGTGAAGCTGGGCCGCCCTCCCATCCTGGACGAGGTCTGGGAGGCCCTGGACTCTCCCTATAAAAAGGACACCTGGGAGGAGCCTTTCCTCAAGCGGAACCCCTACGACAACTACAACTACCAGATCGTTCTCCGCTACCGCCCGGGGCGGGAGTACTGCATGGACGGGTACAACCCCTTGGGGGGCCTCGCCGAGGCAGGGGACCCCACCGACCCCAAAGCCCAGATCGTGGTCTTCCGGCCGTATACCTCGGGCATAAGCGACTACTGCCAGGGGGAGTTTTAGGGGATGAAGCGGCAAGGGTATCTCATGGTGATGGTGGCCCTGGCCCTGACCTTCTTCGGCCTCCTCCTCCTGCCCTACTCCCTTCTCAGCCTCCTAAACGCCGAGCGCACCCTCCGGTCCCAGTCCTCCCTGCAAGCCCTCTACCTGGCCGAGGCCGGGGCGTGGGAGGCCATCGCCCGGCTGGATAGCAAAAATGGAGCACCCGGCTCCCCCGTGCTCGTGTGCCGCACTGCAACCGCCCCCTGCACCAGCACCTCTCCCGATTACGTGGGCTGCTACACCTACAGCTCCAGCCAGCCCACAGACTGCGCCACGCCCACTTTGCCAAGCGGGACTACGGTAACCTTCTGGGGGTTTGGGAAGACCAAAGACGGCCTCGTGCGCTGGGTAAAGGTAACCTACGACACGGCTAACCAAGCGGTGCTCTCCTGGGAGGTGCTCCCGTGAAGCGAGGCTTTACCCTGGTGGAGGTGGCCGTAGCCCTCCTTTTGGTGGGGGTGGTGGCCTACATGATCCTGGCCCTGTCCCGGACCCTGGAAGCCGGGGCCGCCACCGGGCTGGAAGAGGAGGTCTTGCATGCGGCGGAGACGGTCTTGGAAACGGGTCTGGATGCCCCCCCCTGTGGCTCAAGCCCGCCTTTGGTCCTGACCCTAGCGGGAAAGAGCTACCGCATCTGCCAACAAACCGCGGGCTTATCCATCACCCCCCCAGCCAACACCTCCGTTTACGCTTACACCTACACCTTCGAGGAGGTCTCCAGCAGCCCGAGCCGGACCTTTTCCCTTACCCAGGTGACCTGGGAAGGCTCCCCTCCCCCGCCTCCCCCCAGCCCCAACTTCACCGCCACATGCCAAAAGGCCTCCTCCAACCAGCTGCAGATGACGGTAACCAACGCCGGCGCTTCGGTGACCACCAGAACCCTCGCCTTAAGCTGGAACGGCGAAGGCAAAAAGCGGATCGTGGCGGTGTCTTCGGGAGGTACCACCCTCTGGTCCAACAACAAAGGGGTTAAAAAGGGCACCCCCATCTCCCTAAGCCAAAACCTCACCTTTGGGAGCCAGACGCTCACCTTCACCTTCAACGCCAACTTCAAGGCAGGCAACTACACCTTCACGCTTTTTCTCTACGTGGGTCAAGGCAACAACCAGGTGACCTATACGGCCTCCTGTTCCCTGAGGTGGTGAATGCGGAGGGAAGGTCTTTCTCTGGTAGAGCTATCCATCGTCCTGGCGCTGGCAGGGATTTTGGGTCTGGCCCTCTCCTACCTTCTGCTTTCGGGGGTCCGGACCCACGGGGAGGCCCCGCTGCTCCAGGCGCAATCCCTGGCCCAGGACCTGCGGGACCGCCTGGGAAAGGACCTGCGGAGCGCCACCAGCGCGGGCATCGCGACCCTTTCCGGGCAGAGCCCCACCGCCAGCGGATTCATCGTGGAAACCCAGGCAGGCTCGGGAAAGGTGTGTGTCCAATACCGCCTGACCGCCAGCAAGACCCTGGAGCGCCGGAGCTGGACGGGAAGCTGCACCAGCCCCACGGGGGTTTTCGTGAGCCTCCTCGAGCCCGCCCTCCTGCCCAACGCCAGCTTCTGCTACGACAACCTGACGAATCCTAGCCTCGTGGGCCTGATGGACGCTCCCTGCGACCCGGTAAATCTGAACGGCAAAGGCCTCACCCTGAGGATTGGCGGGAAGGACTACCCCTTCCCGCCCCTGGTGTTTTCCCTGCGAAGCGGTTAGACTGTACCCAGCCTAGCTATGAACCTCCTCTTCGTCACCCACCGCCGCATCCTGCGCTTAAGAGAGGGCGAAGCCGAGGCTTTCCCCGCAGAGGACCTCCTCACAGAGGAGGGGTACCCTCGGTACGAACGCCTTCTTCACCACCTGCGGGAACTGGGGGGACGGGGGGCCTACGTGGGCCTGGGCCCGGAGTTCGCCCTCCTCCGGCTCCAGCCCTTCCCCAGGCTCCAGGGCTTCCCCTTGGAAGAGGCGGTCCTGGCCGAGGCGGAGCGCAGCCCCCTTTTTGCGGAGGAGGAGCTCCTTGCGGACTACCTCCTGGTGGCTCCTGAGGACGAAAGGCGGGTCCGGGTCCTCTTCGCCGCCCTACCCAGGAGGGGAGCGGGGCTTTTGGCGCGGCTCCGCCCTGCCCGGGTGGAACCCCTGCCCCTTCTCCTTTGGCGCCATGCCCTAAGCCAAAGCGAGGCCCCCAGTCTCTTGGTCCTGGAAAACCTGGCCCACACCGTGGCCCTCTTTGAGAACGGGGTACTCCGGGGCTTCCGCTACCTGACCCTGCCCGCGGACGAGGGCTCGGCGCAGCTCGCGGAAGAGGTGGCCAGGTCCCTGGCCCTCTTCGGCCACGCGGGGGCGGTGGACCAGGCCCTGCTCCTGGGCCTGCCCACCCCGCCCCCGGTACCCCCGGGCCTCCCCGCCCGCGAGGTGGCCCAGGGGGTACCCCTGGACCTGGAGGCCCAAGCCCTGGCCAAAGGGTTCTCCCTGGATCTCAAGCCCAGGCGCAAGGCCCTGGGCGAGGGCCTGCCCCGGGAAGCCCAGTGGGCGGTCTTCCTGGCGGCCCTCTTCTTCGTGGGGGGACTGGTAGGGAAAGGCCTTCTGGAGGAGAGAGCGTCCAGGGAGGAGCGGCGGGCCGAAGCCTTGCGCCAGCAGGTGGAGCTCCTCCGGGCCCAGACCTTCCAGCCGGCCCGGCCCCGGGGCTTGGGGCTGGAAGAGGTCCTGAGGGTAGCCTCGGAGCGCCCGGAAAACCTCTGGCTCACAAGCCTCACCGCGGAACAGACCAGGCTCCACCTGGAGGGCAAGGCCTTGGACCCCTACGCGCCCCTGCTTCTGGCCCGCCGCCTCGGGGGAAAGCCTGGTGTCATCCAGGCGGAAGGCGAAGGCCGACTGTACACCTGGGAGGTGGAGGTTGCCAAGGCCGAGGCTCGGTGAGCTACTCCTGCGGCTGGGGTACCTCACGGAGGAACAGCTCCAGGCCGCCCTTCAGGAGCAGGAGCGCACAGGGGACCTCCTGGGCCAGATCCTCCTCCGCCGAGGGTACGTGCGGGAGGAAGACCTGGTGCGGGCCCTGGCGGACCAGCAGAAGGCCCCCCTGGTGCGGGTGGCCGAGCTTACCCCAGACCCCAAGGCCCTTGCCCTCCTGGACCCCCGCCTGGCGCGGGAACGGCGGGTGCTGCCCTTTAGGTTGGAGGGAAACCGCCTTCACGTGGCCATGGCCCATCCCTCGGACCTGGCCCTTCTGGACGAGCTCCGCTTCCTCACGGGCAAGGAGATCGTACCCTACCTGGCCCCGGACCGGGAGATCCTGGAGGCCCTGGACCGGCTTTTGGCGGAGGCCTCGAGGCCCAAGCAGCCAGAGGCGGAGCCCTCCTCGGCGGCGGAGCTGGACCTCACCCTGGGGGTAAGCCCCGCGGTGCGCCTGGCCCAGGCCCTTCTGGAAAGGGCCATCGCCCTTTCCGCCAGCGACCTGCACCTGGACCCGGAGGAAACCCACCTCCTGGTGCGGGCCCGGGTGGACGGGGTGGTGCAGGAGCTGGAGCGCCTGGCCAAGGACCTGGAAGCCCCCTTGGCCGCCCGCTACAAGGTCTTGGCGGGCATGGACATCGCCGAGAGGCGCCGCCCTCAGGATGGGCACTTTACCTTCGCCTTTGAAGGGCGGCGGTACGAGGTGCGGGTGGCCTCCATAGGCACCCTGCACGGGGAGAAGCTCACCCTGCGCATCATCTACCCCACGGGGGTGCGGCTGGGCCTCCCCGAACTCGGAATGCTTCCTGAAGAACTCGCCCGCTTCCAGAAGCTCCTTCTCAGGCCCTACGGCATTCTCTTCGTCACCGGGCCCACGGGAAGCGGCAAGACCACCACCCTCTACGCCGCCTTGGAACAGCTTTACACCAAGGAGAAGACCTTCGTGACCATTGAGGACCCGGTGGAATTTCCCCTGGAAGGGGTGGTGCAGATCCCCGTGCAGCCCAAGATCGGCCTCACCTTCGCCGAGGCCCTGAAAAGCGTCTTGCGCCTGGACCCGGACGTGATCCTGGTGGGGGAGGTGCGGGACGGGGATACCTTGGACACCGCCCTGCGGGCGGCCCTCACCGGGCACCTGGTTCTGGCCACCCTGCACGCCAACGACGCCATCGCCGCCGTGACCCGCCTCCTGGAAATGGGGGCCGAACGCCACCTCCTGGCCTCCACCCTGATCGGAACCGTGGCCCAGCGCCTGGTGCGTCGGGTCTGTCCCCAGTGCGCCAGACCCAGGCCCGTTTCGGAAGAAGCCCGGCTGTTCTTCGGAGAGGAGGCTCCCGAGAAGGAGCTTGTGGGGGAAGGCTGCCCCTACTGCCGGGGCACGGGGTACCGGGGACGGGTGGGGATCTACGAGGTCTACGCCCCGGATCGGGAGGCTCTCTACCGATTGGGCCAGGGGGCAGGGGAGGAAGAGCTTCGGCAATTGGCGGAGCTAAAGGGGCACCGGAGCCTGCGACAGGTGGGCCTTTTGCAGGTGCGGGCGGGGGTCACCACCGGGCACGAGCTCCTCAGGGTGCTTGGGCTTTGGGAGTAAGGGCATGCGCTTTCTCTACGAGGCCACCGACGCCAAGGGAGAACGGGTCTACCGGGGGGTTCTGGAGGCGGAAAGCCCCCAAGGGGCCAGGCGGCGCCTGCGGGAGATGGGGCTTTACCCCTTGCGCCTAGAGCGCGCGCGGCGCCCTAAAAGGGGCCAGGTACCCTTGCCGGAACTGGTCCTCTTCATGGAGGAGTTCGCCACCCTGGTGGGGGCTGGGGTCCCCGTAACCCAAGCCCTGCACACCCTCTCTCTGGAAACCCGCCACCCGCTTATAAAGGAGGCCGCCCGAGGGGTGCGGGAGCGGGTGGAGGCGGGGGAGGGGCTGGCCCAGGCCATGGGGCACTACCCTGGAGTCTTCCCTCCCCTGGTGCGGGCCTTGGTGGCAGCAGGGGAGACGGGGGGGGCTTTAGAGGTGGTCCTGAGGCGCATCGCCGAGTACCTGGACAAAAGCCACGACCTCCGGGAGAAGGTGCGCACCGCCCTCCTCTACCCCTCCTTCGTGGTCGCGGTCCTGGTCCTGGTGGTGGCCGTTCTCCTGGTTTTCGTCATCCCGGTGTTCGCCCGACTCTACGGGGCAGCGGGAGCGGAGCTCCCTTTTCCCACCCGCCTCCTCATCGGCACTTCTCTGTTCGTGCGCCAAAATATCCTCTGGCTATTGCTCCTCTTCCTGGCCCTCCTCTACGTCCTTAGGGCCTACCGCCGCACCCCAGGGGGGGCCAAGTTGCTGGACGGCCTCCTTCTCCGGCTTCCCCTGGTGGGCCCCATCCTGCACAAGGCGGCCATGGCCCGCTTCGCCCGCACCCTGGCCACCCTGTATGAGGGAGGAGTCCTCATCACCCAGGCCCTCGAGGCCACCCGGAACGTCCTCGCGAACGCAGCCCTGGCCGAGGCCCTGGACCGGGTCCTGGAGCGGGTGGTGCGGGGGGAGTCCCTGAGCGCCGCCATGAGCCGGGAGCCCCTCTTCCTGCCCATCGTGGTCCGCCTTACCTTGGTAGGGGAAGAGGCCGGGAGTCTGGACCAGATGCTCTACCAGGTGGCCTCCCATCTGGAACGAGAGGTGGACTACGGCGTCAAACGGCTTTCCTCCAGCATAGAGCCCGCCCTAACCGTGCTCCTGGGGGGTATAATGCTCGTGGTCGCCCTGGCCTTGTACCTGCCCCTCTTTGACCTCTCCCGGATCCTGCGCCGATGAAACCGCCTATTTGGCTTTGGTTCCTCCTGCCCCTGACGACGCTCCTCTGGAGCGGCCAGGCGGTGTTCTCCGCCTACGCCCACTACCGACGGGCGGTGGCAGCAGCGCAGGTCCTAGAGCGGGAAGTGGAAGCCTTGACGAAAAGCCTCCCTGGGGCCTTGTCCGAGGCCCCGGTGAAGGAAGGGGAGCTCCCTCAGCTCTACGAAGCCCTGGTGCGCCTGGCAGAGGCCCAAGGCCTTGCCCTCAAAAACCTCCGACCCCAGGAGGTGGCCCAGGTGGGGGAGGCCCGCGCCTGGAGCCTGGAGATAACCTTGGAAGGCCCCTACCCGGGGGTGCTGGCCTACCTCGAGGCCCTACCCCAGGTGCCCGCACCCCTCTGGGTGGAGCGCTACCGCCTGGCGCCCGTGGCGGAAACCCGGGGGGAGCGCTTAACCCTAGAGCTCGCCCTGCGCATCTTGGCCCCCTAGGCCCACCGCCCGGTAGAGGGTTTCCTCCTCTTCGGGGGTAAGGTAGCGGGCCTCCCCTTTGGAAAGGTCCCCCAGCTCCAAGGGCCCCAAGGAGAGGCGCTTCAGGTAGAGCACCCGGTTCCCCCGGGCCTGGAACATGCGCTTCACCTGGTGGAAGCGCCCCTCCCGGAGGACGAGCTCCACCCGGGTGGGGTCCTCCCCCAAGGAGAGCGCCGCGGGCAAAAGCCTCTCCCCATCCAGGGAAAGCCCCTCGGCGAAGGCCCTTTGGTCCTCCTCCGTGGCCGGGCGCTCCAGGTGGACCAGGTAGCGCTTCGCCACCTTGTGCCGGGGGTGGGTGAGGCGGTGGAGGAGCTCCCCATCGGTGGTAAAGAGGAGGAGTCCCTCGGTGTCCTTGTCCAGGCGGCCCACCGGGGCGAGGTCCCGGGTGGGAAAGCCCGAAAGCAGGGCGTACACGCTGGGGCCCTCGGTGCGGCTCGTCACGTACCCCGCGGGCTTGTGCAGGAGGAGGTGGTGGTGGCGGCGCACCGCCAGGGGCTTCCCGTCCAGCTCCAAGGAGGCCCCTTCTGGGACGTGGAAGCCCGGGTCCCGCACCGCCTCCCCCGCCACCCGCACCCGCCCGGCGCGCACCAGGCGGGCTACCTCCTTGCGGCTCCCCAGGCCCAGGCGGGCCAGGAGCTTGTCGAGCCTTTCCCCCCTCATAGCTCCAAAGCCCCCTCCAGCCACCAAAGGGCCCCCTTGGCCCGAAGCCTGGCGAACTCCTCTGGGGTGAGGCCCCTGGCCTCCACCCGGCCCGGGTTTAGGCGCTGGAGAAAGGTGAAGCGCTCCAAGGGGTCTTTCGGCAGATGGGGGGAGACCACCAGCAGGTCGATGTCGCTTTCCACGTTGAACACTCCCCGGGCCACCGAACCATAAAGGTACACCCGGGCCTCCCCTAAGGCCTGCCGCACCCTTTGGGCAAAGGCCTTGGCCTCGTCCAGAAGGCTCTCCCACTCGGCCCTTCGCCCCTCAAGGGCCTTCCAGGCCATGCCACACCTCCTCTACCCATCCCAGGATGCTCCTGGCCGCCTGCAAGGCCTCCTTAGCCCGGGAGGGGGTGTAGTACTCGTAGGGACTGCCCTCGGGGTAGGCGTCGGGGCAGCGGGCGGGGATGTAGTGGGCGTCCAGGAGCCGCGCCCTCTCCTCCAGGACCGGGGGAATGACCAAGCCCGTTTCCGCCAAGGCTTGGAGCAGGCGGAAAAGGGCGTGGCCGAAGGCGGGCCGCCCAAGGCCCCGGAGGAGCCCCTTCAAGGCGTACTCCCCCGCTTGGTGGGCTTTAAAGCTGGCCCAGTCGTAGTCCCCTTCCTCCAGGTCACGCTCCCCAGAGGCCAGGGTATGCCGCGCTTGGGCCAGCCATCTCTCTCCTTCCTCCCGGTCCAAGGGCACCATCCTCCTTATCCTAAAGGGCATGAGGCTTTACCAGCTGGACAGCTACGCCACCCGCTTTCGGGCCCAGGTGGTGCGGGTTTGGAGCGACGAGAAGGGGCACCATGCCGTGCTTTCCGAGACCCTTTTCTACCCGGAATCCGGCGGCCAGCCTGCGGACACCGGGGTTCTACGGGGCCCCTTTGGCGAGGTGCGGGTCCTCCACGCCTACGAGGAGGAAAAGGCCTTTGGCGACGTGGTCCACGTGCTCTCCGCCCCCATTCCCGAAGGGGTGGAGGTGGAAGGGGAGATCGACTGGAATAGGCGCTTCCGCCACATGCAGCGCCACACCGCCCAGCACATCCTCTCCCAGGCCCTCCTCCGGGCCGGGGGGTACCACACGGTGGCCGTGAGCCTAGATGGGCCCATTTGCACCGTGGACCTAAAGGAGGAAGTGGCGGAGGCCAAGCTCCAGGAGGCGGAGGCCCTGGCCAACTTCGCCGTGTACGCGGACTACCCCATAGAGGCCTTTTGGGTTTCTGAGGAGGAGCTTGCCCGTTACCCTTTGAGGCGGCCTCCGAAGGTTCAGGGCCAGGTGCGCCTGGTGCGGATCGGGGACTTCGACCTGGCGGCCTGCGGGGGCACCCACCTCAAGACCAGCGCCCAGGCGGGGCCCATCAAGGTGCTCAAGTGGGAGCGGTACAAGGGGGGGACCCGGGTGCACTTCCTGGCGGGGTGGGAGGCTTTGGAGGACTACCACGCCAAGCACGCCCTGCTTTCCCGCCTGGCCCTTTCCTTCTCCACCAGCCCCCTGGAGCTGGAAAGACCCGTGCGCCGCCTTCAGGAGGAGGTATACGCCCTTAAGGGCGAGAACTTGGAGCTCAAAGAGGCTTTGGTGGAGGCCCTCCTGCCCCGGGCCCTCGAGGAGAGGGTGCTCCTGGTGCCGGCTTCCGTCCTGGGGGACCTGGCCAAAAGGCTTCTTTCCTGGAGCGAGAAGACCTTTTTGCTCCTTTCCCTCGAGGGTCGCTTTGCCACCTTGGGCCCCGGCCGGCAGGAGGTTTTGGAAAGGCTTAAGGCCCTTGGGGCTAAGGGCGGGGGAAAAGAGGTGGTCCAGGGAAGCCTGCCCAAGGAAAAGGTGGCCGCAGCCTTGGATCCGGGCCTCGTAAGCTAAGGCCATGGGGCTTTTTGAGGGAAAGGGAGTCTTGGTCACGGGAGCGGCCCGGGGCATCGGCCGGGCCATCGCCCGGGCCTTCGCTCGGGAAGGGGCCCTGGTGGCCCTTTGCGATCTGCATCCCGAGGGGCGGGGGGTGGCGGAGGAGATCGGAGGCTTCTTCGTGCAGGCGGACCTGGCCGAGGAAAGGGACCGGGTGCGTTTCGTGGAGGAGGCGGCTCACGCCTTGGGGCGGGTGGACGTGTTGGTGAACAACGCCGCCACCAGCGCCCCAGGTTCGGCCCTTACCGTAAAACTCCCCGAGTGGCGAAGGGTTTTGGAGGTGAACCTCACCGCTCCCATGCACCTCTCCGCCCTGGCGGCCAGGGAGATGGCCAAGGTAGGCGGGGGGGCCATCGTGAACGTGGCCAGCGTCCAGGGCCTCTTCGCCGAGCAGGAGAATGCTGCCTACAACGCTTCCAAGGGAGGGCTGGTCAACCTCACCCGTTCCTTGGCTTTGGACCTGGCCCCCTTGGGCATCCGGGTGAATGCCGTGGCCCCGGGGGCCATCGCCACGGAGGCGGTACTGGAGGCCATCGCCCTTTCCGAGGATCCGGAGAGGACCCGCCGGGACTGGGAGGACCTTCACGCCCTGAGGAGGCTGGGCCAGCCCGAGGAAGTGGCGGAGGCAGTGGTTTTCCTAGCTTCGGAAAAAGCGAGCTTCATCACCGGGGCCATTCTGGTGGTGGACGGGGGTATGACGGCGAGCTTCATGATGGCGGGTAGGCCAGTCTAGCGCTGCTCCACCCTGGTTTTGCCAGAGTAGGGGGCCCGGCCAATCCCTAAGTACCCCGTCGTGGCTTGCGCCACGACGGGGGCCCCAAAGAGGCCGTGAGCACGCCGCTTTGGCTTTGGCCGGTGGGGCAACCTTTGCGTGCGGGTACTTAGCCCGCACCATTTAGGCCCTTACCGATGTGGCGAAAAAGGGCATCACGTGGCGTGGTCCTTGTAGGGCTCTCCCCGCAGGTCGGAGATCAAGTGGATGGCCACGTAGGCTCCATCCCCTGCGCTCACGATGGCGTGTCCCGGCACCTTGCCCCGGGCCACCCCGGCGGCGTAGACCCTGGGATAGCTGGTGCGGCCGGCCTCGTCGGTTTCTATGTGGACTCCCTTGCGGGTGAGGCCCAAGAGGGAGGGTAGGGTGGGGTCTTTGTGGGTGCAGAGGAGAAGCCTTTCCGCTTCCACCACGCCCTCCTCGGTTTCCACCTCAAAGACCCCCCCCAGGTCGCGCACCCCCTTGACCACGCCCCTTTGGATCTCTGCCCCGTAGCGTCGGGCGTGCTCTTTCAGCCTCTCTAGAAGTTCCTCGCCCGAGGGTTCGTCCAGAAGCCCAGGGTAGTTGGGAACCCGGCTCACCTGGGCGATCTTGGAATGACCTCCGTCCAGCACCAGGACCTTAAGCCCGGCCCTGGTGAGGAAAAGGGCCGCGGAAAGACCCGAAGGGCCGCCGCCTACCACGAGAACGTCCCACATACCTTTTAGAGTATAGGGGTCGGGGACGGAGGAGGGAAGGCAAGGTATAATCGGCGGCGCATGATCTTGGACGACCGCTACCCGGTGCTGGAAACCCTCGAGGAGCGGGAGGGGGTCACCCTTTATCGGGTGGAGGGCGGGGTGGTTTTCTTTTTCCAGGTGCGCACCCCCGAGGACAAGGAGCGCTTTTACCGGTACCGGGCGGCCATCAAACGCTTAGAGGAGCTTGGGCTTGTGGAGGCGGTGGTTTCCGCCAAGCCTGGGCGTTACTACGCCTTTTTCCCCGAGCGTCCCCTGGCCCGGAAAGTGCCGCCCCGGGCGGCCCTCGAGGCCCTGGCCCCCTTGGGCTTTGGCCCAGAGCACCTGGCCATGGCCGAGGAAGGGGTGGCCTACCTGTCCCCATGGCCCTTGGGGTCTGCCCGGCGGGCCTTGGCCCGGGGTCCTTCGCGCCCCCGGCCGGGCTTTCTTAAAGCTGTTCCCTTCGGGAAGCTACTGGGGGTGGCCCCGGGCCTCCTCCTCTTCCTCCTAGGGCTGTGGCTTTTTTCCCAAGGGGTTTACCGCTACTTCAATCCCCCGGAGTACGCTGTGCCGAACCTGGTGGGCAAGACCGCCCGGGAGGCCTTTCTCCTCTTGAAGGATACGGGGCTCAGGCTGGAGGTGGTGGAGGGGAACGACCCGGCCAAGCCCAAGGAGGTGGTGCTGGCCCAGGAGCCTCCACCGGGAACCCGCCTTAGGGCGGGGCGCACCGTGCGCCTCACCCTTAACCAGGCCCGGCTGAACCCCTTGCCCGAGCTGAAGGGGCTCCGCCAAGAGGAGGCGGAGGCGAAGCTTTCCGAGCTAGGATACCGCCTGGCTGGGGTGGCCCAGATGGAAAGTCCCGAACCCCTAGGCACGGTCCTGGCCAGCGACCCGCCCCCCGGCACTCCCTTGCCCCCTGGGGCCCCGGTGAGGCTTCTGGTTTCCCGGGGTGCTTCCCTGGGTCCCACGGTGCCTCTTCCAAAGCTCACGGGTTTGAGCCAAAAGGAGGCGCTTTTCCTCCTGAACGCCATGGGCCTGCAGGTCCAGGCGGAGGAGGTGCCCTCCGGGGCTCCGCCCGGCACGGTGCTGGCCCAGGAGCCCGCCCCCGGAACCCCCATGCCCCCGGGGAGCGGGGTGCGCCTAAGGGTGGCGGCAAGGGGAGAGGTGCAGGTGGGGGCTTTGACCCCCCCCTCGCCTCCGGGCCCCGAGGCCCGTACCGTGACCCTGGCTCTGAATCTGCCCCAGGAGGCGGAGGGCCGCCAGGTGCGCCTGGTGCTGGTGGACGACCGGGGGGAGCACCTGGTCTATGAGGGGGAAGGCCGTGGGGGCCTAAGGGTTTCGGGTACCTACGAAGTGGTGGGGGAGGCCCGCTTCCGCCTCTATATGGACGGGGAGCTTGTTCAGGAGTGGACCCCCTGAGGCTCCCCCTGGCTTAAGGAGGAGGGTGTGAAAGGAGGCTGGGCGGAGGACCTGGCGCTCGCCTACCTTCTTGAGCGGGGCTACCGGCTTCTGGGCCGCAACCGCCGCACGCCCTTTGGGGAGGTGGACCTGTTTCTGGAAAAGGATGGGGTTTACGTGCTGGTGGAGGTCAAGCAAAGGAGCTCAGGGGCTTACGGTACGCCCTTGGAGGCCTTGACCCTCAGAAAGGTGAGGCGCCTTTTACAAAGCGCCCGTTATCTGTTGGGACGCGACGATCTTCCGGTGAGGCTCGAGGCCATCCTGGTCCACGGGACCCCCCGGGCGCACCGGATAGAGCACCTGGTGTTGGAAGTGTAGGGGGGAACCTTCCCTCCATGGGCCCTTTGGGTAAGCTTGAGGGTGTTTAGGAACCTGGAGGCCTACCTCCTGGCCCTGGAGAGGCGGGGGGAGCTCAAGCGGATAAGGGTACCCGTTTCCAGCGAACTGGAGATCACGGAGATCGCCGACCGCATGGTGAAGAGGGGGGGTCCTGCCCTCCTTTTTGAAAGGGTGGTGGGTAAGGACTTCCCCGTGGCCATCGGCCTCTTCGGCACAAGGGAGCGCACCGCCTTCGCCCTGGGGGTTGGGGACCTGGACGAGCTTTCTGAGAAGGTGTCCCGCTTGCTGGAGTTGAAGCCGGGAAGAGGGGGGATTTCTGCCCTCATGGGTCTTCTCCCCAAGCTCCCCCTCCTCAAGGGATTCTTCCCCAAACGGGTGGGCAGGGCCCCGGTGCAGGAGGTGGTGCTCAAGGGGGAGGCGGTGGACCTAAGCCGCCTTCCCGTCCTCAAGTGCTGGCCCCAGGACGCCGGGCCCTTCCTCACCCTGCCCCTGGTGATCACCCGGGACCCGGAGACCGGGGAGCTCAACCTGGGCATGTACCGCATGCAGGTGCTGGACCGAAGGAGCACCGCCATGCACTGGCAGCTCCACAAGGTGGGCCGCCAGCACCTAGAAAAGGCCCGGAAGCTGGGAAAAAAGCTGGAGGTGGCCGTGGCCTTAGGGGGGGATCCCATCCTCACCTACGCCGCTACGGCTCCCCTACCCCCTTTGCCAGGGGTGAGCGAGTTCCACCTGGCGGGGTTCCTCCGGGGTGCCCCCATCGAGCTCGCCCGGGGCGTCACCGTGGACCTCCCCGTGCCCGCGGAGGCGGAGTTTGTGCTGGAGGGCTACATTGACCCGGAGGAGCCCCTAGTGGTGGAAGGGCCCTTCGGGGACCACACCGGCTTCTACACCCCCGTGGACCTCTACCCCCGCTTCCACGTCACCGCCCTCACCCACCGGAAAGGGGCCATCTACCCGGCCACCATCGTGGGCATGCCCCCCATGGAGGACGCCTACCTCATCGAGGCCAGCGAGCGCCTCTTCCTTCCCCCCTTGCGCCTGGTCCTCCCCGAGGTGGCCGACTACCACATGCCCCCCGAGGGGGTGGCCCACAACTGGGTGAACGTGGCCCTAAAGAAGGGGTACCCGGGCCAGGCCTACAAGGTGGCCTATGGGATGCTGGGCCTGGGGCAGATGATGTTCGCCAAGGTGATCGTGGCGGTGGACGCGGACGTGCCCGTGCGGCCCGGCTTCGCCACCCTTCTGAAAGCCCTGGAACACGCCCTCCCTGGGCGGGACACCCTTTTCCTCCGGGGGCCCATAGACGTCCTGGACCACAGCGCCCGGGCCTTCGCCTTCGGAGGGAAGCTCCTCATCGATGGCACCCGCAAGCTCCCGGAGGAGGGCGGGGAGGTACCCTGGGCTCCCAGGGTCCACACGGAGCTCCCCCAGGACCCGGAGGCCCTGGCCCAAAGGCAGTGGCCCGGGGTCTGGGGGATTACCCTGCGCAAGGAGCGGCCGGGCCAGGCCTGGGCCTTGGCGGAGCGCCTCTTGCAGACACCGGCCAGCGCGGGCATCCGGCTCCTCCTGCTGGCGGACCACGACACTGCCCTCACCCCCGAGGAGCTCCTCTGGGCCGTGCTCAACAACATCGACCCGGAGCGGGACGCCCGGGTCATGGCGGGGGTGGAGGGTCCGGTTTTGGTCCTGGACGGCACCCGCAAGCTCCCCGAGGAAGGCTTCCACCGGGTCTGGCCCGAGCGCATCCGCATGGACGGGCGCATCAAGGCCCTGGTGGAAAGCCGCTGGGAGGAGTACGGCCTCTAGGTGGTACGCAGGGCGCGGTTGCGCAGGAGGCCGCTCCGGAAAGCCCGCACCACCTCCCGGTGAAGCCGCCCTTGGCGGGTCTCCTCCTCCAGTACCTTAAGGGCCTCTTCGGGCTTGAGGGAAGCGCGGTAGGTGCGCACGCTGGTGAGGGCGTCATAGATGTCGGCGGCGCTCACCGCCTGGACCAGGAGGGGCACCTCGGTGAGGCCATCGGGGTAGCCGGAGCCGTCCAGCTTCTCGTGGTGCCAGCGCACGTAGGGCCTGAGCCGGTGGTAAGCCCGCAAGGGGCGGATGATCTCGTCTCCCTTCACCGGGTGCTCGCGGATAAGGCGCCACTCCTTCTCGGTAAGGGTGTAGTCCCCCCGGAGGATGTGGTCGGGGATGCCGATCTTGCCCACGTCGTGGAGGAGGGCTCCCATGCGCAGGTCCTCGAGCTCCGCCTCCTTGGCCCCCAGCTCCTCCGCCGTCCAGAGGGCGTACTGGGCCACCCGCTCCCCGTGGCCCGCGGTGTAGGCGTCCTTGGCCTCCACCGCCCGCACCAAGGCCAAGAGGGTCCGTTCCAGGTCCTCGAGGCGCTCTTGCAGCTTGCGCCGCTCCAGGTGGCCCTTCACCCGCAGGCGGAGCTCGGAGAGGTCCACGGGCCGGTTCAGAAAGTCATCGGCACCCGCCTCAATGCCTCTGAGGCGCACCTCCCGCTCCCCGTCGGCGGTGAGGAGGATGACCGGGAGGAGGGGGTCCAGGGCCTTGATCCTGCGGGTGAGCTCCAGCCCGTCCACCAGGGGCATGTGCAGGTCCGTAAGGACCACATGGGGAAGGCCGTCCCGCAAGAGGTCCAGGGCCTCTTGACCGTTCCTGGCCTCCTGGACCTCCACCTCCAAGGGGGCCAGGGCCCGCATGAGGAGGAGGCGCTGTACCGGGTCGTCGTCCACCACGAGCACGCGCATAAGAACCTCCTAGAGCAGCTCCCGCAAGCGCTTGGCGGCTTCCCGGGCCAAGGTGGGGGTCTCCTTGCCCAGGTCCTCGCTGGCCTTGGCCTCGGTGGTGAGGGCCTCCTCCCCCAAGAGGCTTCTGGCGAAGGCGGTCTTTCCCGCCCCCACCGGGCCGGCCACCAGGATCTTCAGCGGCTCCATAGGGCCTTCAGGTGGGCGAGGAGCTTCCCCGCCAGGGGGTGGGCCTTGGGCCTGGGGGCCGCCCGCTTCACCGCCCCCAAAAGCTGGAGGCGGTAGAGGTAAAAGCGCACCTGATCCAGGGGAAGCCGCAGGGCCTGGGCCAGCTCCTGGGGGGAAACGCCCCGCTTGAGATAGGGCAGGGCCAAGCGGAAAAAGTCCTTGAAGCGGGGATCCTCGGGAGAGCTTCCCGCCAGCTCAAAGCGGGCCTCCGGGTGAGGCAGGTGGGGCCGGTAGCGATCCAGCTCGTCCTGGAGGGTGATGGTGCTCAGGAGGACCTTCTCCACCGGCCAGCCCAGCCGCACCTTGTGCTTGGGCTTCGCCCCGGGCAGGAACTCAAAGCTCCCCTCCCGGGCCTGGAGGAGGGCCTGCAACGTGGCTTTGGCCGCCATGGGGTCCAGGGGCTTGCCGTTTTGGTCCAAGGAGCGGATGTGGCCCGGCTTCAGATAGATGGTGGTGGGGGGAATACCCTTCAGGTTCCAAATCTCCAAGGCCCCTTCCTTGTGGGCGAGAAGCTGGAGAAGCTCCTCCAGGGGCAGGGAATCGAGGCTTCCGAATAGGGCCATAAACCAAACCTCCTCCAGGCTCCAGCGTAGCCCCTCCTTGTGAAAGGGGTTTGAAAAACTGCTATAATCCCCCCTCGTGCTGGTGCGGCCCGCCCTTCTTTCCACCTGGCCCCCTACGCCCAAGGACCTCTTCGGCGCCGAAGGCCCCCTTGTCCTGGAGGTGGGCTTCGGGGACGGGCGCTTCACCGCGGAGCTGGCCAAAGCCCACCCCGACTGGTGCATCCTGGGGGCGGAGGTTTCCGCCACCAGCGTGCTGAAGGCCCTGAGGCGGATGCGCCGGGAGGGCATTGAGAACGTGCGCCTTTACCAAGGGACAGGCCCCTTCGCCCTCCGAAACCTGGTCCCTCCCAGAAGCCTCCACCTCGCCATCGTGAACTTCCCCGACCCCTGGCCCAAGAAACGGCACCAGGAAAGGCGCCTCCTGCAGGAGCGCTTCTTCCGCAGGCTTTCCACCAGGCTCCAAGAAGGCGGGGCGCTTCTCCTCACCACCGACCACGAGGCCTACTTCCGCTTCGCCCTGGAAGAAGCGGAGCGAACCGGGCTTTACCGGGTGGAGGTGCGCCCTCCCCCGGAAGCCCACCTGCGCACCAAGTACGCCCTGAAGTGGAAGGAGGCAGGGCGGGCCTTTTTCCATGCCGCCTTCGTCAAGGTGGCCGAGGACCCCGAACCCTGGCCCCCCATTAGGAGGTACCCCATGGCCCACGCCCTTTTGGAAGGAACCCTTCCCGAAACCCTCCCCTTGAGCAAGCGGCCCGTCCCCTTCCCCGGAGGGGTAGCGGTGTTTCTGGAGGTGGCCCGGGGGGAGGAAGGCCACTACGTGCTTACCCACGTGGAGGAAGAAGACCTCACCCAGGACCTCCTTCTGGAGGTGCGCCCAAGTGCCCGGGGCATTTACGCGGGGGTATGCCGCTTCGGAAGCCCCCTCATCACCCAGGGGGTCAAGGAAGCGGTGCGGGTCCTGGTGCGGGAGCTGGAGAGGGTGGGCCTCGAGGTGGTCCAGGACCACACCTAGCCCACGCCCTAAAATAGCCCTATGCATGCCCATGTGATCCTGGCCGCGGGGCAGGGGACCAGGATGAAGTCCCGCCTGCCCAAGGTGCTTCATCCCCTTCTCGGCAAGCCCATGCTGGCCTACGCGGTGGAAACCGCCTTAGCCCTGAGCCCGGAGAAACTGGTGGTGGTGGTGGGCCACGGGGGGGAGGAGGTGGCGGCGGCCCTTAGGGACTACCCCGTGGCGGTGGCCTGGCAGAAGGAGCAGCTCGGCACCGCCCACGCCCTCCTGCAGGCGGAGCCTTTCCTCCAGGGCTTCTCCGGTCCCGTGTTGGTCACGCAGGGGGACACCCCCCTCCTGCGCCCGGAGACCCTGAAGGGTCTGCTGGTGAAGGTCCAGGAGGGGGCGGGGATGGCCCTCCTCACCGTGGAGCTTCCTGACCCCACCGGCTACGGCCGCATCCTGCGCCAGGGGGAGGAGGTCTTGGGCAACGTGGAGGAAAAGGACGCTTCCCCTGAGATTAGGGCCATCCGGGAAGTGAACGCCGGGGCCTATGCCTTTGATGGCCTCCTCTTCACGGCCCTCAAGGAGGTGCGCAACGAAAACGCCGCCCGGGAGTACTACCTCCCCGACCTCATCGCCATCTACCGGGCCCACGGGCGGAAGGTGGTGGCGGTGAAGGGGGTGGCGGACGAGGCTTTAGGGGTGAACACCCGGGAGGAGCTGGCCCGGGTGGAGGGGGTGCTCCTTTCTGCCCTCCGCCGGGAGTGGATGCGGAAGGGGGTGCGCATGATCCTGCCGGAGAGCATCTACCTCGAGCCCACGGTGGAGCTCGCCCCCGACGTCACCCTCTGGCCAGGGGTGGTCCTCAAGGGCCAGACCCGCATCGGGGAGGGGGCAGAGGTGGGGCCTTACGCCGTCTTGGAGGATACGGTGCTGGAACCCAGGGCCCGGGTCCTGGCCCACACCGTGGCCCAGGGGGCGGTGATCGGTAGGGGAGCCGACGCCGGGCCCTTCGCCCGGCTCCGCCCGGGGGCGGTCCTCCGGGAGGGGGTCCACGTGGGCAACTTCGTGGAGGTGAAGAACAGCCTCCTCCACCCCGGGGTCAAGGCGGGCCACCTGGCCTACCTGGGGGATGCCGAGGTGGGGGAAGGGGCCAACATCGGGGCCGGGGTCATCACCGCCAACTACGATGGCAAGCGCAAGCACAAGACCCTGATCGGCAAGGGGGCCTTCATCGGCTCCAACGCCGTCTTGGTGGCCCCGGTCAAGGTGGGGGATGGGGCCATGGTGGGGGCGGGGAGCGTGATCACCCACGAGGTGCCGGAGGACGCCCTGGCGGTGGCCCGGGGCCGGCAGCGGAACATAGAGGGCTACGCCCGGCGCAAGCGGGAAGAGGGCTGAGGCCCCTATCCCTACGAAGCCGGGCTGGAGGCCTTGGCGGGAGGATGGGTGGGGGGAGAGCCCAGGGGAATAGGGCGTCAGGGTTCATCCTCCCTTCAGCCCGGGTGCTAAACTGGGGAGTATGAACCTGGGCATGCCGGAAATCCTGGTGATCCTGGTGGTGGCCCTCCTCATCTTCGGGCCCAAGAAGCTCCCCGAGCTGGGCCGCTCCCTGGGCCAGAGCATCCGCGAGTTCAAGCGGGGGGCGCAGGAGATCCGCGAGGAGCTGGAAAAGAGCGTGGACGTTCGCGAGGAGCCGAAGCCTAAGCCCACCCCGGCGGAGGCGGCGCCCGAGAAAGCCGCCCAGGCGGAGGACAAGGCTTGAAGGAAGCCCCCCTGGTCGAACACCTCGAGGAGCTCCGGAGCCGCATCCTCTGGGCCCTCCTCTCCTGGGTGGTGGGCACGGGGGTGGCCTGGAGTTTCAGGGTCCAGCTCCTGGAGTGGCTGAAGCGCCCCTTGGACCTGGCGGCCCAGCAGAACGGCATCCAGGTCAACCTGATCGTTCTGGATATCACCGAACCCTTCTTGGTCTCCCTGAAGGTGGCGGCCTTTGGGGGGTTGGTGCTGGCCTTGCCCTTCATCGTCTACCAGGCTTGGGCCTTCATCGCCCCGGGGCTTTACGAGCACGAGAAGCGCCTAGCGGTGCCCTTCCTCTTGGGCGCGGGCTTCAGCTTTGCCCTGGGAGCGCTTTTTGCCTACTACGGCTTCTTGCCCTTCGCCATTCCCTTCCTCCTGGGCTTTCTTGGGGATGTCATCACCCCCCAGATCTCCATCGGCCGCTACATGGGGCAGGTCCTCATGATGATGGGGGTCATGGGCCTGGTTTTTGAGATGCCGGTGGTGAGCTACTTGCTGGCCCGGCTGGGGATTCTTTCCTCCACCTTCCTGGCCCGCAACTGGCGGATTGCCGTGGTTCTTCTCCTCACCCTGGCGGCGGTCATCACCCCCACGGTGGACGTGGTCTCCCTCTCCATCGTCACCGGGCCGCTTCTGGTCCTTTACTGGATTTCGGTCTTGGTGGCCCGGCTGGCGGAGAGGGCCCGCCCCAAGGAAGAGGCCGCTTGACACCTTGAGGCCTTTCGCCCCATACAATAGCCCATGGACGAGCGCATCCTGGCCTTGAGAAGAGAGGTGGACCGGGTAAACCGGGAGCTTCTGCGCCTGCTTTCCGAGCGGGGGAGGCTGGTGCAGGAGATCGGCCGCATCCAGACCGAGCTCGGTCTGCCCCACTATGACCCCAAGCGGGAGGAGGAGATGCTGGCCTACCTCACCGCGGAAAACCCCGGGCCCTTCCCCCCGGAGACCATAAGGAAGCTCTTCAAGGAGATCTTCAAAGCCAGCCTGGACCTCGAGGAGCGCCAGGACCAGAAGAAGTTCCTCTACTCCCGAAAATACAAGCCCGAGCCCACCCGGGTGCGGGTGAGGGACGTGGTCTTCGGGGAGAAGCCCCTCCTCATCGCCGGGCCCTGCTCCATTGAGTCCGAGGAGCAGATGATGGAAACCGCTCGCTTCCTGGCCGCCAAGGGGGTCAGGGTCTTAAGGGGCGGGGCCTTCAAGCCCAGGACGAGCCCCTACGGCTTCCAGGGCCTGGGGGTGGAGGGCCTGCGGCTTGGCCGCAGGGCGGCGGACGCCTACGGCATGGTCTTCGTCACCGAGGTGATGGACACCCGGGACGTGGAGGTGGTGGCGGAGTACGCGGACATCCTGCAGATTGGGGCCCGCAACATGCAGAACTTCGCCCTCCTCAAGGAGGTGGGCCGCTCGGGCAAGCCCGTCCTCCTCAAGCGGGGGCTTGCCGCCACCATGGAGGAGTGGTTCTACGCCGCCGAGTACATCCTCTCCCAGGGCAACGAAAGGGTCATCCTGGCGGAAAGGGGCATCCGCACCTTTGAGCGCTGGACCCGGAACACCCTGGACCTCTCCGCCGTGGCCCTGGCCAAGCAGGAGACCCACCTGCCGGTGGTGGTGGACGTGACCCATGCCGCCGGGCGCACCGACCTCCTGGCCCCCCTGGCCCGGGCGGCCCTGGCGGTGGGGGCGGACGGGGTGCACGTGGAGGTCCACCCCAACCCCAAGGTGGCCCTTTCCGACAACCAGCAGCAGATGGACTTCGCGCAGTTCACCCGCTTCCTGGAGGCCCTAAAGGACCTCCTGCCCGAGGGCTGATGGGCCTTTTGGATAACCTCCTGAACGCCTTCTTGAAGGCCACGGACCCCAGGCCCCGCTACACCGAGGCCCGCTGCCTCCTCTACAAGAACAGCGTGGGAGGGTGCGACCGCTGCTACGGGGCCTGCCCCCGGGGGGCGGTGCGCCTTGAAGGGTGGCGGGTGGAGCTGGACGAGGTGCTCTGCACGGGGTGCGGCCTCTGCACCGGGGTCTGCCCCGGCATCGCCCTGGAATACCCTTTGGGGGGCCTCCAGGAGGCTCTCATCCGGGGCAAGGGCCAGATCCGCTGCTCCAAGGCCGAGGGCAAGGGGGAGGAGGTGCTTTGCCTCGGCCGCCTGACCCCTGGGCTTCTGGCCGAGGCGGGAAGCCGCTTTGGCAAGGTGGTCCTGGCCCGGGGGGATTGCGCTTCCTGTAGGATTGGCGGCCCTTCCGTGCCCGAGCACCTCCAGCGCATGGCGGAGGAGGCCCGGCGCTACCACCCGGTGGAGGTGGAGGTGATCCAAGGGGAGCTTCCCGGGGAGAAGGTGGGGCGGCGCGAGCTCTTCCAGGCCCTTATGGGCAGCGCCCGGCGCACCGCCGCCGATTTGGTGCCGGAGCTTCCCCTGCCGGAGGAGCCCGAACCCAAGGGCCTTCCCGCGGAGCTTCGCCTGCGCTTCCTGGCGGCAAGCCGTGCGGAGGCGGTGCGCTGGCCCAAAATCCAGGTGGAGGAGGGGTGTACCCTCTGCCCGGTCTGCACCAACGTCTGCCCCACGGAGGCGGTCTACCGGGTGCGGGAGGGGGAGGAGTACGTCCTCCGGCTCAAGGTGGAGGCCTGCACCGGGTGTGGGGCCTGCGTGGAGAGCTGCCCGCCCCAGGTGATCCGCCTCGAGGAGGCCCCCAAGGCGGAGGTGGGGGAGGAGCTGGAGCTTTACCGGGGCAAGCCACCTTGGTACGATCTCTGAGTACCCCATCGTGCGCAAGCCACGAGCGGGCTCCCAAAAGGCCATAGGGCGCCCCCTTTTCCCCGGTGGGGCGGTCCCCGGGCACCGATGCCTGGGTTCTCCTTCGAGCCCAGCAGGGGGCTTTTCGACCGTCCGGGTGGTCGCTTTGAGGTGGCGGCCACCAGCCACCTGAAACTCTCCCAAGGGCTGACCCGCCTCCTCCCCAGCCTGGTGTGGCGGTTTACGCCCTGGCCTTCCACTTCCTGGGGCTGAGCCTCAAATCCATCCCCTTGAGTGGAGCCTACGCCATCAGGGCTGGCCTCGGCACCGCCTTGGCGACGCCGGTGGGGGTCCTCCCGGTGGTGGCAGGGGTGGTCCTCCTCAACTTGAGCGCCAACGCCCACGGGCCGTGAGGCCCTCCGGCCTGGGGTTGGCCTCGAGGCGCCCCCCAGGAGGACGGTAGGGGGTATATTGGGAGAGAGCAGATCATGGACGCTGACGTCCTCGTGGTGGGAGGGGGGCTCGCTGGCCTGGTGGCGGCCACGGAGATCGCCGCCAAGGGGAAACGGGTCTATCTACTGGAGCAGGAGCCCCACTTGGGGGGACAGGCTTACTGGTCCTTCGGAGGGCTTTTCCTGATAAACTCTCCGGAGCAGCGGCGATTGGGCATCCGGGACTCCTTGGAGTTGGCCCGGCAGGACTGGTTCGGGGCCGCGGGGTTCGACAGGGAGGAGGACTACTGGGGCCGGCTGTTCGCCGAGGCCTACCTGGACTTCGCCGCTGGGGAGAAGCGTGCCTGGCTCGCCGCCTTGGGGGTGCGGTTCTTCCCCGTGGTGGGCTGGGCGGAGCGGGGCGGGGGCCTGGCCACCGGGCACGGGAACTCCGTGCCCCGGTTCCACATCGTCTGGGGAACGGGGCCGGGGCTTCTGGCCCCCTTCCTGCGGCGGGTGAGGGAGCTGGAGGAAAAGGGCTTTCTCAAGGTTCTTCTCCGTCACCGGGCCGAGGAGGTGCTGGTGGAGGGTGGGAAGGCGGTGGGGGTGACGGGGGTGGTCCTGGAGCCTGACCCCGTGCCCCGGGGGGCCCCTTCCAGCCGCAGGCCCGTAGGGGAGTTCCGCTACCTGGCTCAAGCGGTGGTCCTGGCCACGGGGGGTCTTGGGGCCAACCTGAATCTGGTGCGCCGCTTTTGGCCGGAGCGCATGGGCAGGCCCCCAGGGAGGATGCTCTCCGGGGTGCCGGACCACGTGGACGGCTCGGGGCTCTTCCTGGCGGAGCGGGCGGGGGCCCGGCTCATCAACCTGGACCGCATGTGGCACTACCCCGAGGGGGTGGAGAACCACACCCCCATTTGGAGCCACCACGGGATCCGCATCCTTCCCGGGCCCTCTGCCCTCTGGCTGGATGCCACCGGGAAAAGGCTTCCCCCGCCCCTCTTCCCGGGGTTTGACGCCCTGGAGACCCTGCGCTACCTCCGAAACACGGGGTGGGACTGGAGCTGGTTCCTTCTGGACCTCAAGACCCTGGCCAAGGAGTTTGCCCTCTCGGGCTCGGAGCAGAACCCGGACCTCACCGGGAAAAGCTGGCTCCAGGTGGTGCGCAACCGCCTCTTCGGCCCCTCGAGGCCGGTGCGGACTTTTTTGCAACGGGGGAAGGACTTTTTGGTGGCGGAGGACCTCTCTGAGCTCATGCGCCAGATGGACGCCCTGGCCCCCGGGGTCCTGGACCCGATGCAGCTGGAACGGGAGGTAAAGGCCCGGGACCGGGAGCTGCTGCACTCCTTTAGCAAGGACGCCCAAATCCTGGCCCTCCGGGGTTTCCGGCATTACCTGGGGGACCGGCTTTTCCGGGTGGCCAAGCCCCATCCCTTTCTGGGCGGTCGGGGCGGGCCCTTGGTAGCGGTGCGCCTCTGGACCCTAACCCGGAAGACCCTGGGGGGCATCCAGACCGACCTCAAGGGCCGGGCCCTCACCCCCAAAGGGGAACCCTTACCTGGCCTCTTTGCCGCCGGGGAGGCCGCGGGGTTCGGCGGCGGGGGCGTCCACGGGTACAAGGCCCTGGAGGGCACCTTCCTAGGGGGGTGTCTCTTCTCCGGCCTCCTGGCGGCCAGGGGAGTGGCCGAAGGGCTAGAATAGCCCCATGCGGCTACACCACGTGGGCATCGCGGTGGAGGACCTGGACGAGGCCAAGGCCCGCTACCTTTCCCTGGGCTTTACCCCTGTGGCCGAAGGGGAGGTGGCAGCCCAGGGGGTGCGGGTGGCCATGCTGCGGGGCGAGGGGGAAACCCTTTTAGAGCTTCTGGCACCCCTGGGCCTTGATACCCCGGTGGGGCGCTTTCTGGAACGGCGGGGCCCCGGGCTCCACCACCTGGCCTTCGCCACGGGGCAGATTGAGGAGGACCTCGCTCGGCTAAAAGCGGAAGGGGCCAAGCTGATTGACGAGGTGCCCCGCCCCGGCTTCGGCGGGCACCGGGTGGCCTTCCTCCACCCCGCCTTCGGGCTCGGGGTGCTTTGGGAGCTGGTGGAGGCGTAGCCGGTGCGCCCCCTGCCCCTCCTCCTGGCCCTGGGGCACATGGGCCTCCTTTGGTGGCTTTCCAGCCAGCCCGCCACCGGGATGGGCCTGCCCCACCCCTGGGACAAGGGGGCCCACTTCCTGGCCTACCTGTTCCTCGGCCTCCTCCTGCGCCTGGGCCTTGGGCGCTTTCTCCCGGCTTTCCTCCTGGCTGCCCTCTACGGGGCGGTGGAGGAGTGGCGCCAGGGCTTCGTCCCGGGCAGGGAGCGGGACCCCTGGGACCTCCTGGCCGACGCCCTGGGGGCCTGGGTAGGGGCTAGGCTGGGGGGTAGATGGGAAGCTCCAGAAGCCTTCCGCCCTTAGCCCCTGCCGCCAGCACGATGGCCTCGGCCACCAGCTCGGGGGCGATCCAGCGGCTGAAGTCGGCCTCGGGCATGGCTTTCCGGTTGGCCTCGGTGTCCAGGGTGCCCATGGGGTAGAGGATGAGGAAGCGCACCCCCTCCACCTCTCCCTGGAGGGAGCGGAGGAGGCTGGCCAAGGCGGTCTTGGCCATGGTGTAAAGGGCCCTTCCCGGCCCCGCCCCCGTCCAGGCGGGCCCGGCGGCGATGGCGGCGAAGAAGCCCTCCCCCCGCCTTTCCATGTAGGGCAAAACCGCCCGGAGGAGGTTGAAGGCGGTGCGCAGGTTCAGGTCCAGCATCCAGTCGTAAAGCCCAGGGTCCGAATCCAGGAAGCGCCCGGCGGCGAAGCCGCCCACGGTATGCACCACCCCGAAAAGGGGAGCTTGCCCCTCCACGAAGCGGGCCAGGGCCTGGGCCTCCTCCAGGCGGGTGAGGTCGGCTACGAAGGTTTTGGCCGCAACCGCCTTGGCCCTTTCCGCCATGCGCTCCTCCCGGGGATCGGAGAGGAAGAGCCGGGCTCCGGCGCGGTGCAGGGCGGGGATCACCGCCCGGGCCAAGGCGCCCCCCGCCCCCGTGACCAAGAAGGCCTTGCCTTGCAGCATGCCTCATTCTACGGGGATGAAGGCCAGGGATTGTGGGGAGAAGCCCAAGGCAAGGCTCTGCACCAGGAGGGGTGGAGAGGGCACCAGGTCGTAGACCTCGAGGCCCGTCCCCTGAACCAGGTAGAGGTAGCCGTCCTGCCCCACCAGGCCGGCGGCGTAGGTTTTGAAGGGCCGCTGGAGGCCCGAGTCCTTGGGGAAGAGGACCTGGAAGCCCGGGCCATAGACTACCCCTCCCCCCACGGGGTCGAGGGCCAGGCGGCTGGGCTGAGGAAAGTCCCACAGCACCTTGCGGCTGGTGAGGGCGTCTCCTTCCAGGGCGTAAAGGCGCACCTCCGTGGCGGTGGCGGCAAGCCCCAAGAGCCTGCCCTGGTTCCGGTCCGCCTGGAGGTCAAAGGGGCCTTGGGAAGGCAAGGGGTCTAGGGGCTTCTCCAGGCTAGGGGTGCCCGTGGGGTTCAGGGCGGGGCGGTAGCCCAGGGCCTGCTGGGTCAGGTAGCCCAGGAGGTCTTGGGATCCTTTGGGGAAGAGGGCCAGGCGCACCCCGGGGGGGAGGCCGGTGAGGTCGGCTGCCTGGGGGGTGCCGGGATCGGGAAGGGTTAAGAGGAAGGCCTGGCCCGCGGCGGGGCAGTGGGCGAGGAGCTGGTTTTGCCCCAGGCGCAGGTAGCCCCCGGTGCAGTCCGCGGGAAGGGGGGCCACGGAAGGGGCTCCCTGGGGCGCGTCGTCCGCCGTGAAGCCCGCGGTGCTGTAGGCCTCCACCCGGTTGGGGAAGAGAAGGTAGAGCCTTTGGAAGGCGTTGCTGTAGGCCAGGTCCTGGAGGCCCGGGGTGCTCCAGGTGGCCACGGGGCTCGCCGTGCCCGCCTGCAGGTCCTGCGCCCGGTAGAAGCGCACCTCGCTCCCGCTTCCCGCCGCCACCAGGGCCGGCAGGGGAGGTTCCTGGCTTCCGGTGCAGGCGGCAAGGAACAGGGCCAAAAGGGGTCCTAAGGCGTACGTGAGCCGTTTGCGGTGCCTCATGGCGCACCTCCCAACCTCACCCCCTCCTCGGAGAGGAGAAGCCCCGCCGCCTGGCCTCCGTAGAGGAAGGCTAAGCCCATGGCGCCCTTTTGGGCGTCTAGGGTAAAGCGCAGGGCCCAGCAGCAGCGGTCCAGGACCAGGAGGAAGCGGGGCTTCAGGGGGGTTCCGGGGAGGTCTTGGGTGAGGAGGGCCGCAAGGTGAAGCTTGGTGTTCTCCCGGCCCAAAAAGGTGAGGGTGGGGCCGAAGTTCCGCAAGGCGAGGCCGTATCCCTCGGGCCGGTCGGGGCGGCGGGCGTAGGTGAGGGCCCCGGAGAAGGCGAGGCCGGGGATGGCCCCTTCCCCTTCCGCACCCGCGGGCACCGGCTTCCAAAGCTCCGCCCCCCCGCTGAAGGTGAGGTCCCGCAGGTACACCCCCGGATCCTCCACCTCGGGCAGGTGCAGGTTGGCGGTGAGGCGGAAGCCCACTTCGGGGAGGGCCTGGACCAAGCCCAGGCGCAGGTTCGTTCCTCGGAGGCCCTCCTGGTATCGGCCGGAGAGGAGGAGGTCCAGAAGGGGCCCCGGGGCCGTCCCCGCCCGGTAGCCCAGGGCGTAGGCCAGGGCCCTGGGGTCCAAGGTGGCCTGCAGGGAGAAGCTTTGCGGGCCCAGGATGGCCTGCCCCTGGAGGGCAAGGGTGTTTTGCTGCCAGTCCCGCCTTCCCTGGAGGGTGTAGGCGGTGGCTCCTTCCCGGAGGGCGTAGGTGAGGTCGGTGGTGAGGGCCCCTTGGCCGTTCAGGTCGTGGCGGTGGGCCAGGTTCAGGCTTCCCCCCGGCAGGGCGTAGCCCGCCTGGAGGAGGAGGGGGTCAAAGAGGGCCTTGGCGTGGTCGTAGCGGAGGCTAGCCCTTAAGGAAAAGGGGTAGGGGGTGAGGCTGCCTTCCAGGCGGGTTTCCAGGGGGCCTTCCCCCTCCAAGCCCCTGCGGTGGGCTAGGGTGAGGGCGTAGCCCTGGTCCTGGAGGGCGGCCTGGGCCTCGAGGGGCAGGTAGCGCCCCACCTCCAGGTCCCTTCCTGCCTTCAGGCTGAGGAGGAGGGGCTTTTCCTGGAAGCCCAGGCTAAGGGTGGCCTGGTGGCTTCGCCGCTGGGGCAAGGCGTCAAAGCGGAAGGGAGTTTCTCCCTCCTGGACGCTTCGCTGGTAGGCGGCCTCGAGGCTTACCCCCCCTAAGGTCTGCCGGAGGCTGACCGCAGTGGTCCAGTCCACCTGCCGCTCGGGCTCCCCATCAGGGTTTTGCGTGGTGTAGTAGAAGCCCCGGAAGCGGTTTTCCGCCCGCAAGCTGGCCCCGGGCCAGGGGGAAAAGGAAAGGCTTTCGCTGTGGGAAAGGAGGGCCCTTCCCACCTCGGCATAGGGCCCCAGGGCCCGGGCGGAGCGGTTTAGGGGGTTGGTCTCCGCCAGGTAGCGGCCCACGGCCAGGCTCGCTTGCACGCTGAAAGGCCCTTCCCGCAACACGGGGCTTTGCACCTCCAGCTCGGGCAGGCGCTGGAGGGTGCGGGGGGGTGGGGTGGCGGGGTCGTGGTCCAAAAAGCCCTCCACCCTCAGGGCGTAGCGCCACTCCCCTGGCGTGGGGGTGCCGGGGAAGAGGCTTTCTAGGCGGAAGCGGGAGAGCTTTTCCCGGGTATCGTCCCGCTCCAGAAGGGCACTCACCGAGAACTCCTGCCGCTTTAGGGCGTACTCCCCCCGGTACTGGAAGGTGTCCGGGGGGGTGTAGAGGAAGAAGTAACGCTCCTTGGCCTCCCCGGTACCCACGTGGTCAAACCCAAACCCGTAGCCCCGGCCCTGATAGTAGGAGAGGAGGGTGAAGCCCAGGCCGAAGTCGGCCACGTAGGGTAAAGCGGCCTTCAGGTAAAAGCCCCCTTCGTCCTGGCCCACCTCAAACCGGGGCCGGCGCTCCGAGAGGAAGAGGAGGAGGACGGGAAGTTCCAGAACGGGTTTCTCCTGCACCAAAACCACCACCCCTCGGGCCACCACCCGGTCCCCCGGGTAGAGGACGATTTCCCGGGCGCGGAAGGCGTAGTCGGGCACCTCCTGGCCGCAGGAGGCGCAAGGGGTGGCGTAGCCCCCTTCCAGGAGGATGGTCCCCGCCACCCGCTGGCAGAGGGGGCCGGTGAGCAGTAGGTCCTTGGCCTCGATGCGCACCTCGAGGGCGTCAAAGCTTTCGTCGGAGAGGTCGATCTGCAGCTCCTCCGCCTCCACCAGCCGGCCCTCCCCGTCCCGGTAGCGCACCCCCTGGGAGAGGAAGAGGAGCCTACGGGTTCGGAAATAAGTGACCCTTCCCGCCTCTAGGGTTTCCCCATCCCGCTCCAGGCGCACGGGGCTCCCCGTGAGCACGTAGACTTCCTCCCCTCCTTCCTGCCTTAGCTCCAGCTTTTCCGCCTCCAGGATCCTCAACACCTTCTCCTGGGCCAGGGCCAGGGAGAAGAAGAGCACGACCGCGGTCAGCCCTAAGGCCGATTTTCGGATAGCTCCAAGCCAGGAGCGGCTCACCTCCGCCCTCCTAGGAAGAGGAGGAGGCCCAGGATCCCGTAGAACAGGTTGGGCCCCCAGGCGGCCAGGATGGGATCCAGGGCGTTCTGCTCCCCCATGATCCGCCCCACGCTCCAGGTGGCGTAGTAGAAGAAGGTGAGGACCGCCACCCCCACAAGGCCCAGGCTCCTTGAGCCCCCCAGGAGGTAGAAGGCCAGGCCCACGGCGAAGAGGGCGAAGACCAGGCTGGCCGCGGGCTCGGCAAAGCGGCGGTAGTAGGTGGTGGCCTCGAGGCCTGCCTTCACCCCCATGGCCTTAAGCCTTTCCACCTCCTGCTTAAGCTCCCTTAGGGTCATGCGGTTGGCGGGGTTCTGCCAGGGCTCAAAGGTGAGGTCCTTAAGGACCAGCTCCCCCTGCTGGAAGCGGGTGAGGGTGCGGGGGCGGTCCCCCTCGTAGGTGATGCGAAGACCTCCCTCTACCCGCAGAACCCCTCCCCCAAAGCTTCCCCGCTCTGCCAAGAGCACCTCTTCTTGGGACAGCACCCGGAGCTTTCCGATCCGGTCCCCCGCCACCTCCCCCACGTAGACCACCCTTCCCTTGGCGTCTTGGAAGGAGGTGCCGGGGCTGAGGAGGGCCCTAGGCCTTTCCAGCACCTGCCGCCGCAGGAGGTCCTGCCCCTGGGCCAGGGCCTTGGGCACCAGGCTTTCCCCCAAAAGGAAGCCCAAAAGGGCCAGAACCCCTCCCAGGGTCAAGAAGGGGAAGAGGACCCGCTCCCGCCGGATGCCCAAAGCGAGAAGGGCTTTCAGCTCCGAGTCCTCGGCCAGGCGGGAGAGGAGGAAGAGGAGGGCGAAGAGGTAGGCCACGGGGGCTCCCCGGACCAGGGCCTCGGGGGTGCGGTAGAAGAGGTAGAGGAGAAGGGTGTAGGGATCCGCGCCCTTGGCCACCAAAGGGGCCAGGACCTCGTAGACCGCCCCCGCCAGGAAGAGGAGGACGATGACCGCAAGCCCCAGGCTGAAGTGGGCCAGGACCTCGCGCAGGAGGTAGCGGTCCAGGGTCTTCATCTAAGCCTCCAGGTGAGGAAGAGGGCCAAAAGCCCGTAAAAGGCGTTGGGGAGGAAGGCCAAAAGGGGGTTCACGTCGTAGCGGGCAAGCTGGGCGCTTAAGGTCCACAGCACGTAGTAGCCGAAGATGAGGAGGACGATGCTTAAGAAGGCCCAGGCAGCCTCCCGGAAGGAAAGCCCCAAGGCCGCCGCCACCAGACCCAAGAAGAAGCCCCCGAGGGCATCCGAAAGCCGGCGGTACAGGGCGAAGCGGGCGCTGGGCTCCACCCGGCTCCTTTCCCAAAGCTCCCTGAGGGTGGTGGAGTCGTAGGGATCGCGGGAGCCCAGGCTTTCCTTGGGGCGGAACTGGGCGGGAAAGGGAAGGGTGCCGGCAAAGGGCTTGGGTTTTCCCCCCTCCAGGACGTATCCCCGGAAGTGCCACCCCTCCTTGTCCCAGACTCCTTCCTGGGCGCTGTAGATCCGGCCCCTTTCGTCCACCACCCGGAGGCCGTAGAGGCGGTTTTGCCCCACCTCGGGCCGCACCTCCTCCGCGTAGTAGACCCCGAGGCCCTCCGCGGCGTAAAGTTGCTTGCGCAACACCCCGCTTAGGCCTCCTTCCCCATAGAGGAGCCGGGCCAGGTGCTGGTCGTAGGCCTCGAGGGCCCGGGGGCGCAGCTCGGCCAGGTTGAGGAGGTTGAAGAGGCTCACCAGAAGGGCCAGAAGGGCTAGGGGTTTCAGAAGGGCCCAGGGGGGCACCCCGGCGGCGTAGGCTGCCTTCAGCTCCGATTGGCGGATGAGGCGGGCCAGGCCCACCAGGATGGCGAAGACCAGGCCCAAGGGAAGGGCCAGGCTTAGGGTCCAGGGCAGGCGGTAGAGGATGAGCTTGGCGATGGCCTCCACGCCGGCTCCCCGGCTTAGGAGCACCCCCGAGAGGCTGGAGAGGAGGTCAAAGGTGAGGAGGGCGGTGAAGAGGAGGACCCCCACCCCGTAGGGAACCAGGACCTCCTTGAGGACATACCGGCCCAGCACCAGGCCGAGTATACGGGTCTAGGATGAGAAACAAGGGCAGGAGGCGGGAGCTCAGTGGGCGATCACGTGGATCACGGGCAGGCCGAAGCGCTCCGCCTGGCTGTGCACGTCCAGGCGGAGCCAGCGGGAAAGCCCCGGGGGCAGGGTGGCCAGGACGATGGCCTGGTACTCCCCGGGATGGGCCATGAGCTCCTCCTCCAGGGCCAGGATGGGGGAGACATCCCCGGGTTTGGCTTCCTCTATGGAAATGCCCTGGGCCTCGAGGGCCGCCTTGGCGGCCTCGGCCTCCTCCTTGGCCCGCCTTTGGATCTCCCCTTCCTCATAGACCCAGCCCGCCGGGGGGACGGCGGGTACCAGAAGGACAAAGCGAGCCTCGGGATCTTGGCTCCGAAGCTCGGCCAGCTTCCTGGCCAACTCGGGGCTTTTGGCCGTGCGATGGGCCACCACCAGATACCGGGCCATGGCCTTTACCTCCTTTGCCTTGCTTCGAGGCTAGCCCCAACTTTCAGGGAGGGCTGGGAGCGAGGTTACATTGTCCTGGCCTGTGCTCTAATACTGATTCTTTCCAGGGAAACTTCAAAGGCTCCCCAGACTCCCTGGCCTTGGGGTCATGAGGAAAGGTGACTGGGAGCCTTATGCCCTGCTGGGGACGGGTTTTCCTGCATACCCCTTTACATACCGGCAAACCGTGGTATAATGAGGGAGTCAAAGGAAAAAGGAAGAAGTTGCCCGCGGGTAGCGGTTTTGTTTTAGGGCACCAGGGCCACCTTGCTGGCCTGGCGTTCGTGGAAGAGGCGGTAGCCCTCGGGGGCCTCCTCGAGGGGCAGGCGGTGGCTGAAGACGAAGCTTCCCCGGAGCCTTCCTGCCCTCTGCAGGGCCAGCACCTCCCCGATCCAGCGGGGGATGTTGGCCAGGGCGCTCCGGAAGGTGATCCCCCGGCTGAAGGCGGAAAGCCAGGGGTAGTCCAGCCTTTCCGCCGTGGGCACCCCCAGGCTGGACACCACCCCCCCGGGCCCCGCCAGGCGCAGGGCCAGGGCCAGGGCCTCCCCCTCCCCGCCCACCGCCTCCACCACCAGATCCGCCCCCAGGCCCTCCGTCTCCCGGCGCACCCGGGCCACGGGGTCTTCCGCCTTGGGGTTTAGGGGCAGGCTCCCCAGGGCCTTGGCCTTCTCCAGGCGGCTTTCCTCGGGGTCGATGGCGAAGACCTGCCCTGCCCCCAAGGCGTGGGCCACCATCTGGGCCATGAGACCCACCGGCCCCGAGCCCACCACGGCCACGCTCATCCCCGGGGAGAGGAAGGGCCTTACCCCCCCGTAGGCGGTGGTGAGGATGTCCCCGGCCAGGATGGCCTCCTCTGCGGGCAGGTCCCCGATGGGGAAGAGGCTTTGGCGGGCGAAGGGCACCCGCACCCTTTGCGCCTGGGCCCCCTGTAGGTTCCCGAGGGCGAGGCCGAAGCCAAAGACGCCTCCCCTAAGGCAGGCGAAGTACTGGCCCCTGCGGCAGGCGGGGCACTCCCCGCAGGCCACCTGGAAGCTCCCCACCACCCGCTCCCCCACGGCGAAGGGCACCAGGGGGCCTTTCTCCACGATGCGCCCCACGAACTCGTGGCCCAAGACCGTGCCCGGCAGGACCCCGGCGATCTTGCCGTGGTAGATGTGCAGATCGGAGCCGCAGATGGCGGCGAGCTCCACCTCTACGATGGCGTCGGTTTCCGCCTCCAGCCGGGGCTCGGGCACCTCCGCCACCGCCACCTGGAAAGGGCCCCCGTACACCACGGCCTTCATGCCACCTCCCGGGCTACCCTAACGAGCTCCTGGGCCGCCTGGGCATAGGGGGCCAAAGCGGCGAGGGAGCCCCGCTTTAGCTCCAGAAACCCCCGCATCAGGGCGGTGAGGGGCTCGAGGCGCCCTTCCAGGACCTCCTGCCAGGTGGCGAGGTCCGCCTCGATCACGAAGTCCGCCTCCACCTCCCCTTCCACCACCTCTACCCCCCGGCAGGCCCCGTGCCAGAGGTCCAGAACCACCGCCACCCCCTGGGGGAGGCCCTGGGAGGGGTCAGGGCGCACCCTCAAGGCCAAGGAGCCCTCCCAGGTGGCGGCCGCCTTCTGGTAGGCCTCGCTGGCGTTGAGCTTCTGGCAGTAAGCCTGGGCCCAGGTTTCGCTAAAAAGCTGCATGGTTTCCTCCTTCACGCCCTTTATACCAAGTATAAGGCTTCCGCGCGAAGGTCCCTTTGCCGACCAAAGCCAGCACCGCCTGTCCAAGGCTTTTTGGGGGGCGTGCTGTGGTGCAACCCTATTAGGCTAGGGGTGTGGTTTACCTCCTGGACCTCTCGGGGGTCTACTGCCACCCGGTGGAGCCCCTTTTGCTTCGCCTTCTCGCTGAGGCCAGCGGCGAGCCCCTGTTCTACCTTTCCCAGGCCTTCTACGACCTTCTGCCCCGGCTCAAGGCCGAGGGGCCGGGGGTGCTGGAGGCCCTCTTCCCCGGGGCGAGCCGGCTCTACCCCAAGGCCTTCCGCCCCCGGGCCTACCCCTTCCCCGAGCCCTTCCACCTGGTCGCCGACCTCCCGCCCCCCGAGGGCTACCAGGCCTTCTTCCACCCGGAAAAGATGGAGGCCTTGGCCCTGGCCCTGGGCGCTTTGGGGCTTGCCCCGGAGGAGGCCCTCTACCTGGACGACAACCCCCTCCTGGTGGCCAAGGCTAGGGCCCTGGGCTTCCGCGCGGAGGTCTTCCGGCCCTAAGTACCCCATCGTGGCTTGCGCCACGACGGGGGCCCCAAAGAGGCCATGGGCACGCCGCTTTGGCCTTGGCCGATGGGGCAACCTTTGCGTGCGGCTACTTAGGGGCGCTCCGGCCAAGGGTGCTTGGGGTAGCGGCGCATGAGCTCCTGGCGCACCTTGGGGTAGTGCCGCTCCCAGAAGCCCTCGAGGTCCTGGGTCACCTGCACCGGCCGCCCCGCGGGGGAGAGGAGGGCCACCGCCACCGGCACCTTCCCCCCAAGCACCTTGGGGGTTTCCCGCAGGCCGAAGGCCTCCTGGACCCGCAGGGCCAGGAGGGGCGGGGCGTCTGGGCGGTACTCCAGGCGCTTCCGCTTCCCCGAGGGCAGGGAAAGGGCCTCAGGGGCGAGCTCCTCTAAGACCCTCCGGGCTTCGCCCAGGAGGGAGAGGAGGATCTCCTTCCAAGGAAGGGCCGCTAGGTCCTCCTTCCGCCTCACCCCTTCCGTCCAGGGGAGGAGCCAGGAGAGGTCTTCCAGGAGGGCTTCCTCGGAAAGCTCCGGCACCGCCACCCCGTGGGCTTTTAGGAAGGCTAGGCGCAGGAGGACCTGCCGGGCCTCCTCGGGGAGGGGAAGCCCCTCCTTCAGGGCCTCCCGCAGGTGGGCCTCCGTGGGAGGGCCGGGGTCCACCGCCACCCGCTCCAGCAGGATGGCCCCGTAGCGCCGCTCCAGGTAGCCCTTGAGCCTTCCCTCCTCCCACCCCGTCCAGGCGGCCACCTCGGCCCGTTCCAGGAGGTCTTCCCGGGCCAGGGGGGCAAAGAGGAGGACGCGGCCCTCCTTGGGGCCCGCCTCCGCCCCCACCGCCACCAGGTAGGGGGGGCCATCCCGCGGGAGGCGGAGGAGGGGCCCCGTGGCCAGGCGGTAGCGCCCGGGGGCCACCCGTTCCGCCGCCCGGTCGGGGTAGGCGGCCAGGAGGAGCCTGCCCACCGCCTCCGGGGCGGGGAGGCTTTTTAGGGGCGCCACCCCTAGCCTTCCCCGCCAGAGGGCGGCGACCCGCTCCACCCCCAAAAAGGCTCCCCGCCCCGCCCGACGGGCCTCGAGGAGCCCGGAAAGCTTCTCCAGGAGGTCGGGCTCCCCCTCCAAGGGGTCCCGCTCCTCCAAAAGGGCCAGGAGGTCGGTGGCCAAAGCGAGGAAGCCCAGGCTTTCCGCCTCCAGGACCATGCGGGCCAGGCGGGGGTGGGTGGGCAGGAGGAGCATCCTCCGCCCCAAGGGGGTGAGGCGCTCCCCCGCCACCGCCCCCAGGAGCCCGAGGAGGTTCCAGGCGGCCTCGAGGGCCCCTTGGGGGGGCGGGGTGGGGAGGGGGAGGGCCTCCAGCCTCTCCCCGAAGGCCAGGGAGAGGAGGAGGGCCCGGGAGAGGTCCGCCTCCAGCACCTCGGGCCTTCCTGGGGGAAAGGGGCCCTCGGGGTAGAGGCGGTAGACCCGCCCCGGCCCCGTGCGCCCGGCCCGCCCCGCCCGTTGCCGGGCGGAGGCCTCGGGGATCCTCACCAGGGCCAGGCGGGTGAGGCCGGTGCGGGGGTCAAAGCGGGGCTTCTTGGCGAGCCCTGTGTCCACCACCCGCCGCACCCCTGGCAGGGTGAGGCTGGTCTCGGCCACGTCCGTGGCCAGGACGATCCTGCGGGGGCCAGGCCGGAGGAGGGCCGCTTGCTCCGAAAGGGGAAGCCCCCCGTGGAGGGGGAAGGCGGGGAGGCCTTCCAAGAGCCTTTGGACCCTTTCTATTTCCCTCTTGCCCGGCAGGAAGACCAAAACATCCCCCTCGCCCTCCAAGAAGGCCTCCCGGGCGTAGCGGGCGGCCAGGGGTTCCAGGGGGCCTTGGGGGGCTTTGGGCAGGTGGAAGACCTCCACCGGGTGGCTCTCCCCTTCCACCTCCAGAACCGCCCCGGAAAAGGCCCGCCTCAGGTCCTCGTCCGGGGTGGCGGTGAGGAGGGCAAGCCTCAGGTCGGGCCGCAGGGTCTCCTGCACCCTGAGGAGGAGGGCCAGGGCCAGGTCGGTTTCCAGGTGGCGCTCGTGGGCCTCGTCCAGGAGGACGGCGGAAACCCCCTCGAGGGCAGGGTCTTCCAAGAGGAGCCTCGTGAGGAGGCCCTCGGTCATGACCAGGAGCCGGGTGGCCCCGCTTTCCTTCCCCTCCAGGCGCACCCGGTAGCCCACGGTTTGGCCCAGGGGCTCCCCCAGGTTCTCCGCCAGCCTGGCCGCCACTGCCCGGGCCGCCACCCGCCGGGGCTCAAAGAGGAGCACCTTTCCGGGAAGGGCCTGGAGCACCCTGAGGGTGAAAAGGGTGCTCTTCCCCGCCCCCGGGGGGGCCACCAGGAGGAGGCGGCCCTCCTGCCTTAGGAGGGCCACCCCTTGGTCCAGCCAGTCGGCCATTTCCCCTCTTTTGGGGCCCCCGCCGTGGCTTGGGCCACGACGGGGTACCTTAGATGTCCAGCTCCGCGTAGCGGGCGTGCTCCTCGATGAACTCCCGCCTGGGGGCCACATCCTGGCCCATGAGCCGTTCGAAGAGCTCGCTGGCCTCGAGGGCGTCCTGGAGCTCCACCCGCTTCAACACCCTTTTCTCCGGGTTCATGGTGGTCTCCCAAAGCTGCTCGGGGTTCATCTCCCCCAGGCCCTTGAAGCGCTGCACCTCGTAGCTTTTGCCTTCCAGCTCCTTCAGGCGGGCGGAAAGCTCCTCGTCGGAGTAGAGGTACTCCACCCGCTTCCCCACCTGCAGGCGGTAGAGGGGAGGCTGGGCGATGTAGACGTAGCCCCTTTCGATAAGGGGGCGCATGTAGCGGTAGAAGAAGGTGAGGAGAAGGGTGCGGATGTGGCTCCCGTCCACGTCGGCATCGGTCATGATGATGATCTTGTGGTAGCGGAGGCCCTCGAGGTCAAAGTGGGCCTCGTCCCCCGTGCCCCCGATCCCCGCCCCGATGGCCGCCACCATGGCCCGCACCTCGGCGTTTTTCAGGGCCTTGGAGAGGCTGGCCTTCTCCACGTTCAGGATCTTGCCCCTAAGGGGCAGGATGGCCTGGAAGCGGCGGTCCCGGCCCTGCTTGGCGCTTCCCCCGGCCGAGTCCCCCTCCACGATGAAAAGCTCCGCTTCCTCGGGGTTTTCCGTCTGGCAGTCGGCGAGCTTCCCGGGAAGGTCGTCGGACTCCAGGGGGTTTTGGCGGCGTACCAGCTCCCGGGCTTTCCTGGCCGCCTCTCGGGCCTGGGCCGCCCGCAGGGCCTTCTCGTAGATAGTCTTGGCGATGCGGGGGTTCTCCTCCAGGATTTCCAGGAACTTCTCGTAGACCACCTGGCTTACAGCGCTTCCCGCCTCGGGGTTTAGAAGCTTCCCCTTGGTCTGCCCCTCAAACTGCGGCTGGGGGAGCTTCACGCTCACCACCGCATAAAGCCCCTCCAGGAGGTCGTCCCCCGTGGGCTGGGGGCCTTTTTCCTTGTTGAGGCCCGCCTTTTTGGCGTACTGGTTCAGGGCGCGGCTGTAGGCGCTCTTGAAGGCGGTGAGGTGGGTGCCCCCGTCCCGGGTGGGGATCATGTTGGCGTAGGTGAGGATCTCGGCGTTGTACCCCTTGGTGTGGATGAGGCCCACCTCCACCTCCACGTCCCCGTCCTGGCCCCGGAGGAGGAAGGGCCGCTCGTAGAGGAGCTCCTCCCCTTCCGCCAGGGCCTTGGCGAAGGAGGCCACGCCCCCTTTGTCCAGGAAGACCTCCTCCCGCCCGTGCTGGAGGTCTTTAAAGAGGAGCTTGAGCCCCGCCACCAGGTAGCTCACCTCCCGCAGGCGGGCCCTGATCTTGCTGGGGTCAAAGGTTTGGTTGCCGAAGATCAGGGGGTCGGGTTTGAAGGTGACCCGGGTGCCGGTCTTGCCCTTGGGAGCGGGCCCCACCACGGAGAGGGGTTCGGTGACCTCGCCCCGGCTGAAGGCGATGCGGTGGTGCTTGCCCTCCCGGAAGACCTCCACCACCGTCCACTCGGAGAGGGCGTTCACCACGCTGGCCCCCACCCCGTGCAGGCCCCCGGAAACCTTGTAGGCCCCGCTCTCAAACTTGCCTCCTGAGTGCAAGGTGGTGTAGATGACCTCCACCGCGGGCTTCCCCTCCTCGGGCATGAGGTCCACGGGGATGCCCCGGCCGTTGTCCTCCACGCTGAGGGAGCCGTCCGCGTGCAGGGTGGTGACGATCTCCGTGGCGTAGCCCGCCAGGGCCTCGTCCACGGCGTTGTCCAGGATCTCCTTGAAGAGGTGGTGGTACCCCTCCACCCCCGTGCCGCCGATGTACATGGCCGGGCGGTGGCGCACCCCTTCCAGCCCCTTGAGCACCTTAATGGCGGATGCGTCGTAGCTCACCCCTTCAGTATAGCACAGGCTGCCGAGGCCCGTTTTTCCCTTGAGAAAGGGGCCTGAGGCTCAGCAAGCTCCCTAGGTTTACAGGAGCCAGTATAAGAAATGCTTGCCCCGAAGGGCCCGCAATGCCCTCCAGGTATAGAGGGGCAAGAGGCTCCCATGGCGGCCTGGGCTCCAAGGGGGTGGGGCCTCCCCGGTATCATGCCCTCATGCCGGCGCTGGTCTTCCTGCACGCCCTCTTGGGCTTGGTCCTCCTCCTGGCGGTGCCCGCCTTGGCCCTTTGGGGCCTCCTGGGCTTTTCCCGGCCCCTCCCCGCCCGCTTCTACGCCCTGTTGCGGGGGGCGGCCTGGGTGGCCATCCTCCAGGTGGCCCTGGGCTTTCTCCTCTTTTTCCTGGGGCTCAGGCCCAAGGACGGCCTCCACCTCCTCTACGGCCTCCTCCTGGCGGCAGGGCTCCACTACCTGGGGGGCCTCGAGCCCGGGGGCTGGTTCCACCGGGGGCTGAAAGACCCCCCCAAGCGCCCCGAGGTCTTCGTGGCCCTGGGCCTCCTCTTCGCCGTGGGGCTGGTGCTCCGCGCCTACTTCACCGGGCGCTGACGAGGCCTTTGGGCAGGGGCAGGCGCTCCAGCATGGGCCGGGTGAGGTGGGGCACCACCTCCCGGTAGAGGCCCCGGTAGTAGGCCTGGATCTCGGGCCCGTTCAGGTAGGCCACCAGGGCCTCCGGGTCCAGGCGCACCCCCTCCTTGGGGAGGAGGTGGAACTCCTCCCGCCAAGGGTAAGCCCGCCCGTCCCAGGCGGCCACCACCCGGTAGTGGCGGGTGTGGCCCACCACCAGGTGGGGGGTGGCGTAGAAGGGCTTGAGGAGGCCTGCGGCCTCCTTGGGAAAGTAGAGGCCGGAGTGGGGGGTTTCGTAGTCCACCTCCCCCGGCAGGAGGTTCCTCCCGGTGAGGACGGGCACCAGGCCGGGGCCTGGCCGGGTTTGGGTCAGGGGGTGGGCCTTGACCTCCGGGCTCCTGGCGGCGAAGCGGATGCGGAAGACCTCCCCCAAGGGGAGGCCTTCCCCCTCCAGGGCCAGGGCCTCCCGGTGGGGAAAGCGCACCATTTCCCCCTGCCAGGCGGGTTCTTCCAGGAGGAGAAGGGGGGGATGGCCCTGCCCCAGGGCTTCGGCGTCGTAGAGGCGAAGCCCCTTTCCTCCTTTGCGGAAGCGCAGGACCGCGGCCCGCACCTTGAGCCCGGGAAAGGCCCGGCCCAGGTAGAAGACCTCCAAAGCCCCTTCCCGGGCCAGGAAGGCCCGGAGCCTTTGGAACTCCTCCAGGACCATCCAGCCCGCGGGGACCACGTAGACCAGGAGCCCGCCAGGTTTGAGGAGGCGCACCCCCTTCTCCAGGAAGGCCCCGTAGAGGTTGTACCGCCCCCACCAGGTGGCGAAGCGCTCCCGGTAGGCCTTGCGGCGCTCGGGGGAAAGCCTTGCCCCCGCCCCCAGGGCCCCGTAGGGGGGGTTGCCCAAAATGAGGTCGAAGGCTTCCCCCGGCTCCCAAAGGAGGAAGTCCGCCCGCACCCCATTGGCCCAGGGGGGAAGGTCCAGGGCCAGAGGGTCCACCTCTACCCCCAGGAAGCGGTAGCCGGTGCCGTGGGCCTCCCGGAAGGCCCGGAGGAAGGGCCCGTGGGCGCAGGCGGGTTCCAGCACCCGCCCCCCTTTGGGGGCCTCGGCCAGGCCCACCATAAAGTCCACCAGGGCCTTGGGGGTGGGCACCTGGCCCAGGCTCCGGTGGGAGGCGGCAAGGGGAGGGCCAGCCATCTAGCGGATGACGCCCAGCTTCCTGCCCACCTTCTGGTAGGCCTCGAGGGCCCGGTCCAGCATCTCCTCCGTGTGGGCGGCGGTGACGATGTTGCGGATCCTGGCCTTGCCCCGGGGCACCGTGGGGAAGCCGATGCCCACGGCGAAGACCCCCTCTTCCAGGAGGAGGCGGCTGGCTTCAAAGGCCAAGGGGGCCTCCCCGAAGAGTACCGGGGTGATGGGGGTCTGGCTCCCCAGGGTGTCGTAGCCCATCCGGGCAAGCTCCTGCTTGAAGTAGCGGGTGTTGGCCCAAAGGCGCTCCACCCGCTCGGGTTCCTTCTGGATGAGCTCCAGGGCCCCTAGGAGGGCCCCCACCACCGCCGGGGGATGGCTGGTGGAGAAGAGGAAGGGCCTCGCCTTGTTGACGAGGAGGTCCTTGAGCTCTAGGGCCCCGGCGGCGTACCCCCCCACCACCGCCCAGGCCTTGGAGAGGGTGGCCACCTGGATGACGTCGGGGTCGGCGTGGAAGCCAAAGTGGTGCACCGTGCCCTTGCCCATCTCCCCCAGGACCCCGCTCCCGTGGGCGTCGTCCACGTAGACCACCGCCCCGTAGCGCTTGGCCAGGGGCACGATCCGGTCCAGGGGGGCGATGTCCCCGTCCATGGAGAAGACCCCGTCGGTGACGATGAGCTTGAGGCCATCGGTGTCGTGGGCCTTCAGGAGCTCTTCCAGGTGGTCCACATCCGCGTGGCGGTAGACCAGACGGGTGGCCTTGGTGAGGCGGAGGCCGTCGATGATGCTGGCGTGGTTGAGCTCGTCGGAGAAGACCAGGTCCCCCTCCTGGAGAAGCGCCCCCAGCACCCCTTGGTTGGCGGTGAAGCCGGACTGGAAGACCAGGGCGCTTTCCGTGCCCTTGAAGCGGGCTAAGGCCTCCTCCAGCTCCAGGTGGTAGGTGAAGGTGCCGGCGATGGTGCGCACCGCCCCGCTTCCTGCCCCCCAGCGCTCCAGGTACTGGCGGGCCTTCTCCTTCAGGTAGGGGTGGTTGGCGAAGCCCAGGTAGTTGTTGGAGGCGAGGTTCACCACTTCCCGTCCCTCCACCCGGGTCACGGGCTCCTGGGGGGCCTCGAGGACCCTGGGGCGGATGTAAAGCCCCTCTCCCCGTAGCCGCTCCAGCTCGCTTTCCACGCGGGCGCGCAAGGACACGCTCATGGCCCTATCTAAACCCCGGCAAGCCCTCCCTGTCCAGGTGGGGGGCCTCACACTCCCCTGACCGGAGGGTGCTACCTTGGGGCTAGGGAGGTGGTAGTGCTTCCATGAGGGGGGTGTGGCAGGCGGAAACCGAGGCCGAGCGGCTGGAGCGGCGGGTGAGGTTCCAGGAGCTCCTCTACCGCCTCCGGGGGGAGCCGGACACCCTGCTGCCCTTCCACCAGGCCCTGGCCCTCAGGCCCAAAGGGGAGCACCACTTGGGTCTACGGACCATCGAGGTGGAGAAGGTGGTGGGCTCGGTGGACCGCTACGAGGACTTCGACCGCCACTTCCTGCCCAAGACCCCCCACACCCTGGAGCGCTGGAAGCGCCTGCGGGCGCTGGAGCTTACGGGGATGGAGTTCCCCCCCATCGAGGTCTACCAGGTGGGCGAAGCCTATTTCGTCAAGGACGGAAACCACCGGGTGGCCCTGGCCAAGGCCACGGGGCAGAGGTTTATCGACGCCTACGTCATCGCCCTGGAGGTGCCCGTGCCCGTGGCCCCCGGGGACACCCCCAAGGACCTCATCCTGAAGGCGGAGTACGCCCACTTCCTGGAGCGAACCCAGCTCAAAGAGCTGGTGCCGGAGGCGGAGGCGATCCGCTTCACCGCCTTGGGCCGCTACGACCTCCTCCTGGACCACATCGCCACCCGGCGCTACTTCAAGGGTTTGGAGGAGGGGCGGGAGATCCCCTGGGAGGAGGCGGTGGTGGACTGGTACCGCAACCTTTACCGGCCCACGGTGGAGGCCATCCGCCGCCTAGGGCTTCTTCGGGACTTCCCCGGCCGCACCGAGGCCGACCTTTACCTCTGGGTGATGGACCACCGCTACTTCCTGGCCCAGGAGCTGGGGATGGACCTAGGCCCTGAGGAAGCCGTTCGCTCCTACGAGGCCAGGTTCGGGCCCTGGTGGAAGCGGCTTGGGGGAGGCCTGAAGCGCTTGCTTTTCGTCGGTCCTCGAGCGCCTTAAGGGTTGCGGGAGCCACAACGCCGATATATCCTGTATACAGGATGCAGACCTTGGGCTTCCGCCGACCCAACCAGGTGCGCGAGGCCGTCTACCGGCACCTGAAAGACCTCCTCCTCTCCGGCCGCTTTGCCCCCGGGGAGCGGCTCTCCGAGCCCCTTCTGGCCCAGGAGCTGGGGGTGTCCCGCACCCCGGTGCGGGAGGCCCTCATGCGCCTGGCCGAGGAGGGCTTGGTGGAGCTCGTGCCCGGGAAAGGGGCCCGGGTGCGGGCCTTCAGCCCGGAGGAGGTGGAGGAGGTCTACGGGGTGCGGGCCCTTCTAGAGGGGGAGGCGGCGCGGGAGGCGGCCCTGAGGGCCACCCCTTGGGAGCTGGCGGAGCTGGAGGCGCGCCTCAAGGCCATCGACGAGGCCCCTAGGGAGGACTACCCGGAGCAGATGCGCCGGGACCTGGAGTTCCACCGGGCCCTGGTGCGGCTTTCCGGGAACAAGACCCTTTACCGCCTTTACGAGGATCTGCTTTCCAGCCTGGCCCTGGTGCGGAGCGCCCTGCCCAACCTCTCCCAGGAGGAGACCACCCGCAAGGAACACTGGGCCATCCTCGAGGCCCTGAAAAGGCGCGACCCGGAAGGGGCCAAGCGGGCGGTGGAGGCCCACGTGGGGCGCTTCCGCGACCTGGTGGTGGGCAGGCTGAAAGGAGGGGTATGAACCTGGACATGGTATATCGGCAGGCGGTGCTTTCCGTGGCGGGAAACCCCAAGGTGGAGGCCCTCATCAAGGGCAGGGCCAGGAGCCTGGTGCGCCGCTACGTGGCGGGGGAGAGCCTGGAGGAGGCCCTCCAGGCGGCGGAGCGGCTGGAGGCCGAGGGGGTGCACGCCATCTTGGACCTCCTGGGGGAGATGGTCCGTAGCGAGGAGGAGGCCCGGGGCTTCCAGGCGGGCATCCTGGAGCTGGTCCGCAAAATATCCGAGCGCCCATGGCCCAAGTACGTTTCCTTGAAGCTCACCCAGCTGGGTTTGGATCTCTCCGAGACCTTGGCCCTGGAGCTTTTGCGGGGCATCCTCCGCGAGGCCGAGCCCAGGGGGGTCTTCGTGCGCCTGGACATGGAGGATTCCCCCAGGGTGGACGCCACCTTGCGCCTCTACAAGGCCTTGCGGGAAGAAGGGTTTACCGGGGTGGGGGTGGTCTTGCAAAGCTACCTCTACCGCACGGAAAAAGACCTCCTGGACCTTCTCCCCTACCGGCCCAACCTCCGCCTGGTGAAAGGCGCTTACCGGGAGCCCAAGGAGGTGGCCTTCCAGGACAAGCGCCTCATTGACGCCGAGTTTTTGCACTTGGGGAAGCTGGCGCTCAAGGAGGGGCTTTACGTGGCCTTCGCCACCCACGACCCCCGCCTCATCGCCGAGGTGAAGCGCTACACCCAGGCCATGGGCGTGCCCAGGGACCGCTTTGAGTTCCAGCTCCTCTTTGGGGTGCGCCCGGAGGAGCAAAGGCGCCTGGCCCAGGAGGGCTATACCGTGCGGGCCTACGTGCCCTACGGCACCCACTGGTACCCCTATCTGAGTCGGCGCATCGCCGAGCGGCCCGAGAACCTCTTTTTGGTGCTGAGAAGCCTCTTGGGAGGCTAGAAGGAGGAAGCCATGACCGTGGAGCCTTTCCGCAACCAGCCCATCGAGACCTTCGGGACGGAGGAAGCCCGGCGGGAGATGAAAGAGGCCCTGAAGCGGGTCAGGGCCGAGTTTGGCCGCCACTGGGGTCTTTACCTGGACGGGGCCTGGGTGGACACGGGGGAGAGGATCCTCTCCCTCAACCCCTCGGCTCCCAGCGAGGTGGTGGGGAGCACCGCCAAGGCCACTCGGGCCGAGGCGGAGGCCGCCCTCGAGGCCGCCTGGCGGGCCTTTAGGACCTGGAAGGACTGGCCCCAGGAGGACCGAAGCCGCCTCCTCTTGAAGGCTGCCGCCCTCATGAAGAGGAGAAGGCGGGAGCTGGAGGCCACCCTGGTCTACGAGATCGGGAAGAACTGGACCGAGGCCAGCGCCGAGGTGGCCGAGGCCATCGACTTCCTGGAGTACTACGCCCGCCAGGCCCTCAAGTACAAGTACCCCTCGGTGGAGGTGGTGCCCTTCCCGGGGGAGGACAACGAGAGCTTCTACATCCCCTTGGGGGCCGGGGTGGTCATCGCCCCCTGGAACTTCCCCATCGCCATCTTCACCGGGATGATCGCCGGGCCGGTGGCCGTGGGGAACACCGTGGTGGCCAAGCCTGCGGAGGACACGGTGGTCATCGCCGCCAAGGTCTTTGAGATCTTCCACGAGGCGGGCTTCCCCCCGGGGGTGGTGAACTTCCTGCCCGGGGAGGGGCGGGAGGTGGGGGCCTATTTGGTGGAGCACCCCCAGACCCGCTTCATCAACTTCACGGGGAGCCTCGAGGTGGGGCTTTGGATCCACCAGGCGGCCGCCCGGCTGGCCCCCGGCCAGAAGTGGATCAAGCGGGTCTTCCTGGAGCTTGGGGGCAAGGACGCCATCATTGTGGATGAGACCGCCGATTTGGACGCCGCCACCGAGGGCATCCTCATCTCCGCCTATGGCTTCCAGGGGCAGAAGTGCTCGGCGGCGAGTCGCCTTATCGTCACGGAAAAAGCCTTTGAGCCCCTGATGGAGCGCCTTCTGGAGCGGGCTCGCAAGCTGGTGGTGGGCCCCGCGGAGGAGAACCCCGACCTGGGCCCTGTGGCCAGCAAGGCCCAGGAGGAGAAGATCCTCTCCTACATCGAGATCGGCAAAGGGGAAGGCCAGCTGGTTCTTGGGGGAAAGCGCCTGGAAGGGGAGGGCTACTTCATCGCCCCCACCGTGTTCACCGAGGTGCCTCCCACCGCCAAGATCGCCCAGGAGGAGATCTTTGGCCCGGTGCTCTCCGTGATCCGGGTGAGGGATTTTGGCGAGGCCCTCGAGGTGGCCAACAACACCGTCTACGGCCTCACCGGGGGGGTCTACTCCCGCAAGCGGGAGCACCTGGAACGGGCCCGGCGGGAGTTCCACGTGGGGAACCTCTACTTCAACCGCAAGATCACCGGGGCCCTGGTGGGGGTCCAGCCCTTCGGCGGCTTCAACCTCTCCGGCACCGACACCAAGGCCGGGGGGCCTGATTACCTCTTGCACTTCCTGCAGATGAAGACGGTGGCCGAAAGGTTCTGAGGCTTCCTTGATGCCCGGCTCCCCCTGGACGCCAGGGGGGGCTTGGGCTATTCTGGGAACATGAGCCCGCTTCCCGCCCTTTGGTGGCCCGGTTAGGTCCCCGGGGGCGGATGGGCGTGTTTCCCCGGGGCTAGGCCCCGGGGTTTTTGTAAGGAGCGGCATGGAAACCATAAGGCCTTTTCGCAAAACCCTCTTGGCCGACCTGGAAACCCCGGTGACCGCCTACCTGAAGCTTGCGGAGAAGGCCCCCGTGAGCTTCCTCCTGGAGTCGGTGGAGCGGGGAAGGCAAAGCCGCTTCTCCATCGTGGGGGTGGGGGCCAGGCGCACCTTCCGGCTCAAGGACGGGATTTTCGCCGTAAACGGGGCAAGGGTGGAAACCCGGGACCCCTTGCGCACCCTCTACGAGGTGGTCCACGCTCCCCTGGAGCGCCCCCCCGACCTCCCCCCCTTCTTCGGGGGGGTGGTGGGCTACGCCGCCTACGACCTCATCCGCCACTACGAGCGCTTGCCCGCCCTCAAGCCCGACGACCTGGGCCTCCCCGACCTCCTCTTCGTGGAGCCTGAGGTGGTGCTGGTCTTTGACCACCTGAAAAGCCTCCTCCACCTGGTGGCCCCGGGGACGGACCCCGAGGAGGCCGAGGCCCGCCTTCTTTGGGCCGAGAAAAAGCTTAAGGGTCCCTTGCCGGGGGTGCCGGGGGAAAGGCCGGGGGGAAGGGCCCGTTTTGCGCCCGACATGAGCCGGGAGGAGTACCTAAAGGCAGTGGAAAGGGCCCTGGCCTACATCCGCGCCGGGGACATCTTCCAGGTGGTGCTCTCCTTGAGGCTTTCCTCCCCCCTCACCGTCCACCCCTTTGCCCTCTACCGCGCCTTAAGGAGCGTGAACCCTAGCCCCTACATGGGCTATTTGGACCTGGGGGAGGTGGTCTTGGTTTCCGCCAGCCCGGAAAGCCTCCTGCGCTCAGACGGGAAGAAAGTGGTGACTCGGCCCATCGCCGGCACAAGGCCCCGGGGAAAGGACGAGGAGGAGGATAAGCGGCTTGCCGAGGAGCTTCTAAAGGACGAAAAGGAGCGGGCCGAGCACGTGATGCTTCTGGACCTCTCCCGCAACGACATCGGCCGGGTTTCGGCCTTCGGGACGGTGCGGGTCCTCGAGCCCTTGCACGTGGAGTACTACTCCCACGTGATGCACCTGGTGTCCACGGTGGAAGGGGTTTTGGCGGAGGGGAAGACCCCCCTGGACGCCCTGGCCAGCGTGCTTCCCATGGGCACGGTCTCGGGGGCCCCCAAGATCCGGGCCATGGAGATCATCGAGGAACTGGAGCCCCACCGCCGGGGGCCCTACGGGGGAAGCTTTGGGTATCTGGCCTACGACGGGGCCATGGACGTGGCCCTCACCCTGCGCACCTTTGTGATCGCCAAGGGCTGGATGCACGTGCAGGCGGGGGCGGGCATCGTGGCGGACTCGGTGCCGGAAAGGGAGTACGAGGAGTGCTGGAACAAGGCGAAGGCCCTTCTGAAGGCGGTGGAGATGGCGGAGGAAGGACTATGACCACCCCACCCTGGCTGGCGCCAGGGCGGGGGCCTCGGAAAGGGAGGTGGGCGAAGTGAGGGTTCTCGTGATCGACAACTACGACAGCTTCACCTACAACCTGGTGCAGTATTTGGGGGAGCTGGGGGCAAGCCCTGTGGTGTGGCGCAACGACCAGTTCCGGCTGGAGGAGGTGGAGGCTTTGGACCCGGACCGCATCCTGATAAGCCCTGGGCCCTGCACCCCCCTCGAGGCGGGCCTTTCCCTGCCCCTCATCGCCCAGTATGCCCCCCGCTACCCCATCCTGGGGGTCTGCCTGGGGCACCAGGCCATCGGCATGGCCTTTGGGGGTAAGGTGGTGCCCGCCCCCATCGTCATGCACGGCAAGGTGAGCGAGATCCACCACGACGGCACCGGCCTTTTCCGGGGCCTGCCTAACCCCTTCCCCGCCACCCGCTACCACTCCCTGGTGGTGGAGGAGGTGCCGGAAGACCTCCGGGTGAACGCCTGGGTGGAGGAGGCGGGGGGGCGTACGGTGATGGGCTTCCGCCACCGCCAATACCCCACCCACGGGGTGCAGTTCCACCCGGAAAGCTACCTCACGGAAGCCGGTAAACTCATCCTCAAGAACTTCTTGGAGGACCCATGGACGCGGTGAAAAAGGCGCTTTTGGGGGAGGTGCTCACGGAGGAGGAAGCCTTTGGCCTCATGGGGGCCATGATGCGGGGGGAACTGAGCCCGGTGCGGGTGGCGGGGGTGCTCACCGCCATGGCCCTCAGGGGGGAAACCCCTGCCGAGATCGCCGCCATGGCCAGGGCCATGCGGGAGGCCGCCAGGACCCTGCCGGTAAGGCGGCGACCCCTCTTGGACATCGTGGGCACGGGCGGGGACCACCAGGGGCTTTTGAACCTCTCCACCTTGGGGGCCCTGGTGGCGGCGGCGGGGGGGGTGGCGGTGGCCAAGCACGGGAACCGGGCGGCAAGCTCAAGAGCGGGCTCGGCGGATCTCCTCGAGGCCCTGGGGGTGGACCTGGAGGCCCCTCCAGAGCGGGTAGGGGAGGCCATTGAGGAGCTGGGCTTTGGCTTTCTCTTCGCCCGCCTCTTCCACCCGGCCATGCGCCACGTGGCCCCCGTGCGGGCGGAGCTTGGCATCCGCACCGTCTTCAACCTCCTGGGCCCCCTCACCAACCCCGCGGGGGCCGACCGGTATGTCCTTGGGGTCTTTAGCCCAAGGTGGCTTGCCCCCATGGCCGAGGCCCTGGAGCGCTTGGGGGCTAAGGGCTTGGTGGTCCACGGGGAGGGGGCGGACGAGCTCGTCTTGGGGGAGAACCAGGTGGTGGAGGTGGGGCGGGGGGCCTATGCCCTCACCCCGGAGGCGGTGGGCCTGACCCGCTTCCCCGTGGCGGCCCTCCGGGGAGGCTCCCCCCAGGAGAACGCTGAGCTGGCCAAGCGGGTCCTGAAGGGGGAGGAAAAGGGCCCCCACGCTCAGGGGGTGGCCCTGGCGGCGGGGGCCGGTTTCTATGCGGCGGGGAAAGTTCCTTCCCTGGCCGAGGGGGTGCGCCTGGCCCAGGAGGTCCTGGCCTCGGGGGAGGCCTACTTGCTCCTGGAGCGCTACGTGGCCTTCTTAAGGGGATAAAGGGGGGTTTGAAGAAGGGCTTGACCGGGGCCCCCACCTTGGCGGAGCCAAGGTGGGGTGGTATTAGACCCAGCTCACCGCCCCGAAGGTGTCCTCCCTTCTCGGGCTCGTGGAGAAGAGGACCACGGGCACACCGGTGTATTCCTCTATGAGCTCCAGGTAGCGCCTCAAGGAGGCGGGGAGATCTTCCCGGCTCCGCACCCCGGAGAGGTCGCCCCAGCCCGGAAGCTCCACGTAGCGCACCGCCTCGGGGGCCGCTTCCCCCGGCCGAGCCCCGTCCAGGTACTCCACCGCCACCTTCACCTTCTCCAGCCCCGAGAGCACGTCCAGCTTGGTGAGGGCCAGGCCGTCGAACCCGTTCACCTCGCAGGCGTACTTCAAGGCCACCAGGTCCAGCCAGCCCACCCGCCTGGGGCGTCCCGTGGTGGTGCCGTACTCCCCGCCCTTCTCCCGGAGGTGGTGGGCCAGGTCCCCCTGGAGTTCGGTGGGGAAGGGGCCTTCCCCCACCCGGGTGGCGTAGGCTTTGGCCACGCCGTAGACCTTGGTGATGGCCTTGTGGTTTAGCCCCGTGCCCACCAGGATGCCCCCCACCGTGGGGTGGGAGCTGGTCACGTAGGGGTAGGTGCCGTAGTTGAGGTCCAGGAGGGTGGCCTGGGCCCCCTCAAAGAGAAGCCGCTTGCCCCGCTTCAGGGCCTCCCGCAGGAGGCTTCCCGTGTCGGCCACAAAGGGGGCCAGGATCTCCCGCATCCTTAGGAGATCGGCCAGGGCCTTTTCCTCCGTGTCCCAGCCCGCCTCCCGGGTGGAGTTGGGCTTTTCCAAGAGGAGGCGGCGCACCCGCTCCCGCAAGACCCCCTCGTCCAGGAGATCCCCGGCGCGGATGCCCACCCTGCGCGCCCGGTCGGAGTAGGCGGGGCCGATGCCCCGGCCGGTGGTGCCCACGAAGTTGTGGCGGCTTTCCACGTGTTTGTGGTGGGGGAGAACCAGGTGGGCCCTTTCTGAGACCAGCACCTTGGGGCGGAAGCCTTCCTTCTCCAAGGCGGAGAGCTCCTCCTGGAAGCGGAAGGGATCGATTACCATCCCGTCCCCCAGGACGTTCACCGCATGGGGGTGGATGACCCCTGAGGGCAGGAGGTTCAGCTTGAAGACCCGGCCCTCGGCCACCACGGTGTGCCCGGCATTGGCCCCCCCTTGGTAGCGGATCACGTAGTCCGCCTCCTGGGCCAAAGCGTCCACCACCTTGCCCTTGCCCTCGTCCCCCCACTGCGCCCCGATGATGGCGACTCCCGGCATCCCCTTAAGCTTACGCCAGGCGGAAAGGGTTGAAGTCGGTATCCCGGTCGTAGGCGTCCATACCCTCGGCCCGCTTCAGGAAGCCCACCACCCCGTAGGTGACGGGGAGCATGAGGGCCTCCACCCCCACCTTGAAGACGTAGTTGGAGAGGAAAACGGCGAGGAGCACCTCATGGGGCCAAACCCCGTAGAAGGCCACCAGGAGGAAGATCCCGGTGTCCAGTCCCTGGCCTGCCAGGGTGGAGAGGAGGGCGCGGAGCCAGAAGTGGCGCCCCCCGGTGCGCACCTTCAGCTTGGCCAGCACGTAGGCGTTGGCGAACTCCCCCGCGAAATAGGCGAGGAGGCTTCCCAGGACGATCCGGGGGGTGAGGCCCAGGAGGAGGCGGAAGGCCTCCCCAAAGCGCTGGCTTTCCCCGTCCTGTGGGGTGGGGAGGGCGGCCACCGCTTGGAAGGTGAGGGTGGCGAGAAGGAGGGCGAAAAAGCCCGTCCAGATGACCCGCCGGCTTTTCCGGTAGCCGTAGACCTCGGTGAGGACGTCGCCGAAGATGTAGGCCAAGGGGAAAAGCAGGGTACCCCCGTCAAAGGTGAAAGGCCCCAGGACCACCAGCTTGGTGGAGGCCACGTTGGAGGTGAGGAGCACCGTGGCGAAGAGGGCGGTGAGGAGGTCCAGGTACCTCACTCTTCCTCCGGGCGGATGGAGGTGATGAAGGGCAGGTTGCGGTCAAACTGGGCCCGGTCCAGGCCGTAGCCAAAGACGTAGGCGTCCTCGATCTCAAAGCCCAGGTAGTGGATGGGCACCTCCACCTGGCGCCTCGAGGGCTTGGATAGGAGGGCGGCCACCCGGATGGAGGCGGGCTTGCGGGCCTCGAGGTAGTCCAGGAGGTAGGAAAGGGTGAGCCCGGTGTCCACGATGTCCTCCACCACGATCACGTCCCGGCCGTGGATGGGGAGGCGGAGGTCCTTGATGAGCTCCACCTCGCCGCTAGAGCGGTAGGCGTTGCCGTAGGAGCTGATGGAGATGAAGTCTAGGGTGAGGGGGAGGGGGATGGCCCGCACCAGGTCGGCGGTGAAGATGAAAGCCCCGTTCAGGACGGAGATGAGGTGGGGGGTTTTGCCCTGGTAGTCCTGGGCGATCTGGGCTCCCAGCTCCCGCACCCTTTGGGCGATGGCCTCGGCGCTGATCTGCACGGGTCCGTTTCCCGCGGTGAACATGCCCTTCATTCTAGCCCGCCCTCCCGCAGGAGGGCCGCCACCTCCTCCTCGGAGAGCCTGCGCCACCGCCCGGGGGGGAGGTGGCCCAGCTGGATGGGACCCACCTGCACCCTGAGGAGGCGGCGCACGGGGTAGCCCACCGCCTTCAGCATCCTGCGCACTTCCCGCTTTCTTCCCTCGGCCAGGGTAAGGTAGGCCCCCCCGGGAGCAGGGCGGCAGGCGAGGGCTTGGGCAGGGCCATCTTCCAGCTCCACCCCCTGGAGGAGCTTGCGGCAGACCCCTTCCGGCAGGGTGCCCCTTTCCGTCCAGACCCGGTAGACCTTCTTGACCCCGTGCCGGGGGTGGGTGAGGCGGAAGGTGAGGGCGCCGTCGTTGGTGAAGAGGAGGAGGCCCTCCGAGTCCCGGTCCAGGCGGCCCACGGGGTGGAGGCCGGGGATGGGGGGGAGGAGGTCAAACACCGTCTTCTGGGCATGGGGGTCAAAGCGGGTGGTGGTGTAGCCTTTAGGCTTATGCAGGGCCAGGACGATCCTTTCCTGGGGGAGTTCCACCCGCTTCCCGTCCACCTCCACCACGTCCCCCAGCCCCACCTTCTGCCCCAGGTGGGCCACCTCCCCGTTCACCCGCACCCGGCCCTGGCGGATGAGCTCCTCCGCCTTCCTGCGGCTTCCCACGCCGGCGCGGGCCAGGAAGGCTTGTAGGCGCAGGGGTTTCTCCATGCTAGAACTGGGGTTTGCGCTTTTCCTTAAGCGCCCGTAGCCCTTCTTCCAATGCTTCTCCTTGGAACCCCAAAAACTCCAGGGCCAAGGACACCTCAAAGTGGGGCACGAAGGTGCGGAACCAGTTGTTCAGGGCGTGCTTGGTGAGGCTCAGGGCCTCCTTTGGACCTTCGGCCAGGCGCATGGCCACCTCGAGGGCCCTTTCGTACACCTTCTCGTCCTCCACCGCCAGGGCCACCAGGCCCAGCCTTTCCGCTTCTTCCCCGGTGAGGGGTTCATTGAGGAGGAGGTGGTACTTGGCCTTGGCCATGCCCACCAGGAGGGGCCACAGGAGGACCGCATGGTCCCCGGCTGCCACTCCAAGCCTAAGATGCCCGTCCAGAAGCCTGGCCTTCTTGCCCACCACCACCACGTCGCTCGCCAGGGCCAAGGCCAGCCCCGCCCCCACCGCCACCCCTTCCACCGCAGCCACCACCGGCCTGGGGAAGTTCATGGGCCCGAGCACCAGTTCCCTCGCTTCCCAAAAGACCCGCATCAAGGCTTGGTGGGAGGAGCGCATCTCCTCGATGAGGGCGAAGGAACCCCCGGCGGAGAAGATCCCACCCTCGCCCCTTAAAAGAACAGCCTTGACGTCCTCGAGTTCCCCTAAGTCCTGCCAGATGCGGGCCAGGTCCCGGTGGGCTTCGGGGCCCAAGGCGTTGAGTTTTCCCCCCCGCAAGGTGATCTCCAGCACCCCGGGCCGGGGCCAGGTGAAGGAAAGGCTGGGGTAACGGCCTTTCAGGTCCATGCCTCCATTCTTTCCCCTGGCGGGTGGTGGTACAATCCCCTAGGCATGGCCCTCTATGCGGTGGATAAGCCCCTCCACCTCACCTCCCACGATGCGGTGGAGGAGGCGAGGCGCCTTCTTGGTACCCGCCGGGTGGGGCATACCGGAACCCTGGATCCCCTGGCCACGGGCCTTCTCCTTTTGGTTTCCGACGAGAGCACCAAGCTGGTTCCCTTCCTTTCGGGGGAGGACAAGGAGTACATCGCCTGGGTTTCCTTCGGGGCCACCACCCCCACCCTGGATGCGGAAGGGCCGGTGAGCGAGGAAGCGCCGGTGCGCTTTGAGCGCAAGGACTTGGAAACCGTTCTCCCTTCCTTTTTGAAGCTCAAGGAGCAGGTGCCTCCCCTCTACTCCGCCATCAAGGTGGGAGGGAAACGGGCCTACGAGGCCGCTCGGGAGGGGAAGCCCTTGGAGCTTGGCCCGAGGCCGGTAAAGTACCTGGAGGTGGAACTCCTGGCCTTGGATCCCGAGCCCATACCCCATCCCATCGCTCCCTCGGCCAAGGGCTGGCGGCTTGCAGAAAAGGGCGGGCGCAAGGTGGAGCTTCCCAAGCCCTTGGGCCCTTACCCCACGGCGGTGATCCGCTTGGTGGTGGGCCCGGGCACCTATGTGCGGGCCTTTGCCCGGGACCTGGGGGAGAGGCTTAAGACCAAGGCTTTCCTTTCCGGGCTGGTGCGCACCCGTATCGGCAAGGTGGGGCTGGAAAGGGCGGTAAAGCTTTCCGAGCTTTCCCCGGAAAAGGCCATCCCCGAGACCGATGTCCTGCCCTTTCCGGTGGTGGAGCTTTCCCACACCGAGGCTCGGCGCGTGCTGGAGGGGGTACCCTTGCCCATCCCCGCCCTGGGCTATGTGGCCCTGGTGGATTCCCGAAGAAGGCTTCTGGCCATCGCCGAGGGCGACGGCTTCAAGCTCAAGATAAGACGCGTCTTCGTAAAGGAGGCCTAGTATGGTGATCGGCGTACCCAAGGAGATCAAGACCCTGGAAAACCGCGTGGCCATGACCCCGGGTGGGGTGGAAAGCCTGGTCAAGCGGGGGCATACCGTTTTGGTGGAACGGGGAGCGGGTGTGGGTTCCGGCCTATCCGATGCCGAGTACGAGCGAGCCGGGGCCCACCTGGTGAGCCGGGAGGAGGCCTGGGGAGCGGAGATGGTGGTGAAGGTGAAGGAGCCCCTGCCCGAGGAGTACCCCTTCCTGCGGGAGGGGCTCCTCCTCTTCACCTACCTGCACCTGGCTGCGGACCGCGCCCTCACTGAGGCCATGCTGAGGAGTGGGGTCACGGGGATCGCCTACGAGACGGTGCAGCTTCCCGATGGCTCCCTGCCCCTCCTGGTGCCCATGAGCGAGGTGGCGGGCCGCATGGCCCCCCAGGTGGGGGCCCAGTTCCTGGAGAAGCCCCACGGGGGGCGGGGGGTGCTCCTCGGGGGGGTGCCCGGGGTGGCCCCGGCCAGCGTGGTCATCCTGGGGGGCGGTACCGTGGGCACCAACGCCGCCAAGATCGCCCTGGGTATGGGGGCCCAGGTGACCATTCTGGACGTGAACCACAGGCGCCTTCAGTACCTGGACGATATCTTCGGGGGCCGGGTGGTCACCCTCACCGCCACCGAGGCCAATATCAAGAAGAGCATCCAGCACGCTGACCTCCTCATCGGGGCGGTCTTGGTGCCGGGGGCCAAGGCTCCCAAGCTGGTTACCCGGGACATGCTTCCCCTCATGAAGGAGGGCTCGGTGATTGTGGACGTGGCCGTGGACCAGGGGGGGTGCGTGGAGACCATCCGCCCCACCACCCACGCCGAGCCCACCTACGTGGTGGAGGGAGTGGTGCACTACGGGGTGGCCAACATGCCGGGGGCGGTGCCCAGGACCAGCACCTTCGCCCTTACCAACCAGACCCTGCCCTATGTGCTGAAGCTGGCGGAGAAGGGCCTTCAAGCCCTCCTGGAGGATGGCGCTCTTCTCAAGGGCCTGAACACCCACAAGGGACTCCTCACCCATCCCGGGGTGGCGGAGGCCTTCGGCCTGTCCTATACTCCCCCGGAGGAGGCCCTAAGGAGGTAGGATGCAAGGACGGGTGACGGTAACTGAGGGGGCTTTGGCCTCCTTGCTGGCCCTGGCGGCCCACGAGGTGCCGGGGGTGGTGGGCATGGCCCCGGCGGGGTTTAAGGACCAGGTGGTGCGCATCCTGGGGCGGCAGGAGGCCAGCGAGGGGGTGGTGGTGCGCCAGGACCCGACGAGCCCGGGAAAGTACACCGCCGACTTCTACGTGGTGGTGGCGGTGGGCGCCCGCATCCCCACGGTGGTGGAGTCTTTGGCGGAGCGGGTAGCCTTCGCCGCCGAGAAGCTGGCAGGGGTTAAGCTCTCCCAGGTGCGGGTCCACGTGGTGGGGGTGGGGCGTGGCTAGCCTAAGCCCTGGGGAGGTGGCCGAGGCCTTCCGCTACGCCACGGACTGGTTTTCCGTGTTCGTGGAGGAGATCAACGCCCTCAACGTCTACCCTGTCCCCGATGGGGACACGGGCACCAACATGCACCTCACCCTCCAATCTGCCCGGCGGGAGCTAGATCTGGCCGACACCTCCAAGATGCCGGAGGTGGCCCGGGCCATCGCTTACGGGAGCCTTTTGGGGGCTCGGGGGAACAGCGGGGTGATCCTTTCCCAGATCCTGAAGGGGTTCAGCGAGGCCCTCCGCAAGAGGGAGGTGCTGGATGCCTCCGCCCTAGCTGAGGCCCTGCGCCTGGGGGCGGAAACCGGATACAAGGCGGTGATGAAGCCGGTGGAAGGCACCATCCTCACCGTGGCCCGGGCGGCTGGGGAAGGAGCTCAAGGGGAGACCCTCGAGGAAACCCTGGCAAATGCCCTTGGCGCAGCCCAAAGGGCTCTGGAGAAGACCCCGGATCTCCTTCCCGTCCTGAAGCAGGCGGGGGTGGTGGACGCCGGGGGTGCGGGGTATGTGCGCTTTCTGGAGGGTATTCGGGGGTATGTCCTGGGGCTTCCCCTGCCCGAGCCCCCCAAGGTGGAGCGCTACGCCCAGACCGCCTTCGCCACCGAGGAGTTTGGCTACTGCACGGAGTTCCTCATGGAGGGGGTGGAGGTGCCCATAGAGAGGATCCGCGAGGCCGTGGCCCCCTTCGGGGACTCCCTCTTGGTGGTGGGGGCCGAGGGCTACGTGAAGGGGCACATCCACACCGACGACCCCGATGGCCTCCTGGCCACCGTGGCCCGCTTCGGCCGCATGGTGCGCACCAAGGTGGAAGACATGACCGAGCAACACACGGAGATTCTGGCCATGGTGGGGGCAGGAGAGGAGGCCCCTCCTCCCACGGGCCTGGTGGCGGTGGCCTTGGGGCATGGCCCGAGTCGGGTCTTCCGCAGCCTGGGGGCCCGGGTGGTGGCGGGGGACAAGACGCAAAACCCCAGCGTGGAGGATCTGCTGGCTGCCATCAGGAGCGTGGCCAGCCCCAAGGTGATCCTCCTGCCCAACAACCCGAACGTTTTCCTGGCGGCGGAGAAGGCGGCGGAGCTGGCCAAAGCCCAGGGCAAAGAGGTGTACGTGCTCAAGACCCGTACCCTGGGCCAGGGCCTGGCGGCGGCGGTGCGCTACTTGCCTGAGGTGGAGGTGGAGGAGCTTCTTCCCGAGATGGAGGAGGCCCTAAAGGGGGCGGTGACCCTCGAGGTCACGTGGGCCAGCCGGGACGCTGAGGTGGATGGGGTCAAGGTCCTAAAGGATAAGCCCATCGGGCTTCTGGATGGAAGGCTGGTCCTCATGGGGGAAACCCCCGAGGAGGTGCTGGAGGGCCTTATCCGCCTGGCTGGAGAAGACAAGGAAATCCTCACCCTTTTCCTGGGCCCCAACACCTCTAAGGAAAAGGCCGAGGAAGTGGTCGGGAAGTTCCCGGGGCTCGTGGTGGAGATCCTCCCTGGAGGGCCTGACCTTTACGCCTACCTGGGGGTCTTGGAGTAGCTAAAGGAAACTCCAAGGCTCTACCCCCTCTTCCGAACTATGCTTGAGGGAGAGGGGGGTTTGCTATGTGGCGACAGAGCCTGATTTTAGCCAGCCTCATTTTGCTGGCGGCTTGCGGCGTGCAACCTGTACCGCCGGTGAGTGGCGATCTGGACGTAGGGGGAACGGTTTTACCGGTTCCCTTACCTGCTGCCGAGGTACGTTCGGGAGGACGTGTGGTTCCTGCTGTCAAAACTTTCCGCATTCGTTTGCCCAATTCGGGTGCGGTGCAGGTGAGCGCGGTGTCGGCGCAACTTCAGTTGCGGGGAAATCTGCGGCTGGTACTCCTCAACGACCAAGGGGTTGTCCAGGCGGTCAGCGTTGCCCGGGATAGGTTTGGCGTGGTTGCCGAGATCTACGCATACCCCTTGGGACTGACCCCACAGGTGTTTGCCGACATTGGTATCCGCCTTAACTTCCGGGGCACAACAGGGCAAGTCTTCTATCTCCGTGTGGAGAATCTTGCTACAGAGCAGGATACGGCGAGTTTAAAGGCCGTTTGGTTCACCCCAGATCCGAATGGCGATCCGAGCCGACCCCTACAGCCGCTTTCTCTGGGAAGCACCATAGGGGCCATAGAGTTTGTGGGGGAAGCCGACATGTACCAGCTGAACCCGGGAAGCGGCCCATACCTGTGTTTTGAACCCGGGGTTCTGGATTTGGTTGCCAAGGTTTCCGCGAGCACCACTCCGGGAAACCCCGTTCGTCTAGACCGGGTGATGCGGGTGGTGAATCTGGGCGATCTCGGCTTCACACCCAGTATAGTTGTGGTCCAGGAGCGCAACCAGTCCATGGCTGGGTTTAACGATCCCGAGAGCCGCTTCAGCGGCAGGTACACCCTCACCCTTTCTGCCTCCCCTTGTCCCTGAGGGTCTTTAAATGGGGATTAGGAGAAACTAAAGTTCATTTGGTTTTTTCTCATAGAGTAGCGGAAATTGCGCTCTTTACAGTGCGGAGTTCTTAAGCTTCGGGAATGAATTCAAAATAGAAGCAGGGGCTTGCATGAGGGCTTGACCTCATCCTTCTCAGAAATTCCCAGGGTTCGTCTGCATACTCAGGGGCGCTATGCGAGGATTGCTCGTGGCGCTCCTTCTATCCCTCGCCGTTGCTGGGGGATGGGCCCAGTCTGGCGGTAAGAAGGTGCTGGTCTTGCAGGCTACGGCCTACACCTCCAGCGTACGGGAAACCGACTCCACCCCCTTTCTCACCGCCACCGGCATGCGCACCCGCTTGGGGGTCCTGGCGGTGAGCCCGGACCTCCTCAAGGTCCTGCCCTACGGCACCAAGGTGCGCCTTAAGGACCTGGGTTCCGTGTACGGCCGGGGCCGTGGGCAGTTTGACTACCTTTTCCGGGACCGCATCTTCGTGGTGGCCGACGTGATGCACCCCAGGATGCGGGAGAAGGTGGACGTTTGGCTTCCCGACCGGGCCACAGCCCTGCGCTTTGGCCGCAGGGTGGTGAGCCTCGAGGTGGTGGAGTACCCCAGGCGCTAAAGGCCAAGAGTTTCCTTATCCTTAGGGCGTGCGCTTCGCCTTCTTTCTGGCCCTGGCCCACCTGCGGCGTAGGCCCCTGCAGACCGCCTTGGCCCTTTTGGGGGTGGGGGTAGGGGTGGCGGTCCTCCTCACCGCCCTCTCCCTCACCAATGGCTTTGTCAGTGGTCTGGTGCGGGCCACCTTGAAGGCCTACCCCCACCTGGTCCTCTTCAGCCTTTCGGAGGAACTCCCCCCCATGCCCCAACACCCCGAGATGGAGGCCTACGCCCCCTTTGCCGCCACCAAGGCTCTCCTAATCCGCCCGGCGGAGGGTGCCAGGGGCCCGGGGGTGGACTTCGCCACCCTGGTGGGCCTGGGTGAGGGAGGTGAGGCCCTCTACCCCGGTCTGGGGCTGGGGCTGGAACCCGGGGGCATCTACCTGGGCTCGGCTCTGCAACAATCCCTGGGAGCCTTCGTGGGGGACAGGCTCTATGCCATGTCCGCCACCCAGGAGCGGGTGGAGCTAAGGGTCTTGGGGGCGTTTCGCACGGGAAACTACCTCCTGGATTCCGCCTATGCCTTCGTGGACCTGAAAACGGTGGAGAGGCTTTCCGGCATACGGGCCCAAGGGTACCAGGTGCGCCTTAAGGACCCCTGGCGGGCCAAGGAGATAGGGGTAGCCCTTGCCGGCACCCGCTTTTTCCCCCAGGCCTGGCAGGACACCCAGCGTACACTTTTGGAGCAGCTTTCCCTGCAGAAGCGGGTCCTGGGCATCCTGATCTTCCTGATTGTGGCGGTGGCCGCCCTGGGGGTGGCCAACCTTCTTGTGCTCAAGGTGGTGGAGAAGACCCCGGAGATCGCCCTTCTTCGGGCCATGGGGGCCTCGAGGTTCACCGTGGGGATGGTTTTCGCCCTGGAAGGGGTTTTTCTGGGAATCGGGGGGGTTCTTCTAGGCAATCTCCTGGGGTATCTTCTTTGCCTCTACCTCTCCCTCCGCCCAGTGGACCTTCCGGGGGAGCTTTACTTCCTCACCCACCTGCCTGTGGAGATGCGCCTTTCGGACTTCCTTCTGGTGAGCGGCGCAAGCCTAGCCGCCACCTTCCTTTCCGCTCTCTTGCCCCTCTTCCGTGCCCTAAGGGTCCAGCCCGGGGTGGTGCTCAGGTAGTTGCCAAGAAGAGCCTCCTGCCCTAGACTCTTTAGGGCGGGCCGGTGTAGCTCAGCGGTAGAGCAACCGCCTCGTAAGCGGTAGGCCGCCGGTTCGAATCCGGCCACCGGCTCCAGAACACCCCGCCTTCGGGCGGGGGTTTTCCATGGCTCGCCGCTTGTCAAAACGCCCCTGGGCCTGTAGACTAGGCAAGTTGAGGGCCCTCAGGGCCAGCCCCTGGTCCTGAGGGTGCTGCCCTGTGTGGGCGAAGGTCGGGGGAATGCACCTTCCCCCGGGTGGATCTTGAGAACACGGGGGCAAGTCCAATAAGAAGGGAGTGGTGGCACTGCCGACGATCAACCAGCTGGTTAGAAAGGGCCGCGAGAAGGTCCAGAAGAAGAGCAAGGTTCCGGCCTTGAAGGGCTCGCCCTTCCGCCGGGGGGTGTGCACGGTGGTGCGCACCGTAACCCCCAAGAAGCCCAACTCCGCCTTGCGTAAGGTGGCCAAGGTGCGCCTTACCTCCGGGTACGAGGTGACCGCCTACATTCCCGGTGAGGGGCACAACCTGCAGGAGCACTCCGTGGTCCTCATCCGGGGTGGCCGTGTGAAGGACCTGCCGGGCGTGCGCTACCACATCGTGCGCGGGGTCTACGACGCCCAGGGCGTGAAGGACCGCAAGAAGAGCCGCTCCAAGTACGGAACCAAGAAGCCTAAGGAGGCCAAGGGCGCGGCTCCGGCCAAGAAGAAGTAGGTGAGCTATGGCACGGAGAAGAAGAGCAGAGGTACGCCAACTGCAGCCCGACCTGGTCTACGGGGATGTGGTGGTGTCGGCCTTCATCAACAAGATCATGCGGGATGGCAAGAAGAACCTGGCTGCCCGCATCTTCTACGATGCCTGTCGCATCATCCAGGAGAAGACCGGGCAGGAGCCGTTGAAGGTCTTTAAGCAGGCGGTGGAGAACGTGAAGCCCCGGATGGAGGTGCGTTCCCGCCGCGTGGGTGGGGCCAACTACCAGGTGCCCATGGAGGTCTCCCCCAGGAGGCAGCAGTCCTTGGCCCTGCGCTGGCTGGTGCAGGCGGCCAACGCCCGTTCCGAGCGGGGGGCTGCCGTGCGCATCGCCCATGAACTCATGGATGCGGCCGAGGGCAAGGGCGGAGCGGTGAAGAAGAAGGAGGACGTGGAGCGCATGGCCGAGGCCAACCGCGCCTACGCCCACTACCGGTGGTAAGCCATGGCGGTTAAGGTAGAGTACGACCTAAAGAGGCTCCGCAACATCGGCATCGCCGCCCACATCGATGCCGGTAAGACCACCACCACCGAGCGCATCCTCTACTACACCGGCAAGATCCACAAAATCGGGGAGGTCCACGAGGGTGCGGCCACCATGGACTTCATGGAGCAGGAGCGGGAGCGGGGCATCACCATCACCGCCGCCGTGACCACCTGCTTCTGGAAGGACCACCGCATCAACATCATCGACACCCCCGGCCACGTGGACTTCACCATCGAGGTGGAGCGCTCCATGCGGGTGCTGGACGGGGCCATCGTGGTCTTTGACTCCAGCCAGGGGGTGGAGCCCCAGTCGGAGACCGTCTGGCGCCAGGCGGAGAAGTACAAGGTGCCCCGCATCGCCTTCGCCAACAAGATGGACAAAACGGGGGCTGACCTTTGGCTGGTGATCCGCACCATGCAGGAGCGCCTGGGGGCGAGGCCCGTGGTCATGCAGCTCCCCATCGGCCGCGAGGACACCTTTTCCGGGATCATCGACGTCCTCCGGATGAAGGCCTACACCTACGGCAACGACTTGGGCACCGACATCCGTGAGGTCCCCATCCCCGAGGAGTACCTCCCCCAGGCCCGGGAGTACCACGAGAAGCTCATTGAGGTCGCCGCTGACTTCGATGAAAACGTGATGCTCAAGTACCTCGAGGGCGAGGAGCCCACCGAGGAGGAGCTGGTGGCGGCCATCCGCAAGGGCACCATCGCCATCCAGATCACCCCCGTGTTCTTGGGCTCCGCCTTGAAGAACAAGGGCGTCCAGCTCCTCCTGGATGCGGTGGTGGACTACCTGCCCTCCCCCTTGGACATCCCCCCCATCCGGGGCACCACGCCTGACGGGAACGAGGTGGAGATTCACCCGGATCCCGACGGCCCCCTGGCGGCCTTGGCCTTCAAGATCATGGCCGACCCCTACGTGGGCCGCCTCACCTTCATTCGGGTCTACTCCGGCACCCTCACCTCCGGCTCCTACGTGTACAACACCACCAAGGGCCGTAAGGAGCGGGTGGCCCGGCTTCTCAGGATGCACGCCAACCACCGGGAGGAGGTGGAGGAGCTCCGGGCAGGTGACCTGGGGGCGGTGGTGGGCCTCAAGGAAACCATCACCGGGGACACCCTGGTGGGCGAGGATGCCCCGCGCATCGTCCTGGAGTCCATTGAGGTGCCCGAGCCCGTCATCGACGTGGCCATCGAGCCCAAGACCAAAGCGGACCAGGACAAGCTCTCCCAGGCCCTGGCCCGCCTGGCGGAGGAGGACCCCACCTTCCGCGTCTCCACCCACCCCGAGACCGGCCAGACCATCATCAGCGGGATGGGCGAGCTCCACCTGGAGATCATCGTGGACCGCCTGAAGCGGGAGTTCAAGGTGGACGCCAACGTGGGCAAGCCCCAGGTGGCCTACCGCGAGACCATCACCCGCCCGGTGGACGTGGAGGGCAAGTTCATCCGCCAGACCGGTGGCCGCGGCCAGTACGGCCACGTCAAGATCAAGGCCGAGCCCCTGCCTCGAGGGTCGGGCTTTGAGTTCGTCAACGCCATCGTGGGCGGGGTGATCCCCAAGGAGTACATCCCCGCGGTGCAGAAGGGCATCGAGGAGGCCATGCAGTCGGGTCCCCTGATTGGCTTCCCCGTGGTGGACGTAAAGGTGACCCTCTACGACGGTTCCTACCACGAGGTGGACTCCTCGGAGATGGCCTTCAAGATCGCAGGCTCCATGGCCATCAAGGAAGCGGTGCAGAAGGGGGATCCCGTGATCCTCGAGCCCATCATGCGGGTGGAGGTCACCACCCCCGAGGAGTACATGGGCGACGTGATTGGCGACCTGAACGCCCGCCGGGGCCAGATCTTGGGCATGGAGCCCAGGGGGAACACCCAGGTGATCCGGGCCTACGTGCCCCTGGCGGAGATGTTCGGCTACGCCACCGACCTGCGCTCCAAGACGCAGGGCCGAGGCTCCTTCGTCATGTTCTTCGACCACTACCAGGAAGTCCCCAAGCAGGTGCAGGAGAAGCTCATCAAGGGTCAGTAGGAATGCCTGGGGGTGGGCCTTCGGGCCTGCCCCGCATACGGAAAGGAGGGCGCAGATGGCCAAGGGCGAGTTTGTCCGTACGAAGCCTCACGTGAACGTGGGGACGATTGGGCACGTGGACCACGGGAAGACGACGTTGACGGCGGCTTTGACGTTTGTGACGGCGGCGGAGAACCCGAATGTGGAGGTGAAGGACTACGGGGACATTGACAAGGCGCCGGAGGAGCGTGCGCGTGGGATTACGATCAACACGGCGCATGTGGAGTACGAGACGGCGAAGCGGCACTATTCGCACGTGGACTGTCCGGGGCACGCGGACTACATCAAGAACATGATCACGGGTGCGGCGCAGATGGACGGGGCGATTTTGGTGGTATCGGCGGTGGACGGGCCGATGCCACAGACGCGGGAGCACATCTTGTTGGCCCGGCAGGTGGGGGT